>NZ_JBHVFQ010000002.1:145073-444461 GCF_042801555.1 Isoptericola sp. NPDC057559
GCCTACCCCCCCCCGGGGGGGGCCAAACGGGGGGGGGGTCCGGTTCTCAGGGTCGAGAACGTGCACCACCGCCTGTTCGGCGCCGGTCGGCGGGGTCACGGGCGGGTGGCGGGAGCGGGGGCGGCGATCGCGTCGAGCTCGGCCCACAGGGGGTCGGGCACGACGGCGTCGGCGGCGTCCGCGAAGACGTCCACCTCGGCGGGGGTGCGTGCGCCCACGACGACGGCCTCGACGCCGGGGACGCGCAGCGGGTAGCGGGCGGCGGCGGTCGGCAGGTCGACGCCGGCGGCCTCGCACGCGGCGGCCATGCTCAGCGCCCGGTCCACCTGGTCCGGGGACGCGGGGTGGTAGTCGAAGAACGGGGCGGCCACCGGGTCGGCGAGGACGCCGGAGTTGTAGACGCCGGCCGCGATCACCCCGACGCCGCGCTCACGGGCGGCGGGGAGGAGGTCGTCCAGGGCGGTGCGGTCCAGCAGGGTGACGCGCCCGGCGGGCATGACGACGTCCAGCACGCCGGCCGCCTCGCGCACGAACCGCGCGACGGGCTCCGTCCACACCATGCCCACGCCGACGGCGCGCACGACGCCCTGGTCGCGCAGCTCCAGCAGCGCGGGCAGCGCGCCGCGCAGGGCGGCGTCGACGTCCTCCGGGTCGTGCAGGTACAGCAGGTCGACGCGGTCGGTGCGCAGGCGCTCGAGGCTGCCCTCGAGCGACCGGAGCACGCCGTCGCGGCTGAGGTCGCCCACCGTGCCCGTGCCGGTGCCGCCGGTGGGGACGGAGACGCCGCCGGCGTCCACGATCGTCCGGCCGATCTTCGTCGCGAGGACGACGGAGTCGCGGTCGACGCCGGCCAGCGCGGCGCCGAGGCGCTGCTCGCTGACCCCGGCGCCGTAGTGCGGCGCGGTGTCGAAGAAGCGGACGCCGCGCTCGAGCGCGCGGCCGACCGTCGCCTCGGCGTCGCCCTGCGCGACCGGCGTGAACAGGTTGCCGATCGGCGCGCAGCCGAGGCCGAACGACGACGCGGCGACGGTGTCGGGCCCGTCGCCGGCCGGCGTCAGAGGGCGGAGCCCTGCGCGGAACGCCATGCCTCGAACTCCCCTCGCGTGTCGGGGGTCAGGGGGTAGTAGTCGCTCAGGCGGGCGCCCTCGTCGAGGCGCTGGCGGCTGAAGCCCTCCCACTCCTCGTGGTCCTGCGCGGAGGCGACCACCTGGTCCGCCATCGCGCGGGGCACGATGACGGGGCCGTCGTCGTCCGCGACCACGAGGTCGCCCGGCATGCAGAGCACGCCGCCGACGGCGACGGGCACGTCGAAGGCCCAGGGGAACAGCTCGGACTGCGACGCGTAGTGCGGGGTGACGCCGGTGGACCACACGGGCAGCCCGAGGTCGCGGATCTTGCCCGAGTCGCGGATGCGGCCGTCGACGACCATGCCCGCGCCTCCCTTGCGCTGGAAGTAGCGCGCGAGGATGTCGCCCACGCAGCCCGAGAACCGGCTGCCGTACGCCTGGATCACCAGCACGTCGCCGGGCTGCACCGTCTCGAGCACGTGCCAGAGGGCGGTGTGCCGCTCCACGTACTCCTGCTCGTCGCCGGCGGCGAGGTCCTCGCGCTGCGGCATGAACTGCAGGGTGAGCGCGGACCCGACCACCTGGTAGCCGGGCTTGAGCGGGCGCGGCCCCTCCACGAACGAGTGGCGGATGCCGAGGCCGTGCAGCTTGGCGCAGGCGGTCGCCGAGGACACCTGGCCCAGCCGCTCGACGGCCGCGGCGTCGGCCCGCTCGAAGGCGAGGCCGCGCACGGGCAGCGAGACGTCGGGCCGCACGAGCCCGGCGGCCGGATCGAGGCCCGTGCCGAGGCCGGCGAGGCCGGACGCGGCGGACAGGCCGTCCAGACCGGGTGTGGTCAGGGAGTCGGTCATGGTCAGGCTCCTTCGTGGTGCGGGGAGTGCGCAGTCGTGTGCTGGTGGCGCGGCGCGGCCGCGGCGGGGGCGGTGAGCAGGACGAGGTCGGCGCGGTGGCTCGGCGGCAGCTCGACGAGCAGGTCGGGGGCGTCCAGGGGGACGGTCGCCGCGGTCCGCGCCCCGGCGACCCCGGCCGAGGCCGTGGACGGCCCGGGCCAGACGCCGCCGTCCTCGCCCCGCGTCACGACGCCCGTGAGCCGCTCCTCGCCGAACCGCGAGGGCCGCACCCGCACGCGCCGGGCGTGCGTGGGGGACAGGTTGACGAGGCTGAGCTCGACGCGGCCGGTGCCGTCGGCGTCGCGGTCGAGGCCGGAGACGAGCGCCGCGACGTCCGGCGGCAGCCCGGGGCGGCCCCGGTCGGCGTCGGTGTAGGCCACGGCGGCGAACGGCAGCCCGCCGTTGTACAGGGTCTGCGGGGTGCCGGTGATCAGCTGACCGAGCACCTCCGTGACGACCGGGTTGGCGCGCTGCCAGAAGTGCAGGTGCACGGTCTCGGGGTCCACGGGCTCGGCGTCCATCACGGCGACGCGGCGGGCCAGCTGGCCGAGCGCCATCGACAGCGCGCGCTCCGGGTAGTCCGGCAGCGAGCCGTCGAGGAACGCGAGCCACGGGCCCTCGTGCCCGGCCTCCACCTTGTCGCGGAACGGCCGCACCTCGTCGGAGCCGGGGATGCCGTCGAGCACGCGGTCCAGGCGCTTGCGGTCGGAGTCGTCGCGCGTCCACCACCACAGCCAGGTGGGCAGGTCGAGCTGGAGGGGGCCGTAGTCGAACCAGCCGTCGGCGCCGTACCGGTACGGGACCAGGGTGGCGGGCTCCGCGGCGTGCTCACCGAGCCGCTCGATCCAGCTGCCGCGCAGGCTGAACGGCGTCTCGGTGACCGGCGCCGTGATCGCGTGGTCCAGCACCGTGTCGAGCATGGTGCGCACGAGGTCGAGCGGCCCGTCGTCCCTGCTGCCCGACAGGGTGCCGGACACGAACGACGCGTTGATCGCGCCGATCAGCGTGCTCATCGCCACCGAGTGCAGGCCGTGGGGCCAGGTCCAGCCGTAGTGGCCGCCGTACCAGGCGCCGTCGTGCAGGCCGCCGACGGTGCCGTCGGGCGCCACGTTGTCGGGCATGAGGCCCCCCGCCGCGGCGGCGCGCTCGCGCCAGCCGTCGACGTACCGCGCCACCCACGCGCCCGACGCGGCGTCGCCGTCGTACAGCCAGCGGTTGACCACGAGCGACGTCGCCGCGAGGTTGACGGCGGTGTCGCCGGCCGCGCGGCGCTGCAGCTCGTCGCCCATGAGCCGCGCGTGCGCCGGGTCCTCCAGGTCGGACCACCGCGTGATCCCGGGCAGCCCGTGCAGGGGGAGGCCGTACGCCTCCATGTAGTCCAGAGACGCCGGGTAGGTGAGCCACTCGGTGCCCAGGCCCGGCAGGGGCCCGCGCGCCCCGTTGTGCGGCGCGGTGACGATGTTGCGCGCGGGGTCGTAGTTGCCGTGCGCCGGGTCGGTGTACAGCGCCGCGAACCGGCGCGCACGGCCGGCGAACCGCTCGTCGCCCGGGTCGGCGGCGCACAGCGCGTAGAAGAACAGCAGCGACTCGCCCTGGTGGAACCAGTCGTACCCGTTCTCGTACTCGCCCGTGAGCATGCCGCCCTCGGTGAGCTGCGCCGTCACGCCCTCGAAGTGGTGCTTCGCGGCGGCGAGGATCTCGTCGCTGCCGCCGAGGGCGTAGAACGCCGGCCAGTTGAAGAACGGCTCGTACAGGTCGTCCACGCCGTCGCGGTGCTCGAAGCCGCCCGCGTGCAGGATGCGCCCGTCGGGCCCGGTGTACCGGTCGGAGAACAGGCGCCAGGCGTCCTCCGTCGCGTCGAACAGGCGCCGCTCGAGCACGGCCCAGGCGGGGACCTCGTGCAGGGGGGTGGTGGGGACCCGGGGGTCGGTCGTGCGGTCGGTCGTGCTGTCGGTCGTGCTGTCGGTCATGGTGCTCAGCCCTTCGTCGCCCCGGCCACGAGGCCGCCGATGATGTGCCGCTGCATGAGCACGAAGAAGAGGATCGCGGGGCTCACCGCCAGCAGCAGGGTCGGGAAGACGGTCGTGTAGTCGGTGGAGAACTCGCCGACGGCCGCGTACACGCCCGTCGTGACGGTGTAGATGCCGGAGCTCGGGCCCAGGATGATCTGCGGGCTGACGAAGTCGTTCCAGACGCTGATCGAGTTCAGCACGACGATCGTCGCGACCACCGGCCTCATGATCGGGAAGATGCACGACCAGAACGCCCGGATCTTGCTCGCGCCGTCCAGGGCGGCGGCCTCGTCGATGTCGCGGGGCACGGTGCGCAGGTAGGCGGAGAACAGGAAGATCGTCACCGGCAGCGTCGCCGCCGTCTCGAACAGGATGAAGCCCGGGATGGTGTTGATGAGGCCCAGCACCCGCAGCACGAAGACGACGGGGATCAGCGTCACCTGGCCGGGGATGAACAGCCCGGACACGAACAGCAGCAGCAGGCCCAGGTGCCACTTGGAGCGGCCGCGCGCGATGACGTACGCGACCGGCGCGGCGAGCGCGATGCCGCACACGTTGACCAGCGCGACGAACAGGAGCGTGATGCCGTACGCCTTCACCACGTTGAACTTCTCGCTGGTGAGGGCGGCCTGCAGGTACTCGAGGCTGAAGGTGTCCGGGGTGATCGCCAGCGGCGACGCGATGATCGCGTCCTGCGGCTTGAAGGCGTTGATCACCATGATGTACAGCGGCACCAGCATGACCAGCGCGCCGAGGCCGAGCACCACCCACTTGAGGACGGTGCCCGCACCGGGGCGCTCGCGGCGCCGGCGGCGCGCGGTGCGGTGCGTGCCGGCCGAGGTCGTGCCAGGGGGCGTCGCCGTGTCCTGCGGAGCGTCGTGCGTCGTCATCTGCGTCGCCTGTGTCGTCGTCGCCATCAGTCGGCCACCTTCTTCTCCGCGCCGCGCCGGGCGACCGTCACCGCGAGCCCCAGCACCGCCGTCGCGAGCAGCAGGACGACGGACTGCGCCGCGCCGAAGCCGAGCTCGGACTGGGCGAACGAGTCGCGCAGGATCTGGTAGACGATCGTCTGGGTGGACGCGGCGGGGCCGCCGTCCGTCAGGGCCAGCACGATGTCGTAGACCTTGAGGAGCCCCACCAGCGTGAGCACGAGGTTCACGGTGAACACGGGGGCGATGAGCGGCATCGTCACGTTGCGGAACTGCTGCCACTTGGAGGCGCCGTCCACGGTGGCGGCCTCGTAGAACTCGGTGGGCACCGACTTGATGCCCGCGAGGAACAGGATCATGTTGAAGCCGAAGTGCGACCACACGATCGTGAGGATCACGCTCGCCTTCGCGAACGCGACCTCGGTGAGGAACGGCACCGGCGCGATGCCGAGGTGCCCCAGCAGGCCGTTGACGGCGCCCTCGGGGGAGAGCATCGCCGACCACAGGAACCCGATGATCAGCGCGCTGATGATGTACGGGTAGAAGAAGATCGTGCGCAGCAGCGTGTTCGCGCGGCTGTTGCCGGCGATCAGCGCCGCGATGAAGAGGCCGACGCCGTTGCACAGGATCGTGCCGAAGAACGCGACGACGGCGGTGAAGATCGCCGCGTCCACGGTGCGCGGGTTGCGGAAGGCCTCCGCGTAGTTGTCGAACCCGATGAACGTGAAGTTCAGGCTGTAGCCGTTCCAGTCGGTGAGGCTGAGCACGAACGCCAGGATCATCGGCACGATGAACATCGCGAGGAACACCAGGACGGCGGGGCCGCCCATGACGATCCCGGGGACGCGGTCGCGCCACACGCGCGCCGCGGAGCGTCGGCGCGCGGGCGCGGCCAGGCCCGTGCGCGGTGCGGTCGTGAGGGTTGCCATCGCAAGGGCCTCCGTCGTCGGTGCGGGCCCGGGCGCGGCGGCTGCGCCGCGCCCGGGCGGGTGGGGTGTGCGGGCTGGGTCAGCCGGCGGTGGAGGCGAACCAGGCGTCCATCGCGGAGTCGACCTTGGCGGGCGCGGTGCCGCCGATCAGCGCCTGCGTCTGCGCGTTGATCTCGTCCGAGTAGCCGGTGGGCAGCGTGCGCTCGCCGTAGCCCTGGCCGGTCGGGGTGTACGACTCGGCGGGGGTGTCCGCCACGATCTGCAGCAGCTCCTTGCCCAGGTCGTCCATCTCGTACTCGTAGCCGTCGCGGAAGTTGCCGTCGACCTCGAGCTGGTCCGCGACCGCGGTCTTGTCGGTCACGAGGAACTCGACGAGCTTGGCCGCCGCGTCCTGGTCCTTGCTCGCCTTGAGGATCGAGTACGGGCTCGCGATGTTCGCGCCCATCGCCGGGTCGGCGACACCGTCGACGGCGGGGGCCCGGAAGACGCCGATGTCGGCCTTGTCCTCGGCCTTGACCTCGGAGCCGACGAACCAGCTGCCCATCGGGTAGACGGCGCTCTTGCCGGACAGGAACGCCTGCTCGGCGTCCGGGTACTTGATGCCCAGCGCGTCCTTGGGGATGTAGCCCTTCGCGACCCAGTCGGCGTAGGTGGCGACCGTGTCGCCGTACGTGTCGGAGAAGGTGACGTCGCCCGAGCTCATCTGCGCGAACCAGTCGGGGTTCTCGGCGATGATCGTCGGCAGGCCGAGGGCCTGGATCGAGTGGCTGGTCATCCAGTCGCCGCCGGTCTGCAGCGGCGTCCAGCCCGCGTCCTTCAGCTTGCCCAGGTCGGCGGTGAGCTCCTCGACCGTGGTCGGCACCTCGGTGATGCCGGCCTCCTCGAACGCCGTCTTGTTGTAGAAGAAGAGGCTCTGCAGCTGGAAGCCGATGCCGGCCATGTAGTACTTGCCGTCGATCGAGTACTGGTCCGCCAGCGGGCCGGTCTTCGCCCAGTCGTACTGGGACAGGTCGACGAGCTCGGGGGCGAGGTCGGTGGTCGGGGGCAGCGACTGGACGACGTCGGGCGCGTCGCCCGCGGTGAGCAGGCGGGGGAGGGCGGCGGTCACGCCCTCGGCGCCCGGGTTCTGGACGACGACGTCGATGTCCGGGTTGGCGTCCTCGAACGGCTTCACGAGGTCGTTCCAGAACTCCTCGGTGAGGTTCGGGGTCACGTTGACGAGGAGGCTGACCTCGGTGGTGCCGCCGGCGTCGCCGCTGCCGCCGTCGTCGGAGCCGGCGCAGCCGGTGAGCGCGAGGGCGGCCACCGTGAGGGTGCCCACGCTCGCGAGGGTGCGGTGCTTGATCATCGTTGATCCTCTCGGGTCGCCGCCTGGCGCGGCCCGCTGCTGTGCGGGTGTCCGCGCCGTCCGGCCTACGTGTGGGGCGGACGCCTGTGGGGGTGGCATCCGGTGTCGAACGAACGCCACGGACACTAATCGATAATCGTTGGATTGGGAAGATCGCTCGGCGGGGCAGTCTCACACCACGGGCGTTCCGGGGCACCGCCCGTCGCCCATAGGCTGGACGGGTGACCTCCGCAGCTCCCGCCGTCCAGCGGTCGGGCGGTACCCCGAGCGTGCCGCAGCGCCCCTGGTGGCTCGTCGCCGCCGGGCCCGCCGCCGTCCTCGTCGCCGTGCTCGCCGTGCTCGCGGGCGGGGCCTACTCGGGCGCGTTCGAGGCGCTGAGCGGGTTCACCGACCCCGGTGCCGCCGTCCGCTTCGGGCTGCCCGTGGTCACCGTGCTCACCGAGGTGAGCGTCTCGGTGACGCTCGGCGCGCTGGTCGTCGCCGCGTGCCTGCTCCCGCCCGGGCGTGCCCAGACGCGGGTGCTCACCACCGCGGGCGCCGCGAGCGCCGTGTGGGCCGTCGCCGCCGTCCTGCAGCTCGTGCTGCGGTACTCCAACATCTCCGGCACGTCGCCCGCGTCGCCCGCGTTCGGGCAGGGCCTCGCGCAGTTCGTCACCGACCTCGACCTCGGCAGGCTCTACCTCGCGATCATCGTCGTCGCGGCCGTGACGTCCGCCCTCGCGATGGCGGTGCGCGGGCCGGTCGGCGCCCTGTGGACCACGGTGCTGCCCGTCGCGGCCCTGGCCATGCAGTCCACCACCGGGCACGCCGCCGGCGCCGCGGACCACGAGCTCGCGGTCGGCGCGATGCTGCTGCACCTCGTCGGCGCGGCCGTGTGGGTGGGCGGCCTGGGCGCGCTGCTCGTGGTCGTGCTGACCCGGGGCGAGGGGCGCGACGACGGCCGCACCGCCGCGTCGGCGGTCGCGCGGTTCTCGCCCGTCGCGGGGTGGTGCTTCGCGGCCGTCGGCCTCTCCGGCATCCTCAACGCGCTGCTGCGCATGGGCTCGTTCGGCGACCTCCTCACCCCCTACGGCGTGCTGCTGCTGACCAAGGCCGTGCTCATGGTCGGCCTCGGCGCGTTCGGGTTCGCGCACCGGATGTGGGTCGTGGGCCGGCTCGGCCGGGCGGACTCGCGAGGCGCGGTGCGGCGCCTGTTCTGGCGGCTGCTCGCCGTCGAGGTGCTCGTCATCGGCGCCGTCTCCGGGGTGGCCGTGGCGCTCGGGTCCACCGCGCCGCCCGTGCCCGACGAGGTCCCCGTGGACGTCTCGCCCGCCTTCCAGCTCACCGGCCGGGCGCTGCCGCCCGAGCCGACGATGGCGCGCTGGTTCACCGAGTGGAGCCTCGACCCGCTGCTGGCGTTCGCCTGCGTGGCCGGGCTGGTCGTCTACCTGCGGTGGGCCGTGCGGCTCGCGCGGCGCGGGGACAGGTGGCCGGTGGGGCGCACGGTGTCGTGGTGCCTGGGCATGGTCGTGATGTTCTGGGTGACCAGCGGCGGCCCGGCGGTGTACGGACGCGTGATCTTCAGCGGCCACATGGTGCAGCACATGATCCTGGCGATGCTGGTGCCGCTGTTCCTGGTGCTCGCCGCCCCCGTGACCCTGCTGCTGCGCGCCATCCCGGCCCGCAAGGACGGCAGCCGCGGCCCGCGCGAGTGGGTGCTCGGCCTGGTGCACTCCCGGTTCGGCCAGTTCCTGGCCCGGCCGGTGGTGGCCGCGGTGCTCTTCGCGGGCGGCATGATCGCGTTCTACTACACGCCCGCGTTCGAGTTCGCGCTGCGCAACCACGCGGGCCACGTGTGGATGATCGTGCACTTCACGCTGGTCGGGTACCTGTTCGCCAACGCGCTCGTCGGGATCGACCCCGGGCCCAAGCGCCCGGGCTACCCCCAGCGCCTGCTGCTCCTGTTCGCGACGATGGCGTTCCACGCGTTCTTCGGCGTCGTGCTCACCACCGGCACGTCGCTGCTCGTGGCCGACTGGTTCGGCAACATGGGCCGGCCGTGGGGCCTGCCCGCGATCGACGACCAGCAGCGCGGCGGCGGCGTCGCGTGGGGCATCGGCGAGCTGCCGACGCTCGCGCTCGCCATCGCCGTCGCGCTGCAGTGGACGAACTCCGACGAGCGCGAGGCGCGTCGCCGCGACCGCAAGGCGGACCGCGACGGCGACGCCGAGCTGGAGGAGTACAACGCCATGCTCGCCAAGATGGCCGACCGCGACGCCGACCGCGCCACGGGCGGCGCCTCGGACCGGGACCAGGCGGGCCCCGCGTAGGTCCGGGCTCCCGCGAGGTGGTCCACCTCGCGGTCAGGCGGGCCGGGGCAGCGGGCGCGTCCGCGGGGACAGCCCCGCCAGCGCGGCGACGTGCGCCGGCACCGGTGCGCGGGAGTCGGCGTCGGAGATCGCGGCGCCGACGATGCGCCGCACCGGCACGTGCCCGCCCCACCCGCCGGCGGCGACGTCGGCCGGGTCGTCGACCGGGCCGCCGGCGCGGGCCTTCATGGACGCCTCCCGCAGGGGGACGGCGAGCACCGCGGTCGCGGCGAGCTCCTTGCGGGTCGCGGGGCGCAGGGTCGCGGCCCGGCCCGGCGCCAGGTGGTCGACGATGGCGTCCAGCGCGCGGACCCGCTCGCCCTCGTCGGTGACGAGCCGCGCGGCGCCGATGACGACGGCGGAGCGGTAGTTCACGGAGTGGTGGAAACCGGACCGGGCCAGCACCAGCCCGTCGAGCTCGGTCACCGTGACGCACACGGTCGCGTCCGTCGCCCCGACCAGCCAGCGCGCCGCGACCGACCCGTGCACGTAGAGCGTGCCGCCGTCGTCGGGGCCGTCGAGGTCGACGGCGTAGGCGCAGGGCAGCACCACGGGGTGCCGGTCCGGGCCCTCGCCGACGTCGACGCCGAGGTGCGCGACGAGCCCGTCGGCCAGCAGGGCGTGCAGCGCCGCGCGGTCGGGCACGGCGCGGTCCCGGCCGCGCCGCACGGTGGTCCTCGGGGTGGGGGAGAGTGCGTCCATGCCGCTAGCGTGGCTCCTGGTTGGCCTGCCGTCACGAGCCATTTCCCGCCGGATCCGACAGGCCACTTCGCGATCGACATCGACGCCCGACGACAGGAGCCCCGTGGCCGCCCTCCCCGTCCGCCTGGACCGTGACGGCCGCGAGCCGCTCGGCGCACAGCTGTCCGGGCAGGTCCGCGACCTCGTCTCCCGCGGCACGCTGCGGCGCGGCGACCGGCTGCCCAGCACGAGGGCGCTCGCCGCCGACCTCGGCGTCGCGCGCTCGGTGGCCGAGCAGGCCTACGACCAGCTCGTGGCCGAGGGCTGGCTGTCCGCCCGCCGGGGCGCGGGCACGTTCGTCGCGTCGGAGGCGGCGCCGCGCGCCGAGGTGCGGCGGCGCCGGCCGGCCGGGCCGGGCTCGGGCCTGGTGCGCCTGAGCACCGGGGAGCCGTGGATCGACCCGCGGCACCGCGCCGCCTGGCGGCGGGCGTGGCGGGAGGTCTCCGCCGCGACGCCGCCGCGCGGCTACGACGACCCCTGCGGCCTGCCCGCGCTGCGCGAGGCGCTCGCCGAGCGCCTCGGCCGCACCCGCGGCCTGGTGGTGGACCCCGACGAGGTGGTCGTCACCGCGGGCACGACGGCGGGGTTGCGCGACGTGCTCTCCGTGCTGCCGTCGGGGCCGGTGGGCATCGAGGACCCGGGCTACCGCGCCGCCGTCGCGACCGCGCGCGCCGCGGGTCGCGACGTCGTCGACCTCCCCGCCGAGGCCCGGCACGACGAGGCGGCGCTGCGCGGCCTCGCCGCGGCGTACGTGACCCCGGCGCACCAGCACCCGCTGGGCCGCGTGATGCCCGCCGACGACCGCCTGACGCTGCTCGCCGCGTCGCGGGCCACGGGCGCCGTCGTCGTCGAGGACGACTACGACTCCGAGCTCCGCTACGACGTGGCGCCCGTGCCGGCCCTCGCCACCCTCGGCCGGGACCGGGTCGCGTACCTGGGGACGGCGTCGAAGTCGGCGCCGCCCGGGCTGCGGGTCGGGTGGATGGTGCCGCCGCCGGCGCTGCTCGACGACGTGGCCCGGCACCGCGAGCTCGTGCACGACGTCGCCGCGTGGCCCGTGCAGCGCGCCCTGCTGACGCTGCTGCGCGACGGCTGGCTGGACAGCGTGGTCCGCACCGCGCGCCGCGTGTACGCCGAGCGGGCGGCGCGCGTCGCGGCCGTGCTGGGTCCGCACGCCGCCCCGGCGGCGACGTCCGCCGGCATGTACTCGACGTGGCTGCTGCCGCAGGACGCGGCGCTGCGCGCCCACGCCGCCGCCCGGGAGGCGGGCTTCGACCTGCCGCTCCTGTCCGACGTGTGCCGCACCGCCCGGCACACCGGCGTCGTGGTCGGCTTCGGCGGCGTGAGCGACGGGGAGCTCGACCGCGCGCTGGGCGCGATCCGGGCGGGTCTCGGCGGGTGACGTAGCGATCGGTCGCCGTCAGCGCCCGGTACGGCGACGAATCGCTACGTCACCGGCGCGGCCACCGGTCAGAGCAGGCCGTCGACC
Source organism: Isoptericola sp. NPDC057559 (assembly GCF_042801555.1). NCBI lineage: Bacteria > Bacillati > Actinomycetota > Actinomycetes > Micrococcales > Promicromonosporaceae > Isoptericola > Isoptericola sp. NPDC057559. The sequence goes on from NZ_JBHVFQ010000002.1 coordinate 156,827, forward strand.
ACCTTCGCGGCCAGGCCGAGCGCGGTGGTCGTGCCGAGCCCGTCCGCGACGGTCACGGTGGTGACGCCCGGCGCCGGGTCGGTGACGACGAAGGGCGTGCCCGCGAACGGGCCGCGGCGCGGGCGCGGCACGACGACGTCGGGCACGGACCAGCGCCGGCGCACCTCCACCGGTCGGCCGAGCAACGCGCCGGCCTCCCGCAGCAGCAGCGCGTCGGCGACGTCGGAGCGCTCCGGGTCGCGGTCGAGCCCGCCGTCCGCGCGCCGCTCGGCGTCCGTGCGGCGGGCCTCGCCGAGCAGCAGGGAGCCGTCGCCGGCGAGCGGGGTGAACGTCAGGTGGACGGCGGCGTCGAGCAGCTCGGGGGCCTCGGTGCGCAGGCGCTCGCGCACGTCCGCCAGCGCGGGGCTGTGGGCGTAGGCGGCGTCGCGCAGGAGGGTGCTGCCGCCCAGCACGGCGGGGCCGGCCGGGTCGTGCGCGCGCCCCGGGGCGACGACGCGGAGCACCTGCCGCACGTCGTGCCGTAGGCCCGTGCGCGCGGCCTCCTCGGGGAAGAAGCGGTCGAGGTCGGGGCCCACCGCCACCAGCACGCGCCGGGCCACGACCTCGCCGCGCGACGTGCGCACCAGCGTCCGCCCGGTGCCCGCCTCGAACGTCAGCGCCGTCGTCGACCAGGCCACGTCGGCCCGCGGCCGGGCGTCGAGGGCGGTGGCGAGCGCCCGGAGCGCGTCGCGCGGGTCCACGCGCAGGTCGAGGGGGAGGAACGCGCCGCCGACCACCCCGTCCTCGGTCACGCGCGCCCGGTCGGCGGCCTGCGCGGCGTCGAGGAGTTGGGCGTCGCCGTCGCGCGCGGCGACCAGGTCGTCCAGGACGGCGAGCTCGTCCGCCGAGCGCGCGACGACCACGGCGCCCGTGTCCTTGACCCAGAACCCGGCCTCGCGGCCCAGCTTCAGCCAGCGCTCCCGCGACGCGAGCGCGCAGGAGAGGGTGGCGGCGTCCTGCGTCGTGACGGCCACGTGCCCGCCGCGGCGGGCGGAGGCGCCGTCGGGCCGCGGGTCGCGCTCCACCACCAGCACCGAGTGCCCCCGCGCGTGCGCCTCGAGCGCGTGCGCGAGACCCACGATCCCCGCCCCGACGACGACCAGGTCGGCGGTGGCGGGCAGCGGCGGCCGGTGGGTGGCGCGGGGCGACGGTGGTCTCACGACCAGACCGTGCCCGATGTCGACGGGCCCTCTCAACCGCACGGGGCGCCGGGGCGGACAAGTTCAGCGAACGTTCATCCGGCGTTCCCCGTGGCCCCGCTGAGGGGGGCCGAACAGGCGGTTGCGCAGGGAATGAGCGGTCAGTCCGTGCGCAACCGCCTGTTCGGCCGGCGCTGTGGTAGACCGGGGCGCGTGACCCAGGACAACGTCGCCCCCACGCCCTTCCACGACCTCGACCGCTACGTCGAGCTGCCACGCGTCGGTGGGCTCTCGCTGAGCCCCGACGGCACGCGCCTCGTCACCACCGTCCAGACGCTCGACGCGAAGCGCACCGGCTGGACGACGGCCGTGTGGGAGGTCGACCCGACGGGCACGGCCCCGGCGCGGCGGCTGACGCGGAGCCGCAAGGGCGAGTCGTCGGCGGTGTTCGCGGCGTCGGGCGACGTGCTCTTCACGTCCGCCCGGCCGGACCCGGAGGCGGAGAAGGACGACGAGGAGCCGAAGGCCGCCCTGTGGCTGCTGCCGGCCGGCGGCGGCGAGGCGCGCGTCGTGGCCACGGCGCCCGGCGGCCTGGGCGGCGTGCTCGCGGCCCGGGCCGCTGACGTCGTGTCCGTGTCCGCCCCGGTGCTGCCGCGGGCCGCCGGCCTCACCGAGGACGAGGAGCTGCGCAAGCAGCGCACGGACCGCAAGATCTCCGCGATCCTGCACTCCGGCTACCCGGTGCGGCACTGGGACCACGACCTCGGGCCGGACGAGGACCGCCGGTTCGTGGCGCACCTCGCGGCCGACGACGCGCGCCTGGAGCTGCGGCAGGTCACCGGCGCCGGCCGCCAGCTGTTCGAGCACGGGGCCGACCTGTCCTCCGACGGCGGCACGCTCGTCACGACGTGGGCCGTCGCGGACCCGGGGGCGGCCCAGCGCAGCACGCTCGCCGTGGTCGACACGGCGTCGGGCGAGCGCCGCGCCCTCGTGGACGACCCGGACGCCGACGCGTTCGCCCCCGCGGTCTCCCCGGACGGGCAGTGGGTCGCCTTCGTGTCGGAGTCGGTGACGACGCCCGAGGACGCCCCGGTCATCCGCCTGGGCCTCGTGCGCCTGGACGGCTCGGGCGAGCCCGAGGTCCTCGCGGACGACTGGGACCGCTGGCCGACCTCCGCCACCTGGCTGCCCGACGGCTCCGGCCTGGTCGTCACGGCCGACGAGGACGGGCGCGGCCCGCTGTTCCTGCTGACCTTCGGCGCGGGCGGCCCCGGCGCGGGGGAGCCCGTGACGGTGGAGCGCGTGACGGCCGACGACGCCGCTCTCTCCGACGTGCGGGTCGCGCCCGACGGGTCGGCGCTCTACGCGCTGCGCACCAGCTACGCCGCGCCGTCGGAGCCGGTGCGGGTGGACCTCGCCGCGTTCGTCGCGTCGGGCGCCGCGGGGGAGCGGGCGCCGGTCGCGGCCGCCGCGCTGCGCGGGCCGGTGCCCGCTCCGGCGCTGCCCGGCACCCTCACGGAGGTCGAGACGACGGCCGCCGACGGGTCGCGCGTCCGCGCCTGGCTCGCGCTGCCCGACGGCGCCGCCGCGGACGCCCCGGCGCCGCTGCTGCTGTGGATCCACGGCGGGCCGCTCGGCTCGTGGAACGCGTGGAGCTGGCGCTGGAACCCGTGGCTGATGGTGGCGCGCGGGTACGCCGTCCTGCTGCCCGACCCGGCCCTGTCCACCGGCTACGGCCAGCGCTTCGTGCAGCGGGGCTGGGGCACCTGGGGCGACGCGACGTTCACCGACCTCATGGCGATCACCGACGCCGTCGAGGCGCTGCCCGAGGTGGACGCGACGCGCACCGCCGCCATGGGCGGGTCCTTCGGCGGGTACATGGCGAACTGGGTGGCCGGGCACACCGACCGGTTCCGCGCGATCGTCACGCACGCCAGCCTGTGGGCGCTCGACCAGTTCGGCCCCACCACCGACCACGGCTACTACTGGAAGCGCGAGATGACGCCGGAGATGGCGGAGGCCTACAGCCCGCACCGGTTCGTCGCCGACATCCGCACCCCGATGCTGGTCGTCCACGGCGACAAGGACTACCGCGTCCCGATCGGCGAGGGCCTGCGCCTGTGGCAGGAGCTGCTCACGGAGTCCGGCCTGCCCGCCGCCGACGACGGCAGCACCGTGCACCGCTTCCTGTACTTCCCCGACGAGGGCCACTGGGTGCTCGCGCCGCAGCACGCGAAGGTCTGGTACCAGGCGGTGCTGGCGTACCTGGCCGAGCACGTGCTGGACGCCGAGCAGGAGCTGCCCGACTACCTCTGACGTCGCCCTCCGAGGTCGCGCGTCCCGAGGCCCACGGCACCCACCTGGGTACCGTGGGCCTCATGGCTCCGGGACGCAGCGACCGGCACGGGTACACCGTCACCGCTCCGGTGGCAGCGCCCGCCGCGGTGGTGTGGCAGGTGCTCGCCGACGTCGAGGCGATGCCGACGTGGACGGCGTCGATGGACGCCGTGCGCCGGCTGGACGGGGGACCGTTCGGCCTCGGCTCGCGGGCGCGGGTGCGCCAGCCGGGCCTCCCGCCCGCCACGTGGGTGGTCGACGAGTGGCGGCCGCCGGAGGTGTTCGCCTGGACCAGCCGTGCGCCGGGGGTGCGCACGACGGGCCGCCACGAGGTGCGGGCGCGGGGCGAGCGGCGGAGCGAGGTGACCCTCTCGGTCCGGCAGGACGGCGTCCTCGCGGGCCTCATGTGGCGCTGGACCGGGGCGACGGCGCGCCGGTACGTGGACCTTGAGATCGCGGGCCTCGCCGCGGCGGCGGCCGGGCGGGCCGAGCAGCCGGACCCCTGAGCCCGTGGTGGGCCCAGGTGAGCCCGCCGTGAGCCCGCGGTGAGCCCGGTGCCGAGCCGTCAGGCGGGGGCGACGATGAGGTCCACGAGGACCTCGAGCATCGTGGTGGCGTCCTTGCGGGCGCCCGCGGCGGGGAGCATCGCGGCGCGCTGACCGGCCTCGTGGGCGCCGAGGAGCAGGTCGATGGCGACGTGCTCGTCGATCGCGAACCGGAGGCCGAGGGCGGTGATGACCCGGTTCAGCGCGGCGATCATCTCCTCGCGCAGCACCTGCTGCTGGTCCACGTAGCGCTGGGCGACCTGCGGGTCGCGCAGCGCGAGCAGCTCGAACTCGAGCTCCATGACGCACCACGACGTCTTGGCGGCCGGGTCGGGCAGCACGGACGCGATGACCTCGCGCACCGTGGAACGGAACCCGTCCGGGGTCTGCAGCGCGGCGGGGTCGACCGTCGCGACGGCGCGCTCGAGCGCCCCGAGGTGGCTGCGGGCCTCGCGCTCCGTGAGCGCGAGGAACAGCTCCTCCTTGCTCGCGAAGTTCGAGTAGAAGGCGCCGCGGGTGAATCCGGCGGCCTCGCAGACGGCCTCGATCGACGCGGCCTGGACACCGACCTGCGCGAACACCTCGAAGGCGGCGTCGAGCAGGCGTTCGCGGGTGCGCTCGCGCCGGGGCGAGCGGCCGGTGACGGCCGTAGCGTCGTCGGGGGCCACGCTCTCGGTGGTCAGGGCTCCTCCTCGGGTTCTGCCGGGCACCGGCCCGGCGCGGGCAGTCTGCCCGGACCGGGCCCACTCTAGCCAATACAGGGATGTATCCGATACGTTCGTGCATCGGATACAGTGCCGTATCGAATCCCTGCTCCGTCGTCCCGGGAGAGCCTGTGTCCTCCGTCCTGTACTCCCTCGGTCGTTGGGCCGCCCGGGCCCGGCGGCTCGTCGTCATCGGCTGGGTGCTCGTGCTCGCCGTCGTCGGCGGTGCGGCCGGCGTGCTCTACCAGGGGTTCGACAACTCCGTGACCATCCCGGGCACCGAGTCGCAGGACGCGCTCGACAGCCTCGCCGCCACGTTCCCGCAGGTCAGCGGCGCGTCCGCGCAGATCATCGTGGTCGCTCCCGACGGGTCCACCATCGACGACGCGGCCGTGCGCGGCCCCGTCACGGACGCCGTCGACGCGATCGGCGAGATCGACCAGGTCGCCGCCGTCACCTCGCCCTACGACGACGAGATGGCCGCGTCCGTCAACGACGACAAGACGGCCACGCTGCTGACCGTCCAGCTCGACGGCGACCAGTCCGTCATCACGGACGCGACGAAGGACGCGCTGCACGACGCGAGCGACGACCTCGCCGCCGCGCTGCCGGACGGCGCGCAGGCCAGCCTGGGCGGCGAGCTGTTCAGCGTCGAGTTCCCGGCGCTGAGCATCATCGAGGCGATCGGCGTCGTCGTCGCCCTGGTCGTCCTCATCATCACGCTCGGCTCGTTCGTCGCCGCGGGCCTGCCGCTGGTCAACGCCCTCATGGGCGTGGGCGTGTCGATGCTGCTGCTGCTCGCCGCGACGGTGTTCGGGCCGATCAACTCGACGACGCCGATGCTGGGCCTGATGCTCGGCCTCGCCGTCGGCATCGACTACGCGCTGTTCATCGTGTCCCGGCACCGGGAGCAGCTGGCCCAGGGGCTCGACGTCGACGAGTCGATCGCGCGCGCCGTCGCGACGGCCGGCTCGGCCGTCATCTTCGCCGGCCTCACCGTGATGATCGCGCTGGTGGGCCTCGGCGTCGCCGGCATCCCCTTCCTCACCGTCATGGGCATCGCGGCGGCCGTGGCGGTCGGCGTCGCCGTCCTGGTCTCCCTCACGCTGCTGCCGGCGCTGCTGTCGTTCTCGGGCGAGCGGCTGCGGCCCAGCGCCCCCCGCGCCGCCCGCAAGCCGAAGGGGAAGGCCAGGCGTGCCGCGGCGCCGACGGACGGGGTCCGCCACAACCGCTTCTTCGACGGCTGGGTGCGCGGCGCCACCCGGTTCCCCGTCCTGACGATCGTGCTGGTCGTGGGCGCCATCGCGGCCCTCGCCTGGCCGGCCACGAACCTCCGCCTCGCGCTGCCGGACGCCGGCTCGCTGCCCGAGGACAACAGCGCCCGGGTCACCTACGACCTCGTGGGCGAGGAGTTCGGCGAGGGCTTCAACGGCCCGCTCATCGTCACCGGGTCGATCGTCACCAGCAACGACCCCGTGAAGCTCATGGACGAGCTCGGCGACGAGATCGGGGCGCTCGACGGCGTCGCCGACGTGCCGCTGTCCACGCCCAACCCGACCGCCGACACCGGCATCGTCCAGGTGATCCCCGAGGGCGGGCCCACGTCCGAGGAGACGAAGGCGCTCGTCAACGAGATCCGCGACCAGCACGACCACTACCTGGAGAAGTACGGCGTCGACCTGTCCGTCACCGGGTTCACGGCCGTCGGCATCGACGTCTCCGACAAGCTCGGCGCGGCGCTGCTGCCGTTCGGCCTCGTCGTCGTGGGCCTGTCGCTGGTGCTGCTCACCATGGTGTTCCGCTCGGTCTGGGTGCCGATCAAGGCGTCGCTCGGCTACCTCCTGTCGGTCGGGGCGGCCTTCGGCACGGTGGCGCTCGTCTTCGAGGAGGGCGTGTTCGCCGACGCGCTCAACGTCACCACGCTGGGCCCCGTCATCAGCTTCATGCCGATCATCCTCATGGGCGTGCTGTTCGGCCTCGCGATGGACTACGAGGTCTTCCTCGTCTCCCGCATCCGCGAGGACTACGTGCACGGCGGCGACGCCCGCCGCGCGGTCCGCACCGGGTTCCTCGGCTCCGCGAAGGTGGTCACCGCCGCGGCCGTCATCATGTTCGCGGTCTTCGTCGCGTTCGTGCCCGAGGGGGACATGACGCTCAAGCCGATCGCCCTCGGCCTCGCCGTCGGCGTCGTGGTCGACGCGTTCATCGTGCGGATGACGCTCGTGCCGGCCGTGCTGGCGCTGCTCGGCGAGCGGGCGTGGCACATGCCGCGCTGGCTCGACCGCATCCTGCCCACGTTCGACGTCGAGGGCGAGGGTCTCGCCAAGGAGCTGCGGCTCGCGTCCTGGCCGGAGCCGGACGCCACCGACGCCGTCGCCGCGCGCGACCTCGTGGTCGCGGGCCCCGACGACGACGGCGGGGTGCCGGTCGTCGGGCCCGTCAGCATGCGGGTGCCGGCGGGCGGTGCGCTGTGCGTGCACGGCGACGCGGCCGCCCCGGTGTCCGCGGTGCTGCTCGCCCTCGCCGGCCGCATGGCGCCCGACGCCGGCGCGGTCAAGGTCACCGGCCTGGTGCTGCCCGAGCGCGCGATGACGGTGCGCGGCCGTGTCGCCGTCGTCGACGCCCTGGCCGAGCGCGGCCGCCCCGCCCCCGCGGTGGACGCCGCGGTGCGCGACGGCGCGCGGGTCGTGGTCGTGGACCGCACGGACGCCGTCGTCGACCGCCCGGCGCGCGAGGCGCTCGCCGGCGCGCTCGCCCGGGCGCAGCACGGCGGCACCGCGGTGCTCCTGGGGGCCAGCGGCGTCGCCGCGACCGACCTGCTCGACGCCGCCGGTCCCGCCGACGGCACGGGCCGCGAGGTCGCCGTGCTGGACGTCGGCGCCGGGTTCGGCGCGCCGAGCGTGCTCACCGGGGCCGACGTGCCCCCGCCCCCGCCGTCCCCCGAGCCGGGCGACGGGCCCGGGCCGGGCCAGGAGCCGGGCGAGGACCGCCCGGCCGGCGACCCGGCCGCCGGGGGCTCCGCCGAGATCGACGAGGACACCCACGTGCAGGAGGTGCAGGCATGACCGCCGCGACCCCGACCCCGACGAGCGTCGCCGCCGCGCGCCACAACCCGTGGAGCGTCGCCGCCGTCGCGCTGCTGCCGCTGATGATCCTCGGGCTGCTGCTCGCCGCCCTGTGGAACCCGCAGGACCGGCTCGACCAGGTGCCCGCCGCGATCGTCAACCTCGACGAGCCGGTCGAGGTGCAGGGGCAGACCGTCCCGCTCGGCCGCCAGTTCGCGTCCGGCCTGGTCAGCGGCGGCGAGACGGCCGACGGCGCCAAGGCCGCGCAGCCCGCACCCGACGCGACCAACTTCGACTGGACCATCACCGACGAGGAGACCGCGGCCGACGGCCTCGCGAACGGCACCTACGCCGCCGTCGTGACGATCCCCAAGAACTTCTCCGCCGCGGCGACGTCGATGGGCAACGACGACCCGTCGTCCGCCGAGCAGGCCACCATCGACGTCAGCACGCCGCCCGGCGGCCGGGTCGCCGACGACGCGCTGGCCCGCGTCGTCGCCGCGACCGCGACGTCGGTCATGTCCAGCACGCTCACCGAGACCTACGTGGACAACGTCCTCGTCGGCTTCAACGACCTGTCCGACGGCATCGGCCAGGCGCAGGACGGCGCGAACCAGCTCCAGGACGGCGCGGACCAGCTCGCGGACGGCGCGGACCAGGCGTCGGACGGGGCCGGGCAGCTCGCGGACGGCGCGGACCAGCTCGCGGACGGCGCGTCCAGCGCCGCCTCGGGCGCGTCCGGCGTCGCCTCGGGCGCGTCGGGCATCGCCGACGGCGCCGGGCAGCTCGCCTCCGGTGCCTCCCAGGTGGCCGGCGGCGCGCGCGGCATCGCCGGGGGGATCGGCGAGAGCGCCCAGGGCGCGGACGACCTGGCCGAGAGCGGCGAGAAGCTCGCCGGCGGCGCCACCCGGGTGGCCGAGGGCAACCGCGCCCTGGCCGACCAGGTCGCGGCCATCAACGACGAGGTCCCCGACGTCACGGCGATCACGAAGTCGCTGGCGGACGCCCAGAAGCGGGCCGACGAGTTCGCGGCCGCCGCGAGCGCCGCGCTCGGGTGCGACGTCAACCCGTCGACCGACGCCTGCGCGGCGCTCGCGGACACGCTGGCGCAGCTGCAGACGAACTCGGCGGGCGTCGAGGAGACGATCCAGGACGTCGTGGACGCGCGCGGGCAGCTCGACGCCCTCGCCACCCAGACGGACAAGCTCGCGACCGGGGCCGAGGGCGTCGCGACCGGCGTCGAGGGCATCGCCGGCGGCAACCGGGACCTGGCCAAGGGGCTGCGCAAGCTCCAGGGCGGGGCGTCGCAGGTGGCCGACGGCGCCGACGGCGTGGCGTCGGGGGCGGGCACGCTCTCGGGCGGCGCGAACCAGCTCGCGACGGGGGCGTCGCAGCTCTCGACGGGCGTCGGCCAGCTCGCCACGGGGGCGACCGGGGTGGCCTCCGGCGCGACGGACCTGTCGTCCGGCGTCGGTCAGCTGGCGTCCGGGAGCACCGACCTCGCGTCGGGCGCGGGCGACCTCTCCGAGGGCCTCGGCGACGCGAAGGGCCAGATCCCGACGACCTCGGACGCGGAGCGCCAGACGCTGTCGTCGGTGGTCGCGGAGCCCGTGAAGGCGCCGACGGCGAACGGCATCAGCACCGGCGCGTCGGGGCCGCTGTTCGCGGTCGTGGCGTTGTGGCTCGGGGCGCTGGCGCTGCTGACGATCTTCCCGCCGGTGCTGGCGGGGGCGCTCGGCTCGACGCGCGACTCGGTGCGGCTGGCGCTGCGCGCGTTCGCGCTGCCCGCCACGGTGGGCGCGGTCACGGGTGCCGCCGTGGGGGTGATCCTCGCGGCGGTCGAGAGCCTCGACCTCGCCGGCTGGGTCGGCGCGATCATCGTCGGCGCGGTGGCGTCGGTGGCGTTCGTCGCGGTGCACCAGGGCTTCGTGGGCCTGCTGGGCAACCTGGGCCGGGGGATCAGCCTGCTGATCGCGGTGCTGCTCATCGCCACCGGCATCGTCGCGACCGTCCCCACGCTGCTGCAGGGCCTGGTCGACGCGCTGCCGGTCGGTGCCGCCCGCGACGCCCTGACGGCGGTGGTCGTGCCCGCGGCCGGCGGGCTGGGGATGGGCGTCACGCTGCTCGTGCTGTGGGGCCTGGGCGGGCTCGCGCTCGCCACGCTGGTCACCGCGCGCGGCCGCCGGCTGGGCGTGCGGCGGCTACTGCGCGCCTGACCGCGCCGCGGCGCGCTGCCAGCGCAGCACGAGCAGGGCGTCGGCACGCCGCCGCGCGGCGACGCCGAGGTGGGCCACCTGACGGTGCTCCATCAGGGCGTGCAGGTCGTGGTCGAGGGCCCAGGTGAGGGCCCGGCAGACGTCGTCGGACAAGGGCGCGAGCGTGGATGGTGCGGGTCTCACGGCTACGAGAGATGTCCGACTCGCCGGTTTGTGACATCTGGTGTGTCAGCGGCCTGCAGCAGACTCTCGGCATGGATCTGACGACGGCGCGCGAGACCAAGGCACAGCTCACCGACTTCGCTCGTGACCTGGCCGAGCGTCATGGCGTGCCCGCCAGCCCGTACGCCGTCGGCGACGACGCGACGCCCGCCGACGTGGTGCGCGCGCCGACCCTGTCGCTCGGCCTCGCGCCGCAGGGGGAGGGCGCCTTCGCCATCGCCGTGCGGTACCGGCTCGGGGTGCCGACGGCGCGCTCGTTCGTGCGGCGCCTGGCCGCGGAGGCCGGCGACTCCGTCGACGTGCGCCGTACCGGCCGCATCCGCACCCTCGGCGCGCAGACCCGCCCGCCGGTCGTGACGGCGCGGGCGCTCGGCGAGACCGACCGCGTGCGGCCGCTGCGGCCGGGGGTGTCGATCGCGCACGTGGACGTCACCGCGGGCACGATCGGCGCGTTCGTCGTGAAGGGGGACGGCTCCGGCGACGACGCACGCTACGTGCTGTCCAACTACCACGTGCTGGCGGGGTCGCCGTCGGCGCAGGTCGGGGACGTCGTCGTGCAGCCGGGCCCGGCCGACGGCGGTCGTGCGCCGCAGGACCGGGTCGGCACGCTCGCGCAGGTGGTGCCGCTGACCCCCGGGCAGCCGGCCACCGTGGACGCCGCGCTCGCGCTGCTCGACGACGGGATCGGGACCGACCCGACGTATCCCGTCGGCGCGGTCACGACCACCGCCGTCGCGGCGGGCGGCGAGGCGGTCGCGAAGATCGGCCGCACCACCGCGCTCACGCAGGGCCGGGTGACGGCGATCGAGATGGACGACGTGGTGGTCGGGTACGGCGAGGAGCTGGGCGCCCTGTCCTTCGACGACCAGATCGAGGTGGAGGGCGTGGGCGGTGCGTTCTCGCGCGGCGGCGACTCCGGGTCGCTCGTCTACCGCGAGGACGGCGTCGCGCTGGGCCTGCTCTTCGCCGGCTCCGAGACCGGCGGCGCCGACGGCACCGGGCTGACGTACTGCAACCCGGTCGACGCCGTCCTGCAGGCCCTGGGCGTCACCCTCGCCTGACCACCGGGGTGGTCCGGATCCCGCCGGACCACCCCGGCGCGGGGCTCAGCCCCAGGTGAGCAGGTCCTCGCCGTGCTCGACCAGCGTGCCGACCTGCGCGAGGCGGTCGACGGCGTCGGGCGTGGCCTCGAGCGCGACGACGGGGCACACGGCGGACCTGCCGCCGGCGCGGACCGCGGCGGGGTCCCAGGAGACGAGGACGGCGCCGCGCTCGACGACGTCGCCCTCGGACGCGTGGGTGGTGAAGCCCTCGCCGCCGAGCTTGACCGTGTCGATGCCGAGGTGCACCAGCACCGCGCGGCCGTCCGCGTGCTGCAGGACGAACGCGTGCGGGTGCAGCTTGACGATCGTGCCGGCGATGGGCGCGACCGCCTCGCCGCCGCGGACGTCGTCGGGCTCGATCGCGAGGCCCGGCCCGACGAGGCCGGCGGAGAACACCGGGTCGTCCACCTCGGACACGTCCACGACGGTGCCGGTGACGGGCGCGAGGACGGTCAGCGCCGTCATCAGCGGAGGTCCTCGATGTCGGAGGCGAGCGTGTCGGCCTCGGGCCCGACGATCACCTGGATCGCGATGCCGGAGCGCACGACGGCGATGGCACCGGCCTTGGTGAGGGCGGCGTCGTTCACCTTGTCCGGGTCCTCGACCTCGACGCGCAGCCGGGTGATGCAGGGCTCGAGATCGACGATGTTGTCGTCGCCGCCGAGCGCGTCGAGGATCTGCTGTGCCTTGCTCATGGTGCTCCTTGGTGGTTCCTGGTGGAGGAGGTTCGTGGGGGCGGTCGGGCTCAGGCGGAGGTCACATGAGCTCGGCGAGGTCGGAGGCGATCGTGTCGACGCGCGGGCCGACCACCACCTGCACGACCCGCCCGTTGACCATCACGCCGAACGCCCCGGCGCGCTTCAGCAGCGCTGCGTCGACGAGCGCGGGATCCTTGACCAGCGACCGCAGCCGCGTGGTGCAGGGGTCGATCTCCTCGATGTTCGCGACCCCGCCGAGACCGGCGAGGATCGACGCCGCGAGCCGCGCGTCGTTGTCGGAGGTGCTCATCGGGGGCTCCCTTCGGGGATGCGTCCGGGCTGGACGGGGACTGTGCCGGCGCTCTCGGCGGGTCGGCTGCGGGGGACCAGCGTGGGCCGTGCCTCGCGCAGCGGGACGAAGACGCTGTACCGGTCGCCGCGGTAGCAGGCGCGGGAGTACATGACGGGGGCGTCACCCCCGAAGGTCCGGCGGGCGGTGCGCATGACGGCGCGGGAGCCTTGCATCTGCAACGACTCGAGCTCCTCGGGGGTGGCGTCGGCGGCCGTGATGACCTCCTCGCCCCACGTCGGGTTCAGGCCGCGCTCGCGCAGGGCGGCGTAGAGGCTCTCGGGGACGCCGTCGGCCAGCAGGTCGGGGGCGAGGTCGACGGGGATCCACGACTCCTCGACGCTCATCGGGTTGCCGTCCGCGGTGCGCAGCCGCACGACGTGGTGCACGGGGGTGCCGGCCTCGCGGTCGAGCGCCTCCGCGACGACGGCGGGCGCTGGCAGCTCCTCGCGGGTGAGCACGGTGGCGCCGGGCTTGAGGCCGCGGCGTCGGGCCTCCTCGCCGAACGTCGTCAGGCGCATCTCGAAGTCGGCGCGGGGCGGCGCGACGAACGTGCCGCGGCCCTGTGCGCGCTCGAGCACGCCCTCGGTGACCAGCGCGTCGATCGCCTGGCGCACGGTCATGCGCGAGACGCCGAACTTCTCGGTGAGGCTGCGCTCGGAGGGGACCGCGTCCCCGACGGCGAGCTCGGTCGTGACGAGGTCCGCGAGGTACGCGCGCACCGCGAGGTACTTGTGCTCACCGCCGCGAGCTGCGCCCCTGACCATCGTCGTGTCCCGTCCTGCCCTGTGATCGGCATCGATCAGCGTCGTTTTCGACATCGGGACCAGTATCGCGGGCGGCGCGTCGTGCGGCCCGTGTGCTGCTCCCGGCCCCGCCGTGAACGCGGGGTTGACACATCATGAGGTCTAGACCAGTCTTCGTGCAAGTGGTCCAGACAACCTGCCCGTGGCAGCGTGGTGGATCACCGGCAATGACGCCCGCACGCCGTCGCGACACTGCCGCCGGACGACGCAGGCCCGGACCTGCAGGACATGCCCGCCCCGGGCCATCCATCGGAGGAGAACCATGACCACGGTCGCTGAGACCAAGCAGAAGCGGGGATTCCCCGGCCTGGCGCAGCTGCAGCGCGTCGGCCGCTCGCTGATGCTGCCCATCGCCTCGCTGCCCGCCGCCGCGCTGCTGCTGCGCCTGGGCCAGCCCGACATGCTGGGCGCCGACGGCGTGGCCGGCACGCTCTCGTGGATGCAGCCCGTGGCGGACGTCCTCGGCGCCGCGGGGAACGCGCTGTTCAACAACCTCCCGATGATCTTCGCCCTGGGTGTCGCGGTGGGCTACGCGCGCAAGTCGGACGGCTCGACCGCGCTCGCCGCCCTCATCGGGTACCTCGTCTTCAGCGGCGTCAGCGACGCCCTCTCGCCGTACGTCCTCGGGATGGACGAGGCGGGCGAGCAGATGATGATCAACTACGGCGTGCTCGGTGGCATCGTCATCGGTCTCACGGCCGCGCTGCTGTACCAGAAGTACTACCGGATCAAGCTGCCGGCCTATCTCGCCTTCTTCGGCGGGCGCCGCTTCGTGCCGATCGTGACGGCGGGCGCCGCCGTGGTCATCGCCGTCATCGGCGCCCTGATCTACCCGGGCTTCAACTGGCTCTTCAACGACCAGATCGGTGGCTTCGTCACCGGGTCGACGGTGCTCGGCGCGTTCGTGTTCGGCACGCTCAACCGCCTGCTGCTGCCGTTCGGCCTGCACCACCTGCTCAACTCGCTGCCCTGGTTCCAGTTCGGCTCGTACACCGACGCCAACGGCGCGGTGTGGAACGGCGACATCGCCCGCTTCCTGCACGGCGACCCGACCGCCGGCACGTTCATGACCGGCTTCTTCCCGATCATGATGTTCGCCCTCCCGGCCGCCGCGCTGGCCATGATCCACACCGCCAAGCCGAAGAACCGCAAGGTCATCGCGGGCGTGCTCGGCTCCGCGGCCCTCGTCGCCTTCGTGACCGGCGTGACGGAGCCCCTCGAGTACTCCTTCGTGTACGTGGCCTACCCGCTGTACGCGATCCACGCCGTCCTCACGGGTGTGTCCATGGCCCTCGTGAACTGGCTCGGCATCCACTCCGGCTTCGGGTTCTCCGCCGGCGCGATCGACTACGTGCTCAACCTCGGCATCGCGCAGAAGCCGCTGCTGCTCCTCCCGATCGGCCTCGCCTACGGCGTCATCTACTACTTCCTGTTCCGCTGGGTCATCACCAGGTGGAACCTGCGCACCCCGGGCCGCGAGGATGATCCTGAGGAGGAGGCCGCGGTCGAGGGCGACCAGGCCGTCACGGACCAGAAGGAGGCCGCCACGGTGTCCGCCGGCGTCGCCGCCGACGGCGGCGCGGGGGCCGCGAAGGAGAAGGGCTCGGACTGATGAGCACCACCCTCACCGGTGCCCCGGTGAGCCCCGGGCGGGCGGCCGGCGTCGTCGTGACGATGCCGGCCCCCGTCCCGGAGCCCCCGGCGGAGACGATCGACGCATCCGCTGCCGACGACGCGGTGTCCCGCCTGGGCGCCGCGACGTCGGCCGTCCGGGACCGCCTCGCCGCGCAGGCGGCCCAGGCCACGGGGACGGCGGCCGACGTGCTCGCCGTCACCGCGGCGATGGCGGCCGACCCGACGCTCGCCCGCGACGCCGAGCGCCGCGTGCGCGAGGGCTCGCTCACGCCCGGGCGGGCGGTGTGGGACGCCGCGAACGCGCTCGCCGCGCAGCTCGAGCCGCTCGGCCCGCCGCTGAGCGAGCGTGCCCGCGACGTGCGCGACGTGCGCGACCGCATCGTCGCCGAGCTCACCGGGGTGCGACCGCCGGGCGTGCCGTCGCCGGGGCACCCGTTCGTGCTCGTCGCCGAGGACCTGGCGCCCGCCGACACGGCGACCCTCGACCCGGAGGCGGTCGTCGCGATCGCCACGAGCGCGGGCGGCCCCACGTCGCACACCGCGATCCTCGCGCGGGCGCTCGGCATCCCCGCCGTGGTCGCCGTGCGCGGGGCCGACGAGCTCGCCGACGGCGAGACCGTCGTCGTCGACGGCGGCGCGGGCACCGTGCTGCGCGACCCGTCGGAGGCCGAGGTCGCGGCCGCGCGGGACGCCGTGCGCGTCGAGCGCGAGTTCGACGGCCACGGCCGCACCGCCGACGGGCACCGGGTGGAGCTGCTCGCCAACGTGGCCGACCCCCAGGCCGCGCAGGCGGCCGTCGCCGCGCACGCCGAGGGGGTGGGCCTGTTCCGCACCGAGTTCTGCTTCCTCGGGCGCGACGTCGAGCCGAGCGTCGAGGAGCAGGTCGCCGCCTACCGCGGCGTCCTGTCCGCCTTCGGCGGCCGCAAGGTCGTGGTGCGCACGCTCGACGCCGGGGCGGACAAGCCGCTGCCCTTCGTCACGGCCGACGACGAGCCCAACCCGGCGCTCGGCGTCCGCGGGCTGCGCACCGCCGTCGCCCACCCCGAGGTGCTGGACCGGCAGCTGGAGGCGATCGCCCGAGCGGCGGCCGCCGAGTCCGCGGACGTGTGGGTCATGGCGCCGATGGTGGCCACGACCGACGAGGCGCGGTCGTTCGTCGCCGCGTGCGAGGCGCACGGCCTGGGCCGGGCCGGCGCGATGATCGAGGTGCCCGCGGCGGCGCTGCGCTCGCGCTGGGTGTTCGAGCACGCCACGTTCGGCAGCATCGGCACCAACGACCTCACGCAGTACGCGATGGCCGCCGACCGCCTGCTCGGCGACCTCGCGACGCTGTCCACGTCGTGGCAGCCCGCGGTGCTCGAGCTGGTGCGGGCGACCTGCGAGGGCGCGCACGCGCACGGCCGCCCGGTGGGCGTCTGCGGGGAGGCGGCGGCCGACGCCGTGCTGGCCCCGGTGCTCGTCGGGCTGGGCGTGCGGTCGCTGTCGATGACGCCGCGCGCGCTCGCGGACGTCGCGGCGGTGCTGGCGGAGGTGTCGTTCGCGCGCTGCCGCGACCTCGCCCGCGTGGCGCTGGAGCAGCCCGACGCCGACGCCGCGCGCGCCGCCGTCCGGCGCGAGCTGTCCGACGTGCTCGAGGCCCTGGTCCTCTAGCCGGGCGCGCGCTAGGCCGCGACGGGCGAGAGCTTCCGCTCGAGGAAGAGCGTGGCCGCCCCGATCGCGCCCACGTCGTCGCCGAACGTCGACGACGTCACCGGGACCTCCTGCGTGCCGTCCCGGGCGCGTCGCGCCACGAGCTGCACCTGGGGCATGGCGTGCTCGGCCAGGTACCCCCAGTACGGGCCGCCGACGATGACGCGGTGCGGGTCGTGGATGCTGATCAGGGTGCGCACGGCCTCGCCCAGCGCGGCCCCGTACTCCTCGACCAGCGCGCGTGCGGCGGCGTCGCCGGGCGTCCGCTGCTGCAGGGCGGCGAGAGCCGCCGCGTCGGGGGCGTGCGGTTCGAGGGGCACGCCGGCGCGACGCGCCTTGTCGAGGAAGCGGTTCATGTCCGTGTGGAGCGCGAGGCACGACAGGCGGCCGCAGCGGCACCGGGTGGAGTCGACGCCGGTCGGGAGGTGCCCGATCTCCCCGGCCTGGACCGTCGCCCCGCGGTGGATGGTGCCGTCGCCCGCCACGGCCGACCCGACGCCGGCGCCGACGTACAGGTACAGCACCGTCTCTTGTACGGCGAAGCGACCGGGCCAGCACTCGGCGGTCAGCGCGGCGTTGGTGTCCTTGTCCATCACGGCGGGCAGGCCGGTCCGGGTGCGGATCATGTCGAGCAGCGGAACGTCGCGCCAGCCCGGGAGCCACGGGGGAGCCACCACCGTGCCGTGCGCGGCGTCCAGGCCGCCCGGCACGGCGACGCCGATCCCCTGGACGCCCTTCTCGATCGCGCCGTCGCGACCTCCGGTCGGCGCGGCCCCGAGCTCCCCGAGCATGTCGTCGAGGGCCGCGCCGATGCGTTCGACGTCGGCCGCCGGGTCGTCGCCGGGACGCTCAAGCGATCTCTTGGCGATCGGGCGGGCGAGCATGTCGACCAGGGTGACCGTGATGTGCGCCGGGTCGAGGTGCGCCCCGGCGGCGACCATGGCGCGCGGCTCGACCTGCATCGACATCGCGGGCTTCCCGCGCCGGTTCGTGTGCACGGGTGCCGCCCGCACCAGCCCGCGGTCGATCAGCCGCCGCGTGATCTGCGAGACCGCCTGGCGCGAGAGCCCGCAGAGCTCCATGAGGTCGGACTGGTCCACCCCGTCCGACGACAGCCGGATCGCCCGCAGCACGACCAGCTCGTTCCGGGCTCCCACCTGGGGCATCGTCGTCGCGCGCATGGCCCTCCCTCCGCCGGGAACATGATGCACCATTGAATATATCCATCGGTATGAGTAATGTCCTGAGGCGTCGGACACAGAGGTCCACGACGCCGCTTCGGCGCCAGCGGCCCACGTCCAGGCCACGACGGACGTGCTCCGTCGCCGAAGCGGAGGGAGAACGATGACTGCGACCGGACTGACGGCCAGAACGCCCCTGGGGACGGCACCGCCGGATGCGGCGGACGCCGCCACCGGCCCGCCGCCCGCGCGCACGCGCCACCGGCTCTCGCGCACGGACCGGCGCGACCTCGCCCTGGGGCTGAAGTACATCTCGCCGTGGATCGTCGGCGTCCTGGTCTTCGTCGTCTACCCCGTGGGGTACTCGATCTACCTGAGCTTCACCCGCTACTCCGGCATGGGCGCCCCGACGTGGGTGGGAGCGTCCAACTACAGCGCCGCGTTCGCCGACCCGCTCGTCGGCAAGGCGGCCGGCAACACGATCTTCTACGCCTTGATCGCCGTCCCGGTCGGGCTCCTCGTGGCGCTGACGCTCGCGCTCGCGATGAACCAGAACGTCCGCGAGGTCGCCTGGTACCGCACCATCTTCTACGCCCCGTCGCTGGTCCCCGCCTTCGCGATGTCGTTCATCTTCATCGTGTTCCTCAACCCCCAGTTCGGGGCGTTCAACCAGGTGCTCAACGTGTTCGGCGGGTCCAACGTCAACCTGCTCGGCGACCCGACGGGCGTGAAGATCGCGATCATCCTCATGGCCCAGCTCGGCGCCGGGAACGCGGCGCTGATCTTCCTGGCCGGGCTGCGGAACGTCCCGAAGACGGTCTACGAGGCCGCCCGGGTGGACGGTGCGGGCCCGGTGCGGCAGTTCCTGTCGATCACGCTGCCCCTGCTCAGCCCGGTGCTGCTGTTCAACCTCATCACCGGCGTCTCGGGCGCGCTGCAGGTCTTCACCGAGGCCTACATCGTCACCAACGGCACCGGCGACCCCGACGCGGGCGCGCTGTTCTACATGATGTACCTCTACAAGAACGCCTTCGGCTTCGCGGAGCTCGGCTACGCCTCGGCCCTGGCGGTCCTCCTCTTCCTGGCCGGCCTCAGCCTGGCCCTGCTGATCTTCTGGTGCTCGCGCCGCTTCGTGAACTACGACGTGGAGGCCTCCTGATGAGCACGACGACCCACACGGACTCCCCGCGCAAGCGCCGGTCCCAGGTCCGCGCCGCGGACCTCGATCAGCTGAACCGGCGGGCCGACGGGACGCGGCGCCCCTGGTACTCCACCGTGATCGCGCGCGTGGTGATGATCGTCCTGTCCCTCGTCTTCCTGCTGCCGCTGTACTGGATGATCATCTCGTCGCTGAAGTCCGACGAGGAGCTCGCCCAGTTCCCGCCCACGTTCTGGCCCCACTCGTGGCAGCTCGGCAACTTCGTCGACGCGGTGGCGGCCATGCCGTTCCTGCACTTCTTCGCGAACTCCACGATCATCACGCTCTCGGTGGTGATCCTGTCGGTGCTCTCGAACCTCGTCGTCGCCTACGGCTTCGCCTGCCTGCGGTGGCCCGGCCGCGACGTCGTGTTCTACGTGGTGATCGCGACGCTGTTCCTGCCGTTCCCGGTGACCCTGATCCCGATGTTCGACATGTGGGCCCGCCTCGGCGCCGTCAACACCTTCGTCCCGCTGATCCTGCCGGCGATGTTCGGGTCCGCGTTCTACGTGTTCCTGCTGCGGCAGTTCCTCCTGCAGATCCCCAGGGACATGCTCGACGCCGCGCGGATCGACGGGGCGCGCGAGTGGACCATCCTGTGGCGCCTCGTGTTCCCCACGGCCAAGCCGGCCCTGACGACCGTCGCGATCTTCGCGGCCGTCGCCTCCTGGAACGACTTCATGGGGCCGCTGATCTACCTGCAGGACGAGAGCGTGCAGACCCTCTCGATCGGCCTGCAGTCGTTCCGCTCCGTGCACGCGCAGGACGTCTCGTTCAACCAGCTGATGGCCGCGTCGTTCCTGGTCATCCTGCCTCTGCTGATCCTCTTCTTCGTGTTCCAGCGCTACTTCATCCGGGGCATCACCATCGGAGGCTTCAAGTGATCACACGCCGCACCTTCCTGAGCGCCGGCGCGGCGTCCGTCGCCGCCCTCTCCCTCGGGGCGTGCGCGCCCCGCGGGTCGTCGAGCGACGCCGTCATCCGGTACTGGGGCATGGGCGCCGCCGACGCCGACAAGGACCTCAAGGTCATCGACGCGTTCAACGCCACGAGGGTCGGCTCGGGCATCACGCTCGACGTCAACCAGGTGCCGAGCAACGGCGTGGCGGACATGAGCCAGATCATCACCGCAGTCCGGGGCGGCACCGCCCCGGACGTCTGGCAGATGGACCGCTTCAACGCCGTCCAGAACGCGTCCATCGGGCTGCTCGAGCCGATCGACGGCCTCATCGAGAAGTACGAGGACGCCTCCGTCGACGACTTCACGAAGCAGTGGATCCAGTTCGCCGTCGACGAGCTCACGTACGACGGCCGGCTGTACGGGCTGCCGATCAACACGGATGCGCGCGGGATCATGTACAACGAGAGCCTCCTGCGCGATGCCGGCGTCGACCTCGACATGTTCGACCCGCAGCAGCACGTGCTCACGTGGGACGAGCTGCGCGAGGTCGCGCGCAAGCTCACCAGGACGGACTCCCGCGGGAACTTCACGAATCTCGGGTTCGTGCCCTGGGACGGCGAGGGCTGGCCGTACACCTGGGGGTTCGGCCTCGATGCGGCGGTCTACGCGAACGAGTCCTCCTCGGTCACGCTGGACTCCCCGCAGTGGAGGTCGGTGTTCGACCTGTACGCGGACTGGGCCGAGGAGTTCCCCTACGCCAAGGCTGACGCGTTCTTCGCGACCTACCAGCCGCCGAACGCCCCGCCCAGCCAGACCGCCATGTTCTCCCAGCGGCTGGCGATGTCCACCACCGGGCCGTTCTCCATCCGCAGCAACGAGAAGTACGCCCCGGACCTGCCGCTGAAGTTCACGTGGCTGCCGGTCGCGACGGAGGGCGACGAGACGTACTCGTGGTCCGGTGGGGCCTCGCTCGTGGTGCCCAAGGGCGCCCGGATGACGCGCAACCTCTGGGAGTTCATGAAGTTCTACACGGGTCACCAGGGCCAGAGCATCGTGCAGCCGTTGCTCGGCGACCTGCCGACCAACCTCGAGACGATCGAGGCCCGGAAGTACAACCCGAAGGCCGAGCTGTTCCGCCAGATGCTGCCGACCTCGACGTCCCGCCCCCCGCTGCCCGTGGGCTCGGTGGCGTGGGACACGCTGCAGCGCTCCCGGAGCTCGGTGATCATCGGCTCGGCGACGCCGCAGCAGGTCATCGCCAACAACCAGCAGAGCGTGGCCCCCAAGATGGCGCTCTTCGAGGGGTACCAGATGCCCGCGACGTACGGGCAGAACAGCGTGATCCCGGGCTAGGCCGGGACCGCCGGACGCACCACCCGACACGACACGACACGACACGACACGAGGAGCAGACCCCCCATGACCACACCCCTGCGGATCGCCGTGCTCAGCGCATGGCACGTGCACGCCGAGGAGTACGGGCGCGCCGCCGTCGACCATCCCGGCACCGAGCTCGTCGCCGTCTGGGACGACGACGCCGAGCGCGGCCGCGACCTCGCGGAGCGCCTCGGCGTCGAGGCCACGACCGACCTCGACGCGCTGCTGGGCCGCGAGGACCTCGACGGCGTCACCGTCACCGCCGCCACGAGCGACCATCTCGAGGTGATCGGCAGGGCCGTCGCCGCCGGCAAGCACGTCTTCACCGAGAAGCTGCTCGCCCCGACCGTCGAGGCGTGCGACACGCTCGTCGACGCCGCCCGGGCCGCGGACGTCCGGCTCACGGTCTCCCTGCCGCGCCTCACGCACGGCTACACGGCGGCCCTGCGCGCGATCCTCGACGAGGGGGCGCTGGGCAGGATCACGTACTCGCGGGTCCGGCTGGCCCACGACGGCTCGACGGCCGACTGGCTGCCGGCACGGTTCTACGACGCGTCCGAGGCGCTCGGCGGCGCCTTCTCCGACCTCGGCGCGCACCCCGTCTACCTCACCCAGCTGATCCTGGGCGACGAGCTCGTCTCCGTGCGGTCGACCTACACCGACCAGACGGGACGGGGGGTCGAGGACAACGCGTCGGTGACGGTCGCCACCCCCGACGGCGCGATCGGCGTGATCGAGACCGGCTTCGTGACTCCGGCCAGCCCGTTCTCGATCGAGGTCCACGGCACCGAGGGGTCCCTGCTCTACGGCTTCGAGCTCGACGAGGCAGGGGCGCCCGTGATGCGTCTGGCGACCCGTGCGGGCTCGTCGCGCGTGGACCTGCCCGCCGACCAGCCGATCCTCTTCGCGCAGTGGGTGGACTCGATCCGCGCGGGCAGGGCGCTCGAGGACACCCTCCCGCGGGCACGGTCCCTGACCGCGCTCGTCGACGCCGCGAACTCCGCCGCGCGCTCCGCCGCGCACGTCTGACCGTCCCGCACCCCGACAGAACAGGGCTCAGCCATGACCGTGACCTCTCCCGTCCGAATCGGCCTGATCGGCGCCGGCGGCATCGCCGGTGCCCACCTCGCGGGCTACGCGAGGATCCCCGACCGCGTCCGGGTCACCGCGATCGCCGACGCGGTGCCGGAGACCCTCGCGCGCCGCGCCGAGGAGACCGGGGCCCGCGCCTACGCCGACTTCACCGAGCTGGTGCACGACCCGGAGGTCGACGCCGTCGACATCTGCCTCCCGCACCACCTCCACAAGGCGGCGATCGTCGCCGCGGCGAAGGCGGGCAAGCACATCCTCTGCGAGAAGCCCCTGTGCCTGACGGCCGAGGAGGCGGCCGAGGTGCGCGCCGCGGTGCAGGCCGCCGGCGTCACCCTCATGTGCGCGCACAACCAGCTGTTCATGCCCGCCGTGGCGAAGGCGAAGGAGGTCATCGACTCCGGCGCCCTCGGCGACGTGTACGAGGTGCGCACCACCGACTCGTTCTACAACGACTTCGATCCCTCGACCATGGGGTGGCGCGCCCACGCCGCGACCAGCGGTGGCGGCGAGTTCATCGACACCGGCTACCACCCGACCTACCTGCTGATGCACCTCGCGGGGGCGCGGCCCATCAAGGCGTTCGCCATGATGTCGACCCACCGGCTGACGTTCATGGAGGGCGAGGACTCGGCCCAGGTGCTCGTGCGCTTCGACAACGGCAGCGTCGGTCAGCTCGTCACCTCCTGGGCGTACGACGCCGCTCCCGGCACCGACCGGTTCAGCGTGGTCGGGGAGAAGGGCTCGCTCAGCTCGGACGGCACGACGCTGCGCGTCCGGCTGCGGGGCGAGGACGAGCAGGTCTTCGAGCACGAGGCCGTGGACACCTTCGCGGCCGAGATCGTGGACTTCGTCGACTGCCTGGGGAGCGGCCGTCGCCCGCTGAACACCGAGGTCGAGGGGATCGCCGTCCTGGGCATCATCCTCGCCGCCTACGAGAGCGCGCGGACCGGCGAGGCCGTCGACGTGATCGGCGCCTGACGGCGGGCGACCCCGCGAAGGGCGGAGGGCCGGGCCGCACCAGGTGCGGCCCGGCCCTCGCGGCGTCCGGCGCTCAGGCGAAGAGGGCCGAGCCGTACTTGAGCAGGACGGCGGCGGCCAGCAGCAGGAACCACGCGGCGGTGAGGATGCCGAACGCGCCGGAGCGCACCAGCGACATGGCCCACGACTGCACCCGCGCGGGCCAGTAGAGGTTGTCCTCCAGGATGTTCCAGTGCAGCATCGAGACGAACACGAGCGTCGTGGAGACGGTGATCGTCAGGCACCACGGGCACAGGGCGCCGATGACGAACATGGACTCGTAGAAGAGCCAGTACGCGAACAGGAAGCCCAGCAGGTAGACGGTCTGGGCGGCCGTCATGAACCAGCGGGGGAAGCGGACGCCCGCGAGCCCGGCGACGGCGACGGTGATCACCACGGACTCGGCGATCAGGCCGAGGAACGCGTTCGGGAAGCCGAAGAGGCTGGCCTGCGGTGACGTGCCGACGGTGCCGCAGGAGACCACGGCGTTGATGTCGCACGACAGCGCCGCCGTGGGGTCCGCCGCCAGGTGCACGGCGTCGACCGACAGCACGAACGCGGCCACCAGGCCGACCAGCGCCCCGACGAGCATCTCGCCGAAGAGCCAGCCGGCCGAGTGGAAGAACCCGCTCGGGCGGGCGGGCCGGTCCGTCAGGCCACCGCTTCCTGCGACAGGAACTCGGCGAGGTCGTCGAGCGCGGCGGCGGCGTCGTCGCCGTCGGTCTCGGTGCGGAGCACCACCTCGTCGCCGGCTCCGGCGCCGAGCGTCATGATCCCGAGGACGGACGCCGCGTCCACGGCGTCGCCGCCGGTCTTCGCGATCTGCACGGGGACGGGCTGCCGGCCCGCCCTCTGGGCGAAGAGCGCGGCGGGGCGGGCGTGCAGGCCCTCGGTGATGGCGACGACGACGGTGCGTTCCATGGGGTCCTCCGGGGACGGTGGTCTGGACCAGTTCATCGTAGGGCGGCGGGCCCGTCCGGGGAAGTCCGGTGCGCGCGGTCGATCGCCATCCCGACGGAGTCGAGCAGCCGCTCCAGCGACGCGTCGAACGGCGTGGCCTCGGCGTCGAAGCCGCCCGCCTCCCAGATGCGCAGCATCGTGGGGTAGCGCTCGCGGTCGAACCAGTCGGCCCAGAAGCTGCTCATCGACGTCCAGTACTCGTCGTTGCTCTGGCCCGACGCGTCCTTCTCCGCCGACTCCGCGACGGTCGAGCGGGCGAGGCCGCGCACGAACGCGTCGAGGAGGCCGACGATCTCGACCACCTGCCGCTCCGGCAGCCCGGTGTCGACGAGGGTGCGCAGGCCGCACTCCTGCGCGTCGAGCACGGCGGGCGTCAGGGGCAGTCGCCACATGTTGGTCTGGAGGATCCACGGGTGGCGCTGGAACAGCTCCCAGTGCGCGCGGGCGTAGGTGGCCAGGCCCTCCCGCCAGCCGGCGTCGGCGGGCGGCAGGTCGAGCTCGGCGAACGCCCGGTCGATCATGAGGTCCTGGAGCTCCGCGCGGCCGGGCACGTAGGTGTAGAGCGACATCGCGCCGACGCCGAGGTGGGCGGCGACGCGCCGCATCGAGAGGGCGTCGAGCCCGTCCGCGTCGGCGATGGCCGTGCCGGCGCGGACCACGTCCTCCAGGGTCAGGCGGGCCTTGCGGCCCCGCCCGGAGGGCTGCGGCGGGTCCCACAGGAGGGCCAGGCGGCGGACGACCTCGGGCGGGCGGGGGACCCCGTCGTCCGGAGGTCTGGGCGAAGTGCTCGACATGGCTCGTCATCCTCCCACCCTTGCTGTCCGACGGGCCGCGAGGTCTTGTCGGACCCCCTCGTTACGCTCGAGACTAGTTCCAGTACAGCGTACGAGAGATGATGGCGGGAGAGGTGCGGAGATGATTCGAGCACGCGGGCTGACCAAGACGTTCAGCCGTCGCAAGGAGACCGTCGAGGCGGTCAAGGGGATCGACGTCGACGTCGCGGAGGGCGAGCTCGTCGCCTTCCTGGGGCCCAACGGCGCGGGGAAGTCCACCACCCTGCGCATGCTGACGTCGCTCCTGGCGCCCACGGCGGGGGAGGCGACCGTCGCCGGGTACGACGTCGTCAGGAGCCCCGCGCAGGTCCGGGCCCGGCTCGGCTTCATCGGGCAGGGCAACGGCGGCGGGTTCAGCTACAAGGTGGTGGACGAGCTGCACAACCAGGGCCGCTTCTACGGCCTCCCCCCGGAGGTCTACCGGGAGCGGGCGGCCGACCTCCTGGCCGCCCTCGAGCTCACCGGGCTCGAGAAGCGGTCGGTGCAGTCGCTGTCCGGCGGCCAGCGCCGCCGGCTCGACGTCGCCCTCGGTCTGATGAACCACCCGCCGCTGCTGTTCCTCGACGAGCCCACCACCGGCCTCGACCCGCACTCGAGGGCCAACCTGTGGGGCCACATCGCGGCGATGCGTGAGCGGTACGGGATGACGGTCGTGCTCACCACGCACTACCTCGACGAGGCGGACAGCATGGCCGAGCGCGTCGTCGTCATCGACCACGGCGAGATCATCGCCGACGCCGCGCCCGAGGTCCTCAAGCGCCGGCACGCCGACGACTCCCTCTCCCTCGTCGTCGCGACCGACGACGGCGCGGCCGTCCGTGCCGCCCTGCCCGCGGCGCTCGGCGACGTCGAGCTCGCCGAGCACGACGCCGGGCTGCGGGTGCGGGTGGCCACCGCGCAGGGCGCGGACACCCTGCCAGGCGTCATCGAGGCGCTGCGGGTCGCGGGCATCACCACCACGTCGGCGAGCGCCCGCCAGGCCAGCCTCGACGACGTGTTCCTCAACCTCACCGGCCGGAGCCTGCGCGAGGAGGCGGCAGCATGACCGAGCAGACCCGCACCACCACCCCGGCCGCCGCGACCCACGAGGCGCCGCGGATCGTCACGCGGACCGGGCCGGGCAAGTTCTTCTCCGACACGGCGGCCGTGTTCACCCGCGAGATCCTGCTGGTGCTGCGCGACCCGTTCACGCTGATCTTCTCGCTGCTGCAGCCGCTGATCTTCCTCGGGCTGTTCGGACCGCTGCTCACGGGCACGTTCGGCGGCGGCTTCGGCGGCCCGTCCGGCGGGGGCGCCAGCACGGCCGAGACGCTGCAGTGGTTCGTCCCCGGCGTCATCGTGATGATCTCGCTGTTCGGCACCTCGATGACCGGCTCGAACCTGCTGTACGAGATCATGACCGGCTCCTACGAGCGGGTGCTCGCGACCCCGCTCGACCGCTCGTCGATCCTCGTGGGCCGTGCGCTCAAGGAGTTCGCCCCGCTGCTGGTGCAGGGGCTGATCATCGCGGCCGTCTGCATCCCGTTCGGGTTCACGTTCCACGTGCTGCCCGCGCTCACCGGCCTGGTGCTGCTGGGCGTCTTCGGCGTGGGGATCGGCGCGCTGTCGCACGCCCTCGCGCTGGCGTCCAAGGGGCGCGAGTGGCTGTTCTGGGGGGTGCAGCAGTCGCTGCTGTTCCCGCTGCTCATCCTGTCCGGGATGATGCTGCCGCTCGAGGCGGGCCCGTCGTGGATGCAGACGGCGGCGAAGTTCAACCCGCTCACCTACATGGTCGACGCCGAGCGTGTGCTCTTCGGCGGCACGTTCGCCGACCCGGCCGTCCTGTGGGGCACCGTCGCCGCGGTGGCCACCTGCGCCGTCGGCCTCGTCGTCGGTATCCGCGCCACCCGCCGGTCCGTCTGACCGGAGCGTCGGGGGTGCGGCCGTGGCCCTGTCCTCCACCGGGACAGGGCCACGGCCGCGCCCGCGACGCCCACCTCAGCGGCCGGTGTCGTTCATCTGGTCCGGGTGGGAGCCGATGCGCTCGCCGCGGTCGAGGCCCGTGATGGCGGCCATGTCCTCGCCGGACAGCTCGAAGTCGAAGATCTCGAGGTTCTCGCGGATGCGGGACGGCGTGGCCGACTTGGGGAACACGACGTCGCCGCGCTGCACGTGCCAGCGCAGCACCACCTGGGCGGGGGTGCGCTCGTGCTCGGCGGCGATGCGGGCGAGGGTCGGGTCGTCGAGGACGCGGCCGCGGCCCAGCGGGGACCACGCCTCGGTGACGATGCCGTGCTCGGCGTCGAAGGCGCGCACGTCCTCGTTGCCGAACCACGGGTGGATCTCCACCTGGTTCACGGCGGGCACCACGGTGCCCTCCTCGAGGATGCGGCGCAGGTGGTGCGGCTGGAAGTTCGACGTGCCGATGGCGCGGGCGCGGCCCGAGCGGTACAGCTCCTCGAGCGCCCCCCACGCCTCCGCGAACCGGCCGACGGCGGGCAGCGGCCAGTGGATGAGGAACAGGTCCACGTGGTCGAGGCCGAGCTCCTCCAGGGACCGGTCGAAGGCCTCCAGCGCGGCGTCGTGCTCGTGGAACGCGTTGTTCAGCTTGGTGGTCACGAACAGCTCGTCGCGCGGCAGGCCGGCCGCCGCGATGGCCTCCCCGACGCCGCGCTCGTTGCGGTACATCTGCGCGGTGTCGATGTGTCGGTAGCCCGCCTCGAGGGCGGTCAGCACCAGCTCGCGGGTCTCCTCCGGCGGGACCTTGAAGACGCCGTAGCCGAGCTGCGGGATCGACGTGCCGTTGTTCAGGGGCAGGGACGGGATCTCGGTGCTCATGTCACCCATCCTGTCCCGCCGGGGCTCTGCCCGCAGCGAGCGGACGCCGCGTCGCCATCGAGATGACCGTGCCGCGTGATCCATCCCATCGTCCTCCGGGTCGCCCCGCGGCCCCCGTCGGGAGCACGCTGGAGGGGTCGTCCCCGGCCGACCCGCACGGTGGTCCGATGCGGTCGACCCGGCGGGGTGGCCCGGCGTCGACGACGCCGCCGGGGATCAGTGTCGACCGGCCGCCCCGCCGTCGCCGGTCCCGTCGACCGGCGCGCAGCACCCGTCGTCGCACCCGTCGTCGCCGCCCGCGAGGAGCGCCCCCACGGGCGTGCAGCAGGCGTCGCCGCGCCACGCCTCGACGCCCTCCTTCACGGCGAACCCGGCGATGACCAGGGCGGCGAGGGGGTCGGCCCACGACCAGCCGAGGGTGGCGTTGAGGACGAGCCCCAGCAGCAGCACGGCGGACAGGTAGGTGCAGATCAGGGTCTGCCTCGAGTCCGCGACCGCCGACGCCGAGCCGAGCTCGCGGCCGGTGCGGCGCTCGACCCACGAGAGGAAGGGCATGACGGCGAGGCTGACCGCCGCGAGGACGATGCCCACGGGGGAGTGGTCGGGCTCGGCGGCGCCGAGCAGGGTGCGGGCGGAGTCGACCGTGACGAACAGCGCCAGCCCGAAGAACGACATCGCGATGACCCGCAGGGCGGCGCGCTCGCGGCGATGCGGGTCGGGGGCGGCGAACTGCCACGCCACCGCGGCGGCGGACAGCACCTCGACCACGGAGTCCAGGCCGAACCCGACCAGGGCGGCCGACGACGCGGCCCGGCCCGCGGCGATCGCCACCGCCGCCTCGACGACGTTGTACGTGATCGTGGCGGCGACGATCCAGCGCACGCGGCGCTCGAGCAGGGCGCGGCGCGCGGGCGGCACGGGGCGGAGCGGCAGCGTCGTCACGGGTTCGACGGTACACGGATGCCTGTACCCTCGACCAGGGGTGGCGGACGGTGTCCGGACGGCAGGCATGCTGGACCCATGTCGAAGAGTCTTCCTCTGGGCCCCACGGTGATCGACGACGACCGCGACGTGCGGTTCGTCGCGGGGTCGAACCAGTTCGCGATCCGTCTCAAGGACGGTCATCTGCACGTGCGCGCCATCGACGCGGGCGAGGGCGAGGCGCAGATCTCGGTCTCCCCGACGTCTCGGAGCACCCTCGACCTGCGGATCCAGCGCCGGTCGCCGCAGGGCCCCGTGGACGTCGAGGGCCCGACCGTGCGATAGCCGGATGCCGCGGGGGCGCAGGTCACGGTGCCCGGACTGCGACCCTGTCGTCGGGTGGCGCACAATGGAGGGGTCGGAGGTGTTCCATGGTCACGATCGACGAGGCGCGCGCCGCCAAGCCCGCCCTGCGCGAGGCGCTCGAGAGCGTCGAGGGGGTGTGCGGCGTCGGGCTCGCCCAACGCGGTGACGAGGCGGACTGGGTGCTCCAGGTGAACGTCGTCTCCCTCAGCGCGCGCAAGGACGTGCCGCCGCAGGTGGACGGCGTCCCCGTCCAGGTGACGGTCGTGGGCGCGGTCACCGCGCTCTGACACCTACGGGCGGCCGCCGCCCGCCTCCCGCCACGCCTCCGCGAGCGCGGCCACCGACGGCCAGCGCCCGGCCCGCTCGCTGAGCAGCGCGCGCTCCGCGACGGCGAGCTGCTCCGCGGACCCGACCCATGCGCCCGGCGCCTTCGTCGCGTCGTCGCCCAGGAAGGTGTGGGCCAGCGCGCCCAGCGCGACCACGGTGGTGACCTCGTCGATGGTCGCGCCGAGCTCGTACTCCTCCGGCGACATGAACCGCGTCGAGCCCCACATGCGGCCCATGCGGTTCACCACGGGCGCGCGCTCGTAGACGTCGAGGTCGCAGAGCGTCACCCGCCCGGTCCGGGGGTCGAGCAGCACGGAGCCGTCGTAGAGGTCGACCGCGGTCCAGCCGAGGGCGGCCGCGTGGACGTGGAAGTCGTAGACCTGCTGCACCGCGGCCGCCCGGTCCGCGGTCGAGAGCTCCCGCACCACGTGCCCCCGCTCGTACTGGCGCCCGACGGGCGTCGCGTCGGTCCAGTCGAACACCAGCGCGTGCCCCGTCCCGACGTCGACGGCCTCGCGCAGCCGGACCAGGGTGGGGTGCGCGAGCTCCCGGTACACCTCGGCGGCCCGGCGCAGCCGCGCGACGGCGTGGTCGACCTCGCCGTCGTACCGGGCCGTGCGCGCCCCCGCGTACTTGACGAACACGCGGCCGTCGGGCCCGTCCACGCCGAGGCAGAGGTTCCCCGAGTCCTGGTCGTCCAGCACGGCGAACACCGTGCCCCACCGGGCGGTGAACGACAGGTCGTGCTCCTCGCGCAGGCGCACCGGCATCCCGTCGACCTCCGTCAGCACCATGCGCCCGAGGCTAGCAACGCCTGCGGCGCCGACGTGCTCAGGCGGTCAGTGCGACGAGCGCCGCGGCCTGTGCCAGCAGGTCGTCCGCCCCGACGACGTCGGCCGGGTCGAGCAACAGGTGCGAGACGGCGCCGAGCAACAGCATCTGCAACAGCGTGCCGTGCTCGGCGGGGACGCCGAAGAGCTCGGCCAGCGCGGCACGGGCCTGCTCGTTCGCGCCCCCCAGCGACGCCGCCCGCTCCGGGTCGCGCGCCGCGTCCGCGAGGAGCTCGAACTGCACCGCCCACAGCGACCGGTCCTCCGCCGCCGACGCGACGACGCGCCCCCAGACCGCCCGGAACCGCTCGCCGGGCGTGCCGCCGAGGTCCTCCGCGCCGATGGCCTCCAGGCCGTCGCCCCAGTCGCGCAGGGCCTCGACGAGCGCCGCGTCGAGCAGCGCCTCCTTGCTCCCGAAGTGGTAGCCGATCGCGGCCAGGCTGACGCCCGCGCCGGTGGCGATGTCGCGGGCCGTGGTGCGCGCGTAGCCGCGGTCGCGGAGGCAGTCGCGCGCGGCAGCGAGGAGCGCCTCCCGGTTCCCGGCCGGCGGGGTGGGGCGGCGCGTGCTCGAGGAGGTCATGCGTCGATGGTAGCTCAAACGTCTGACACGAACGTCTTGCACAGATGTCTTAATCGCGTCTACGGTGGTGCCCGTCACGTTCCCTCGGCAGGAGGTCCTCCCATGAACCGCACGATCCTCGTCTCCGGCGGCGGCGTCGCCGGCCTCGCCCTCGCGCAGCGGCTGGCCGCCGGCGGCGACGCGGTCACCGTCGTCGAGCGGGCGCCCGAGCCCCGCGCCGGCGGCTACAAGGTGGACGTGCGCGGCGCCGCGCTCCAGGTCCTGGACCGCATGGGCCTGCTGGAGGAGGCCCGGACCCTGCGCACCGAGGTCCGCGCGGGCACCGTCGTCGACGCCCGCGGGCGCCGGGCGGCGAGCATGGACGGGGACACCTTCGGCGGCCGGGTGCACGACGACGTCGAGCTGCTGCGCGGCGACCTGCACCGCCTGCTGCGCGAGAGCGCCGCCGGGGCCGAGCACGTCCACGGCGACTCGATCGCCACGCTCGAGGACACGGGCGACGGCGTCGAGGTCGGCTTCGCGTCCGGCCGCACGGGCCGCTACGACCTCGTCGTCGGCGCGGACGGGCTCCGGTCCGCCACCCGCAACCTCGCCTTCGGCCCGGACGAGCGGTACCTCGTCGACCTCGGGTACTACGTCGCCGTCGCGACCGTCCCCAACCGCCTCGGCCTCGACCGCGAGGAGGTCACCTACGTGGGGCCGGGCCGCACCGCGCTGATGTACGCCACAGCGCGCGAGGAGGGCGCCCGCGCGATGTTCCTGTGGTCGTCCGGCCCGCTGGGGGAGCAGGGGCTCGACCGCGCCGGGCGCGAGCGCCTCCTCGCCGAGGCGTACGGCGGCGAGGGCTGGGAGGTGCCGGCGATGCTCGCGGACGTCCCCGACTCGCCCGACCTGCTGTTCGACCCCCTCAGCCAGGTGCGCATGGACCGGTGGTCCACCGGGCGCGTCGTGCTGCTGGGCGACGCCGCGCACTGCGCGTCGCCGGCGTCCGGGCAGGGCACGAGCATGGCCCTCGTCGGGGCGTACGTGCTGGCCGCGGCCCTCGCCGCGCACGACGACCACGCCACGGCCCTCGCCGACTACGAGCGCACCATGCGCCCGTTCGTGGCCGCGAACCAGGCGCTCGGCCCGGCGAACGTCAAGCGCATGGTCGTCGGCACGAAGGGGCAGGTGCGCGCCTCGCTCACCATGCTGCGCGTGCTGGACAGGCTGCCCGGCAAGGAGCGGATGCTCGCCGCGATGACCGCGCCCATCCACAAGGCGGCGAACGCCGTCGAGCTGCCCGAGCTGGTGCACTGACGGCGGCCGGGCGGGGCCGGTGCAGAATGCTCGGGTGACTTCCTCCACCCGCCTTCCCCGCGTCCGCGCCTCCGAGCTGGTCGGCCGCGGCTGGCTGAACACCGGCGGCCGCGACGTCACCCTGGCCGACCTGCGCGGCAAGGTCGTGGTCCTCGACTTCTGGACCTTCTGCTGCATCAACTGCCTGCACGTGCTGGACGAGCTGCGCGAGCTGGAGGAGCGGCACCGCGACGAGCTGGTGATCGTCGGCGTGCACTCGCCCAAGTTCGCGCACGAGGCGGACCCGGTGGCGCTGGCCGCCGCCGTCGAGCGGTACGAGGTGCACCACCCGGTGCTCGACGACCCGGAGCTGGTCACGTGGGGCGCGTACACGGCGCGCGCCTGGCCGACGCTGGTCGTCGTCGACCCCGAGGGGTACGTCGTGGCGCAGATGGCGGGGGAGGGGCACGCGTCGGCGATCGAGGCGATCGTCGACGAGCTGGTCGCCGAGCACGACGCGAAGGGCACGCTGCACCGCGGCGACGGCCCGTACGTGCCGCCCGCGCCGGCGCCGAGCACGCTGCGCTTCCCCGCCAAGGCGGTGGCGCTGCCCGGCGGGAACCTCCTCGTCGCGGACGCCGGCCACCACGCCCTGACGGAGCTCGCGCCCGACGGCGAGACGCTGGTGCGGCGCATCGGCTCCGGCGAGCGCGGGCTGGTGGACGGCGGCCCCGCGGACGCGGCGTTCAGCGAGCCGAACGGGCTCTGCCAGGTCCCGGACGAGCTGCGGCCCGCGCTCGGGTACGACGTGCTCGTCGCGGACACCGTCAACCACGTGCTGCGCGGGGTCGACCTGACGACGGGCCGCGTGACCACCGTCGCGGGCACCGGCGAGCAGTTCATGGTGGGCGGGCAGGAGAACGTCGTCGGGCCGACGGGGCCGTTCGACGCGGCCGCGACCCACCCCGCGAAGGCGGTCCGCCTCAGCTCGCCGTGGGACGTCGCCTGGTCGCCGCGGCTCGGCGCGTTCGTCGTCGCGATGGCGGGCCACCACACGCTGTGGGCGTTCGACCCGCTGGAGGGCGCCGTCCGGCTGCTCGCGGGGACGATGAACGAGGGGCTGGAGGACGGCCCGGGCGACCAGGCGTGGTTCGCGCAGCCGTCCGGGCTGGCGGCGGCGACCGGCCCGCACGCCGGCGACGCCCTGTGGCTGGCCGACGCCGAGACGTCCGCCCTGCGCCGGGTCGCGCCGGCCGACGACGGGTCGGTCACGATCACGACCGCGGTCGGGCAGGGGCTGTTCGACTTCGGCCACCGCGACGGCCCGGCGGGCGAGGCGCTGCTGCAGCACCCGCTGGGCGTGGCGGCCCTGCCGGACGGCAGCGTCGTCGTCGCGGACACGTACAACGGCGCGCTGCGGCGCTACGACCCGGCCGCCGGCGTCGTCACGACGCTCGCCACCGGCCTGGCGGAGCCGAGCGACGTGCTCGTCGAGACGGCCGACGACGGCGTGCGCCTGCTGGTGGTGGAGTCCGCCGCGCACCGGCTCACGCGGGTGGCGCTGCCGGCGGACGTCGCGGGCGAGGTGCTCGACGGCGGGGCGCACCGCATGGCACGGCCGGCGACCGAGGTCACGGCCGGGGAGCTGCGTCTGGAGGTGCCGTTCGCGCCCGCGCCGGGGCAGAAGCTCGACGACCGCTGGGGCCCGTCCACGGAGCTGCGGGTCAGCGCCACGCCGCCGGAGCTGCTGCTCGACGGCGCGGGCGACGGCACCGACCTCGACCGCGTGCTCGTGGTCAACCCCGACGTGGCCGAGGGCGTGCTGCACGTGACCGCGAAGGCCGCGTCGTGCGACGTCGTGCCCCTGGGCCCGGACGGGGAGCCCGACCCGGACGTCTTCCCCGCCTGCCACCTCGCCCAGCAGGACTGGGGCGTGCCCGTGCGTGTCACCGCCGACGGCGACGCGACCCTCGTCCTGCCGCTGCGGGGCTGAGCCCCCGGCCCGGCGCCTGTCGGGGGCTCGCCGTAGCGTCTCGGTATGACCCCCGTCACCGAGGATGAAGCCGAGTCGCCGTGGACGGTCGACCGGCACCTGGAGGGCCGTCCCGAGGCGACCCTGGAGCTCTACCGCGCGTTCATGGAGCGGGCGGAGGCGATCGGCCCGTTCACGCTCTCGGTCTCGCGGTCGGCGATCACGCTGAAGGGCACCCGGCGCGGCTTCGCGGGCGTCGTGCCGCGCCCCGACATGCTGCGCGGGTACCTGGACCTGCAGCGCGTGGTCGAGGACCCGCGCATCACGAACGCCAAGCCCTACACCAAGCGCCTGTTCGTGCACTACTTCCGCCTCACCGACCTCGACCAGCTCGACGACGCCTTCGCCGGGTGGCTGCGCGAGGCGTACGCCGTCGGCGCGGGCGAGCACGTGGGCCTCTGACCTCGGGCGGCCTCCGACCCCGGGCCCCCCGGATGAGAGGGGCCTCATCTGCGCCCCATGAACGGCTCATCGCCGCGGGCGACGGTCGTCGTGTCCATACCGGAACGACACGGAGGTCCGACGATGAGCACCCAGTCAGCACGCACCCCGGCAGCGAGCACCCGAGGGGCTCGCCCCACCCGCACCCGCCGTCTGGCGGCGCTGTCGCTCGCCACCCTGGCCGCGGCGGGCCTGTCCACCGCGGCCCTCGCGTCGTCCGCGCAGGCGGCGACGCCCACCTGCGCGGGTCTGCGCGCCACGATCGTCGGCACCGACCGGGCCGACGAGATCGAGGGCACCTCGGGCCGTGACGTCATCGTCGCCCGCGGCGGCGCCGACGAGATCGACGGCAACGGCGGCGACGACGTCATCTGCGCGGGCAGCGGCAACGACGAGGTCGACGGCGGACGCGGCGACGACCGCATCTACGGCGGCTCGGGTCACGACGAGCTCGAGGGCGACAGCGGCGCCGACTGGATCAGCGGGTCGACCGGCAACGACCACCTCGAGGGCGGCTCCGGCGACGACCGCCTGTACGGCGGCAAGGGCCACGACCTCGTCGAGGGCGAGCGCGGCAGCGACCACGTCAGCGGCGGCGCGAGCACCGACATGGTGCGCCAGGGCAGCGCCTCCGACCGCGACGAGGACCGGTGGGACGCCCGGTACGGCGTCGACGACTGAGCCCCACGACGCGGGCCCTGCCCGGGTCGCGGCGCCGCGCACGCGGCGCCGCGACCTCGGCCGTTAGGGTTCCGGCGTGACCACTCCCGACGTCCTCGTCGCCGGCCCCGCGTCCTGGAACCGCATCGTCCACCTGGACGCCCTGCCGGACCCGACGCCGCACACCGTCTTCGCTCGCGGCGCGTACGACACGGTGGGCGGCACCTCCGCGGGCAAGGCCCTCAACCTCGCGAGCCTGAGTCGCGGCGTCGTGCTGCGCACCGTCCTCGGCGCCGACGACGAGGGCGCGCGCGTCCGTGGCGTGCTCGACGACGCGGGCGTCCGTCTCCTGGTCGAGCCGGCCCCGGACGGGCGCACGGAGAGCCACCTCAACCTCATGGACACCGCCGGCGGCCGGCTGTCGGTGTACCTGCGCGCGCCCGGCGAGGTCCGGGCCGGCGGGCCGGGCTGGGACGAGGCGCTCGCGGCCGTGGACGGCGCGGCGGCGATCGTCGTCGACCTCGCGGTGCACTCCTTGCCCGTGCTCGCGGCGGCGGCCGACCGCGGGCGCGACGTGTGGGTCGACCTGCACGACTACGACGGCGACACCGCGTTCCACCGCCCGTGGGCGGAGGCGGGCACGCACGTGTTCCTCAGCTCCGACCGCCTGCCCGACCACCGGGCCTTTATGGCCGGCCGCCTCGCCGCGGGGGCACGGCTCGTCGTCTGCACGCACGGCGCGCGCGGCGCCACGGCGCTCACGGCCGACGGCTTCGTCGACGTCCCCGCCGAGCGGGTGGACGACGTCGTGGACACCAACGGCGCGGGCGACGGGTTCTTCGCGGGCTTCCTCGACGCGCACCTGCGCGGCGCGGACGTCGCGGAGGCATTGTCGGCGGCGGCCACGCACGCCGCCCGGGTGGTCCGCAGCCCGGGCCTCGCGCCCGTCGGCTGACGCCCTGCGCCGACTCCGCGGGCGTGTCGCCTGGCGTGTCGCCGCGCCGACCGCGGTGTCGTTCTTCCTGTCGTCAGCGAACCAGGAGCGATGGTTGCGGTGCGAGCGCGGATCCGGCTGGGGACGCAGATCGTGCTGGGCCGGACCGGTGACAGGTGGGCGGTCACGGATCCCGTTCTGCTGACGAGGCGAAAAACAGCAGCCCCTGCCGGGTGACGGCGCGCCGCACGACGCGCCGCGCGACGGCGACGCGCCCCGCGAGGGTTACGCGAGCCCGGCGTCCCGCGCGACGATCGCCGCCTGCATCCGCGAGACGACGCCCAGCTTGGCCAGCACCCGCGACACGTGCGTCTTGGCCGTGGCCTCGGTGATGACCAGCTCGTCCGCGATGCCCTGGTTGGACAGCCCGCGCCCCAGCGCGCCGAGCACGTCCACCTCCCGCGGCGTGAGACCGGCGAGCCGGGGGTCGGGCCGGCCGGCGGGGTCGGTCGTGGTCGTGGTCGTGGTCGTGGTCGCGGGCGAGGGCCCGCGGGCCGGGGCCCGCCCGCCGGTCAGCTGCGCCAGCACGCGCCGCGTCACCTCGGGCGCGAGCACGCCGTCCCCGGCCGCGACGCGCCGCACGGCGTCGACGAGGGCGGTGGGCTCCGCCGTCTTGAGGAGGAACCCGGCGGCGCCCGCGCGCAGGGCGCCGTCCACGTACTCGTCCAGGTCGAAGGTGGTGAGCACGAGGACGTCGGCCAGCCCCTCGGCGACGATCGCCCGCGTGGCGGTGATGCCGTCGGTGCCGGGCATGCGCAGGTCCATGAGCACGACGTCCGGGCGCAGTGCGCGGGCGTTGGTCACCGCCGCGGTGCCGTCGGCGGCCTCGCCCACCACCTCCACGCCGTCGGCGGCGTCCAGCAGGAGGCGGAGGCCGGCGCGGATGGCGGCGTGGTCGTCGGCGAGCAGCACGCGGACCGTGCCGGGGGCCGGGATCGTCGTCATCGGGTCCGCGCCCCGCTCTCCGTGTCCGTGCCCCTGCCCGCGTCGAAGGCGCCGGACGGGACGCGCGCCCGCACCGCCCAGCCGCCGTCGTCGGTCGGCCCGGCCTCGAAGGACCCGCCCAGCGCCTCGGCGCGCTCGCGCATGGTGAGCATCCCCGTCCCCGCGCTGAGGGGCGCCGCCGACGCGACGTCGCCGGGGCGGCTGCCGGTGGGCGGGGCGGCGTTCCGCACCTCCAGCGCGACCACGTCGCCGGGCGCCGGCTCGCGGGCCAGACGCACGGCGACGCCGGCCCCGGGCGCGTGCTTGCGGGCGTTGGTGAGCGCCTCCTGCGCGATCCGGTAGAGGGCGTGCCCGACGGCGGCGGGGCGGTCCGCGCCGGCCACGCCGTCCGGGTCGTCGACGGTCACGACGGTGCCGTCCGCGCGGGCGGCGCCGAGCAGGTCGTCCAGCCGGTCCAACCGGCCGGGGGCGGCGAGCGGGTCGCGGGGCGCGTCGGCGCGCAGCAGCTCGATCATCGACCGCATCTCGGTGAGCGACTCGACCGCGCTGGCGCGCACCTGCTCGAGGGCGCCGCGGTCCCGGTCGGCGTCCGGCGGGCCGCTGAGCGCCGCGCCCGAGTGGATCGCGATGGTCGACAGGTGCGAGGCGATGACGTCGTGCAGGTCGCGGGCCATGGCGGCACGCTCCGCCCGGACCGCCTCGTGCCGGTCGAGCTCGCCGATGCGCGCGAGGTCGGCGGCGCGCTCGCGCTCCAGCTCCGCGGTCCGCCGCGCCTCGTCCGCGCGAGAACGCTCCACGGCGGCCAGCTCGGACTTCTGCCGCACGTTGTCGGCCCACCACATCGGGACCAGCAGGATCGCGCCCAGGTTCAGGCCCATCGTGACGAAGGCGCGCGCGTCGCGGGTCGCCTCGCCCGCGGCGACCGCCCCCGCGACGCTCAGCACGACGGCCGTGCTCCACAGCCACCGGCGCGCCGTCGGGCCCGACCACATCGCCGCCGCGAACAGCAGGTCCCACAGCACGAGCAGGATCGCGAGGCTGCCGCCCCACGCCAGGTCGACCAGGGTGACCGCGACGCCGCCGGCGAGCGCCAGCATCGGGTGGGAGCGCTTGGCGAGCGTGAGGGCGCACCCGACGGCGAGGAGCGCGACCCGCCACCACGGCTGCGGCGTCGTCGCGCCGAGGGGGCCGCCCCGGAAGAGGTCGACGAGCCCCACCTCCAGCAGGAGCCAGCCCAGCGCGAACAGCGTCAGCGCGGTGGCGACGTCGCCGCGCCGGTCGTCGCCGCCCCACACGCGCACGACACGGCCCAGCAGGGTCGGCGCGCGGTGGTCGGTCGTCACGGCCCCATCCCAGCACAGGGGGCGGCGCGGGGGATCGGTCGAACGGAGTATCCGCGGCGTCCGACCGCGTGGCGGCGCCCGCAGGATCACTCGTTCGGCCGACGACCGCGGCCGGGCCGCCCGCCAGGATCGACGGATGGACCTTCCCTTCGACCTCGGCGGCATCGAGGGCGCCGGCCTCGCCGCGATGGCCGGCGTGCTCGTGGTGCTGGCGCTCGTGGACTCGACCAGCTTCGGCACCCTCCTCATCCCCGTGTGGCTGCTGATGTCGCCCGGCCGGCCGCGCCCGGCGCGCCTGCTCGCGTACCTCGGCACGGTGGCGGCGTTCTACCTCGCGGTGGGGATCGCGGTGATGCTCGGTGCCGGCGCCGTCCTCGACCGGTACGGCGCCGCCCTGGACTCCCGGCCCGCGATGATCCTGCAGCTCCTCCTGGGCCTCGGCCTGTTCGCGCTGAGCTTCCGCTTCGACGGCAAGAAGGCCGCCGCCCGCGCCGAGCGGGAAGGGGCGAAGCCGGGGCGGCTCGTGCGCTGGCGCGCCCGCGCGATGGGCATCGAGGCGGGCGCCACGCCGGGCGCCGAGGCGGGCGTCGCCGTCCCGGGCCTGCTCCCGACGGCGACCGCCGCGCCCCCGCAGGCGTCGCTGCTGCCCCTGCTGGGCCTCGCGCTGGGTGCCGTGGCGCTGGAGGTCGGCACGATGCTGCCGTACCTGGCGGCGATCGGCCTCCTCGCGACGTCGGGCCTGACGACGACCGCGAGCGTCGGCGTGCTGGCCGCCTACTGCGTCGTCATGGTGCTCCCGGCGCTCCTGCTGCTCGGCGGCCGGCTGCTGGCGCGCCGCGTCGTCGAGCCGCTCCTGGCCCGGCTGGAGCGGTGGCTGTCGAAGAACGCGGCCGAGCTCACCGGGTGGGCGCTCGGAGGCCTCGGGGTGCTGCTCACGCTCAACGCGCTGGGCCGCCTCGGCTGGACCGGCTGACGCGAGGTCAGGCGTCGAGCTCGTCGAGCACCGTGCGCAGGTTGGCGCGGGCGGCGCGCTCGTGCCCGGCCACCCAGTCGCCGGTGTAGGCGCGCGGCAGCAGCTCCACCACCAGCAGGCAGGCGAAGTACGCCCGGTACAGGCGCAGGCGGCGCCAGGCGTCCGGGTCGCCCGACCCGGGGGTGCCGTCGCCGACGCCCAGGTCGCCGCCCGCGTCGTGGTAGCCGGCGAGGAGGTCGGGGTCCACGGCGCCGACGCCGAGCTGGTCCGCCCCGACGAGCTCGAACACCGGGTCGCCCCACAGCGCGCGCTCGCCGTCGAGGACGCCGACCACCGTGCGCTCCTCCGGGTCGAGCAGCACGTTGCCCGCCCACAGGTCCGCGTGCACCAGGCGGGGCGTGGTCACGGCCGCGAGCGGGTCGCGGTGCCGTGCGACGGCGCCGAGGATGCGGTCGACGGGGAGGTCGACGCCCCACCGCTCGGCA
Source organism: Isoptericola sp. NPDC057559 (assembly GCF_042801555.1). Classification (NCBI taxonomy): domain Bacteria; kingdom Bacillati; phylum Actinomycetota; class Actinomycetes; order Micrococcales; family Promicromonosporaceae; genus Isoptericola; species Isoptericola sp. NPDC057559. Next base: position 196,925 of record NZ_JBHVFQ010000002.1, read on the forward strand.
TCGTCGAGCACCGCGTGCACCATGGCGTCGAACGCCTCGGGCCACGTCGGGGCGGTGAGGCGGGCCTCCGGGGCGGGGTACCCGAACCGGTCGCCCGTGAGGCGGTGCAGCCGCGCCATGAGGGCACCCAGCGAGCGGCGTGCCCGGGCGGAGCCGTCGGCGTCGAGGTCGAGAGCGCTCCACAGGTCGCCGTCGAGGAACGTCGTGACGAGGGCGTCGCCGTCCACGTGCGCGCGGGTCGTGTCGACGTGCAGGACGCGCGGCACGGGCAGCCCCGCCGCGTGCCCGAGGCGGTCCACCTCCGTCTCCGTGCCGAGCACGCCGTGCTCGTAGCGCAGCAGCCGGGCGGTGTCCGCACCGGTCACCTTGACCACCACGGCCCGGCCGTCGGCGAGGTCGGCGCGCAGCACGCTCGCGAACATGCCGCCGCTCAGCGGCGCGACCGTCCGCACCGCGCCGACCGGCGCGAGCAGGGCGACCACCTGGTCGTCGGTGACCTCAGTCTTGGTGAGCACCCGCGCGAGCGTAGCGGCTGCTCACGCCGCGAGGAGGGCGGGCAGCTCCAGCAGCGAGTCGACGACGGTGGCGCGCGCCGCCTCGGGCCGCTCGGCGTGCAGGTAGCCCCACGGGCCACGGCGGATCAGCACCGGCACCATCCCGGCGTCGGCGGCGGGCAGGATGTCGTTGTCGAGGCGGTCGCCGACGTACGCGATCTCACCGGCGGGCAGCCCGCTGAGCTCGGCGACCTTCGCGAAGAACTGCGGGTCCGGCTTCTCCACGCCCCACTCGTCGGAGGTGCGGATCGCGTCGACGGGCAGGCCCATCGCCTCCAGCGCGGCGCGGGCCTGGGGCGGCTGGTTCCCGGCCACGACGACGGTGAGGCCGGCGGCGCGCAGCGCGGCGAGCGCCTCGCGGACGTCGGGGTAGAGGTCGTCGGCGTCGAAGTTCTCCCGCAGCCCGTCCGGGTCGTCGAGCGCCCAGCGGGCGATCTCGGCCGGGACGTCGACGTCGGGCCGCACCATCTCGAACGCGTGCCGGTGCGACAGGTCGAGGGCCGCGCAGCCGCCGAGGACGCCCAGGAAGGTCAGGGCCGGCACCCCCAGCCGGTCGGCCCACCGGGTCCAGATCCGGGTCTCGTCGATCAGGGTCTCGCCGACGTCGAACACCACCGCACGCACCATGGCCGCGACCCTATCGGGCACCCGTGCGGCACCTGTCCGACACCCGGTGCGCGGTCGGAGGACAGCCGCTTGTCAGCCTTCGTCCAGCCGCGGCGGCTATCGTGCGAGGCATGGCTGGTGCCACCGAAGACGTGACCGTACCCGTGACGCTGTCGACCGCGTCCGTCTACCCGCGCCGCGCGGCGTTCGCGTTCGAGGTCGCGGCCGAGCTCGGCTACGACGGCGTCGAGGTGATGGTCTGGTCGGACCCGGCCACGCAGGACCCCGCCGCGCTGCAGCGGCTCTCCGACGAGCACGGCGTGCCGATCCGGTCGGTCCACGCGCCGACGCTGCTGGTCAGCCAGCGCGTGTGGGGCCGGTCCCCGGCGGACAAGCTGCGGCGGGCGGTCGGCATGGCCGGCGAGCTGGGGGCGCCGACGGTCGTCGTGCACCCGCCGTTCCGCTGGCAGTACAAGTACGCGAAGCAGTTCCAGGAGCTGGTGCACGAGCTCAACGTGGCCAGCGCGGACCAGGCCGGCGGCGTCACCGTGGCCGTCGAGAACATGTACCCGTGGAAGCCGCGCTCCCGCGGCGACCGCGAGCTCAAGGCCTACCTGCCCGGCTGGGACCCGGCCGACCACGACTACGACGCCGTCACGCTCGACCTCTCGCACGCCGCCATCGCCCACCAGGACGGGCTGTCGCTGGTGCACGGCTTCGGCGACAAGCTGCGGCATGTGCACCTGGCGGACGGGACGGCGTCCGGGCGTGACGAGCACATGGTGCCCGGCCGCGGCGACATGGCCTGCGACAAGGTCCTCGAGGAGCTGGTGCGGCGCGACTTCGCCGGCGACGTCGTCGTCGAGATCTCCACCCGCAAGGCGCGCACCGCGAGCGAGCGGCACGCCGACCTCCAGGCGGCGCTGAAGTTCGCGCGGGCGCACCTGGCGCCCGTCCCGGAGCCGTACCAGCCGCCGCCGGCCGAGCACCACCACCTGCCCGCCGACGCCTGGTGAGCTCCCGCGTCAGCCGTTGAGGTAGGCCAGCACGGCCCGCACCCGCCGGTGCGTGTCGTCCGAGGGCGGCAGCTCCAGCTTGGTGAGGATGTTGCCGATGTGCTTCTCCACCGAGGCGGGGGCGAGGTGGAGCTCGGCCCCGATCGCCGAGTTGGAGAGCCCCTGCGCCACCAGCCCCAGCACCTCGCGCTCCCGCGGTGACAGGGCGGCGACCCCGCGGTCACGGCCCTGGCGGGCGACGAGCTGCCGGACCACCTCGGGGTCCATCGCCGTGCCCCCGGACGCCACCCGCTCGAGGGCGTCGAGGAAGTCGTCGAGGGCGGTCACGCGGTCCTTGAGCAGGTACCCGACCGCGCCGCGCCCGTCGGCGAGCAGCTCCGCCGCGTACACGCGCTCCACGTACTGCGACAGGATCAGGACCGGCATCGCGGGCCGACGCCCTCGCACGGCGAGCGCGGCGCGCAGCCCCTCGTCACGGAAGTCCGGCGGGAGGCGCACGTCCACGACCGCGAGGTCCGGGGCGTGCTCGTCCACGGCGGCCTCCAGGTCGGGGCCCGAGGCCACGGCCGCGACGACGTCGTGACCGGTGTCGGTCAGCATGCGCACCAGCCCGTCGCGCAGCAGCAGCAGGTCTTCCGCGATCACGATGCGCACGGCAGCTCCGTCCTCACGACGGTCGGTCCTCCGGGTGGGCTGGTGACGTCGAGCAGGCCGTCGAGCGCCTCGGCCCTGCGGCGGAGGCCGTCCAGCCCGGAGCCGTCGGGGTCGGCGCCGCCGACGCCGTCGTCCCGCACCTCGACGGTCAGGACGTCGGCGTGGCGTACCAGGGTGACGTCGCAGGTCGCGGCGTCCGCGTGCTTGACGACGTTGGCGAGGGACTCGGCGACCACGAAGTAGGCGGCGGACTCGACCGCCGGGGGCAGGGCGCCCAGCGCGCCGGCCGTGACGCCCACCGGCAGAGGGGCGTCGCCCGCGAGCGCGGCGAGCCCCGCCACGAGGCCCCGGTCCGTGAGGATCGGCGGGTGGATGCCGCGGACCAGCCGGCGGAGGTCGGTGAGCGCGTCCTCGAGCTGGCGGCGCGCGGCACGCACGTCGTCGGCGGGCTGGCCCGCGGCGCGCAGCCGGCGGTCGGCGAGCGCCAGGGTCATCCCGGCGGCCACGATCCGCGCCTGGGCGCCGTCGTGCAGGTCGCGTTCGATGCGACGCAGCTCGGCGGCCTGGGCGTCGACGACGCGTCGTCGGCTCGTCTCGAGCACGTGCGCGCGACGGCTCAGCCGCCAGCGCGGCCCCGGGCCGAGCAGGGCCGCGGCGGACCGCGCCTGCCAGCGCGCGGCAGCGGCGACGGTCCACGCGGCGACGGGCGCGAGGGCGAGGCCCGCGGCGCTGAGCACGAACCGGCCGGCCACGGTGTGGAAGAGCCAGTCCGCGACGGCGGGCAGCGAGGGGTTGGGCACGGCCCACAACCACACGGGCGCGAGCACGACGCCGACGTCCACGACGGCCGCGACCAGGGCCGCCGCGCCCGCGAGCCCCGCGGGGAGCATGAGGAGCAGCCAGGCGAGGTCGCGCCACGTGGCGGCGTCCCGCACGAGGGCGCGGCCCCGCCGCCAGACGTCTCCGCCGCCGGGCGGGTCGTAGGGCACCTCGACCGGGCGGCGGAGGACGGACGACGCCCGCACCCGCTCGAGCGTGGCGAGGCGCCGGGTGACCCACGTGGCCGCGAGGAAGACCGGCGGCGCGAGGTAGGTGAAGGACAGCACACCGCTGACCACCGTCGTGACCAGGGCCCAGGTGAACGTCAGGGGCGCGAGGACGACGGTGGCCAGCAGGTGGGGAAGCGCGACGAGGGCGCGACGGAGCACGGGACGAACCTAGCCCGCGATCAGCGGGAGGGACCGCCGTCCGACCACGATCCGGGCAGGTACCGCCCCCGCGACGATCCCGAGGAGGCCGACCGCGCCGACCATCCCCAGGTAGCGCAGGGGGTCGGCGAAGAGCCGCCACCGGCCGTCCTGGGCGATGCTGAACGTCCCGACGACGGCGCCGGCGACCGCGCAGCCGAGGACGAGCGCGATCGCCACCGCGACGACCGCCTCGCGGTCGAGGAGCCCGTGGACCTGCCGGCCGGTGGCCCCGGAGAGCCTCAGGTCGCCCAGCTCCCGCCGGCGGGCGGCCGTGGACACCGCGAAGGTGTTGACCACCGCGATCGCGGTGAAGCCCAGCGAGATGACGACCATGAGCTCCCAGGCCGCCTGCTGGTTGCGCAGGTCCGCCGCGCCGGCGCGGGGGTCGGCCGCGGCGGTCGCCGCGAGACCCGGCACGTCGGCGACGACGGCCGCGACGTCGTCGCCCCGCAGGTAGAGGGAGCCGACGAGCCCGCGCGGGTCGTGCGCGGCCGCGAGGCCCGCCGGGAGGACCAGGTCGCCGAAGCCGCGCCAGCGCGTGTACGTGGCGACGATCGTGGGGCGGACCGGCGTGCCGTCCGCCAGCCAGAGGGTCGGCCGGTCGCCGACCGCCCAGCCGTTCGCCCGGGCCAGGGGCACGCTGACCGCCACGGTCCGTGACCCGAGGTCGCCGAGGTCGCCGTGCACGACGCCCAGGTCGAGCGCGTCCTCGCCCGTCGCCCACAGGCCCTCGGAGGGGTAGTCCTCCGGCTTGCCGTCGCGGGTGACGACCACGCGCGTGCCGATCGTCGCCGCGGCGCCCGACACCCGCGGGTCCCGGGCCAGGTCCTGCGCCCGGTCCAGCGGGACGCCGGGCCCGTCGGTGGCGGCGACCCGGACGTCGGACAGGGCCGAACGGGCGACCTGCTGGTCCGCCGTGACCTGGGCCTGGACGTCGCCGCTCAGGAGCATGGTGGCGTTGAGGGCGAACATGAGGGTGAGCGGGACGACGACCCCCACGACCCGCTGGTTCCCGGCTCGGGCCAGCGACCCGGCGAGCAGACCCAGCGGTCCCGTGACCGCCACGGCGCGGGAGGCGGCCGCCGTGAGCGCGCCGACGAGGAGCGGGCCGACCGCGACGGTCGCGCACAGCAGCAGCGCGCTGGCGACGAACGACATCCCCATGCCGAACGGTCCGCCGAGCGGCACGAGGGTCAGGACGGCGACGGCCCCGGCGACCAGCACGGCCGCCACGACGACGCGGGGTGCCGTCCCCGCCCGGCCCGCGACGGCGCTCTCCTGCAGCGCCAGGGTCGGGGGGATCCGTGCGGCCCGGCGCGCGGCGACCCAGGTGGCGCTCGTCGTGACGAGCACGCCGGCGGCGACCGCCGCGACGAGCACAGGCACGTTCACGTCGACGGTGAGCTGCGCCGGGACGGCTCCCAGCGCGCGGAACCGGGCGGCCAGCACGTGGGCGAGCGCGACCCCGGCGGGCAGGCCGGGCACGGCGGCGAGCAGCGCGACGACGGCGGCCTCGGCCCGCAGGATCCGGTGCAGCTGCCGGGGGGTGGCGCCGATCGTCCGCAGCAGGGCGAGCTCGCGCAGCCGCTGGCGCACGCTCAGCGAGACCGTCCCCGTCAGCACGAAGATCGCGGCGAACCCCGTGATGCCCAGCGTGAAGCCGAGCACGGAGACGGCACCGACGTAGTCGGGCACGGCGCCGGGCAGGTCGGCGGCGACCTTGTCGGCCCCCGTGTGGACCGTCGCGGCGCCGTCGACCGCCTCGGCCACGGCGTCGACCGCCGCAGGCTCGGCCCGGATCGCCAGCGCCGTGGGTCCGGTCAGTCCGGACAGGGCGGGCACCTGGGAGTCCGGGACGAACACCCCGGCCTGACCGGGCACGTCGCCGTCGACGACGCCGACGACGCGCAGCTCCTGCGTGCCCGTGCGGGAGGTGAGCCGCACGACCGTGCCGGGACGGACCCCGAGGTCACGCTGCAGCACGACCTCCCCCCGCCCGGGTGCGGTGCCGTCGACCAGCCGGTACGGGGTGAGCGCGGCCGAGGACCAGCCGTGCGCCACGGTCGCGGCGCCGGGGGCGGCGACCGGTGCCCCCTCCGCGGCGAGGGCCACCGGGAAGGCGTGGTCCTCGACGACGGACTCGACGCCCGGGACGCCCGCGACCGCCCGCACGACCGTGTCCGGCAGCGGCTCGGCGCCCGTGAGGCGCTCCGTCTTGGTCTTCGTCTTGACCTTGTCGCCCTTGTCCTTGGTCGTGGTGACCGCGACGTCGCGGGCCCCGGCCACGGTCGCGTCTGCCCGGGCGAAGCGGTCGGCCCCCGGGCCGGCGGTGAGCACCGACCACAGCAGGAGGCCGCCGGCGGCGAGCAGGGCGACCGCCAGGGCTGCCGTGAGGAACGTCCCGGCGAACGACGCGCGGCGGTGCCGGACGCTCGCGACGGCCAGACGGGCGCTCATCGGGTCAGCTCCGCCATGCGCGCCGACACCTGGTCGACGGTGGGCGCGTGCAGCTCGCCGGCGAGCGCGCCGTCGGCGAGGAGCACGACACGGTCGGCGCGGGCCGCCGCGGCCGCGTCGTGGGTGACCATGACCACGGTCGCGCCGAGCTCGTCCACGAAGCCGCGCAGCAGGCCCAGCACCTCGCGGCCGGCCGCGAGGTCGAGGGCGCCGGTCGGCTCGTCGCCGAACACGACCTCCGGCCGGGAGGCGAGGGCGCGGGCGAGCGCGACCCGCTGCTTCTGCCCGCCCGAGAGGTGCGCCGGCCGTGCCTTCTCGCGCCCGGCCAGCCCCACCCGCTCCAGCAGCTCGCGCGCCCACGCGCGGTCCGGCCGGTGCCCCGCGAGCCGCTGGGGGAGCAGCACGTTGTCCAGCACGGTCAGCGCGTCGACGAGGTGGAACGACTGGAAGGCGAAGCCCACGTGCCGGCGGCGGACCGTCGTGAGGCGCGGCTCGCGCAGCGTCCCGAGGTCCTGTCCGGCGAGGTGCACGCGCCCCGACGTCGGGCGGTCGAGCCCCGCGGCGCACTGCAGCAGCGTGGACTTGCCGGAGCCGGAGGGGCCCATCACGGCGGTGAACGTCCCTCGGCCGAACCCGACGGTCACGCCGCGCAGGGCGTGGATCGGGCCGGGGTGCACGCGGGTCACGTCGACGAGCTGCACCACGGCGGGGGGTGCGGCCGCTGCCGGGCTCACCCGGGCTGTCTGCTGGAGGATCGTCATGCGTCGAGTCTTGCGACGCGCCGGTCGGCGCCCCACCGTGCAGGCGATGATCTTCGGGGTAGGGCTGGCCCTACCCCGGGCCCCCGGCGGAGCCGCCGGGAGGGTCCGCGGAGCGGGTCAGGCGACGGGGACGCGGGTGCCGACGGCCCGCAGCACGAACGCCTCGGTGGCGCGCACGGCGCGCTCGCGGGCCTCGGGCTCGTCCGGCACGAGCCGGCCGGAGAGGCACGCGTTGACGAGCTGCACCGTGGGCTCGATGTCCTGCTCGGGGAACTCGCCCTCCGCGATCCCCGCGCGCAGGATGCGCTTGAGGATGGACTCCACGATCTCCGCGTGCTCGCGCAGGCGCGCCTGCGTGGTGCGGGAGAGCACGGTACGGAGGTCCGGGCCGGGGGCGAGGTGGAAGACGCGGGTGAGCTGGGCCTGCTGGCGGATGTACGTCCGGAGCTGCTCCACGGGGTCGTCCACCTCGGCGAGGGCCCGCTCCAGGGTCTGCGCGTACTGCTCGGTCTCGTGGGTGATGAAGCCCAGCAGCAGCGCTTCCTTGTCGGGGAAGTGGTTGTACACCGCGGTCCGTCCGACGCCGGCGGCCGTCGCGATGTCGGCCAGCGTCACGGAGTCGAACCCGCGCTCCGACATCAACGTCGACAGCGCGGTGAACAGCTTGTGCCGGGTCATCTGGCGGTGCTCGTGCAGGCTCTTCCCGATGATCTTGGGCATGCTGACATCATAGGCATCCGTTGTCAGCACCTCGGGACGCTAGGGTGCCGGTGTGACCGAGCCCACCGCGTCGTCCGAGCCTGCCCCCGCCGCCCCCGAGGACCGCATCGTGCCCGACACCAAGGACTGGACCTGGGTGCTCGCGCGCCCGTGCCCGGAGTGCGGCTTCGTGGCCGCCGAGGTCTCCCCGTCCGACGTCGGCCCGGCCGTCCGCGACTCCCTGCCGCGGTGGCGCGCCGCCCTCGAGCGCCCCGACGCCGCGGCGCGGCCCCGCCCGGACGTGTGGTCCCCGCTCGAGTACGCCGCGCACGTGCGCGACGTGTTCCGCGTCTTCGACGAGCGGCTCGCGCTCATGCTGACGCAGGACGACCCCGCGTTCGAGAACTGGGACCAGGACGTCACCGCCGTCGAGAGCGACTACGCCCACCAGGTCCCGGCGGCCGTGGCCGACGAGATCGACGTCGCCGGGCACGTCGTCGCGGCGGCGTTCGACGCGGTCGAGCCGGGCCAGGAGGAGCGCACCGGCCGCCGGTCGAACGGGTCGGTGTTCACCGTGCGCACCCTGGGCCAGTACTTCCTGCACGACGTGGTGCACCACCTGCACGACGTGCGCGCCTGACCGCGCCGGGCGCCGTCCCCGCAGGTCACACGATCGCAACACCGCCGTGACGTCCCGGTGACCCCGGCGGCGGTACCGTCCGCGCCATGGCCTCGGTCCCGGCGCTCGTCCCTGCGGAGCACATGGCGGACCACGTGCTGGTCCTGCCCCGGCCGGGCGCGTCGGCGCCGGACCTTCTGCCGGGGCTGGCCGCCGCCTGGTTCGACGACGTGGCCTGGCTGCGCCCGCCCGCCGACGACGCGCCGACGAGGGGTGGCGGCGGGGCCCGGTTCCACGGCGCGCGGGTGCGCGGGCGGCCGACGCCGGCCCTGCTGCGCCTGGGCGACGAGCATCGCGCGGCCGGCCCCTTCCTGCTCGATGACGGGACCGCCGCGCCGCTGGGGGTCGTCGGGCCGGCGTCGGCCTGGGCGCTCGGCCGCGTGGACGGCGGGCTCGACCAGCGCGCCGGGCGGCCGATGGCCCACGACGACCGTGACGGTCTCGTACGGGCGTTCGCGGCGGGTCTGCCGGCGGGCGAGGAGCTGCGGGTCGTGACGTGGGCCGTGGCGGCCGCCCGCCGCACGGGCGGGGTGCTGCTCGCCGACGGCCGGCAGGCGTTGCGTCCGGACCCTGCGGCGTCCGTCGACCTGTCCGTCTGGCCGGCCCGGCCCGTGCCCGCGGCGGAGCTGCTCGAGGCGGTGCGCTCCGTGGTCGCGACGTCCGACCTCGGGATGCTGCCCGGCGGGGTGCCCGGGCACCGGGTGGTGGCGCGGACCCCGTACGACGGCGACCTCGTGGTGGACCAGGCGCCGGCGGGCGGGCTGCCCCGGGCGCTCGCGCACGAGCCGTGGCCGGACGGCGCGCCGGCCACGATGCTCCGCCTCGCGTGGCTGCCGCAGGACCCGTACGAGCTGGAGGTCGAGGTGCCGTCGGGCGTGCACGGCATCGCCCGGTCCCGGGCACGGGCCCTGCTGGCGAGGATCGCGGCGCTGCTGCAGGCACGGGCCGGGGGCGCGGTCCTCGACGACGCCGGGTTCGCCCTGCGTGCCGCGGACCTGAGTGCGCGGCGGGAGTCACCCACGCCGGGCACGCGCGCCTGGGTGTGAGCCGCCGTCGTCCACAGGCTCTGTCCACAGGCTCTGTCCACAACCGCGGCGGCGGGACGACGGCGTGCTCCGCGCCCCTCACCTGGGGCGTTCCACGCTGGAACCGTGCCGCGGGCGGGCGTCCGTGCCGCCCGCGGCCATGCCGTCAGCGCCGGAGATGCCGCCAGGAACCGCGAGATCCCGCGGTTTTTGCCGTGCGAGGACGTCGCCCCGACGCGGTGCGTACCACGCCGCCGTCGATCCCCGGAACGGGCAGCGCGTGTCGCGCCCGGCGCGTCGTCCACAAATTTCTTCCACAGGCCTGTGGGTGGTGTGGGGATTCCGCCGGTCAGCTTGTGGACAAGGCTGTGACTGGAGATCCGGGCCGGAAAACCCTCCTCGGACCCCTTGCACCGCACTCCCAGCAGGTCTAGAAACGTGCCTACCGGTCTTGCGGAGATCGGGTCGACGAACCACCTGCGAAGGACGGTCGTCTGCCCACTCCACGGGACACGGTCGACCGGAGAACGACGGGCCGTCCCGTACCGCGGTGCGGGTTGTGGGTGACGACACAGGTGTCTGTACGGGGCCGGAAGACCACCCGCGCCCGGCTGTTCGTGGAGAACGGGTTCCTGAGAGGCGACGACGCACCAGGCCTCGACGGGACGCGACGAGCGGTCGGGGTCGTGACGTCGCCACGGCACCCCTGGTCCCCGGGACCGTCGATCAGGGGTACGCGGTCATCTCCGAGGCCCCCCGGCCGCCCCGGGGGGCCTCGGCACACCCGGCGCACCACCCTCCTCGCGCGTCCTAGGCTCGGCCCATGAGCAACCTCGAGACGCGCCCCACGGAACGCACCTGCACCGCCGGGGACCAGCCCGCCGGGGTCGAGCTGCTCACCGCGCGGGAGGTCCCGCTCGGCGGCCCGCGCGCGATGGACGTGCGCCGCACCATCCCGCAGCGCCAGCGCTCGCTGGTGGGCGCCTGGTGCTTCTGCGACCACTACGGCCCGGACGACGTGTCGGCGTCGGCGGGCATGCAGGTGCCGCCGCACCCGCACATCGGGCTGCAGACCGTGTCGTGGCTGTTCGCCGGCGAGATCCTGCACCGCGACTCGGTGGGCTCGCTCCAGGCGGTGCGGCCGGGGGAGCTCAACCTCATGACGGCGGGCGTCGGCATCTCGCACTCGGAGGAGTCCCCGGCGGAGGGGCGCCCGCCGACGCTGCACGGCGTCCAGCTGTGGACGGTGCTGCCGGAGGCGGACCGCGGCGGCGCGCCCCACTTCGAGCACCATGGCGACCTGCCCGTCGCGACCTCCGGCGGCGCGCGCGTGCAGGTCTTCATGGGCGCGCTCGGCGTCGCGGGGGAGCGGCTGGTGTCGCCGGCCCGCACCTACACGCCGATCGTCGGCGCGCAGCTCGACGTGCCGGCGGGTGCCACCGTCACCGTCGGGACCGACCCGTCGTTCGAGCACGCCCTGCTGGTCGACGCCGGCGACGCCACCTTCGAGGGAGAGCCGGTGCCGCCCGCCGAGCTGGGCTACGTCGCACCGGGGCGCGACCGCCTCGTCGTGACCGCGGGCGCGACGCCCGTGCGCGCCGTCCTCATCGGGGGCGAGCCGTTCACCGAGGACGTGGTCATGTGGTGGAACTTCGTGGGCCGCACGCACGACGACGTGGCCCGGGCGCGCGCCGACTGGATGGCGCAGGTCGCCGACGACGGCGCGGGCACGCCCACCCGGTACTCCGACGGTGCCGCCGGGCGCCGGTTCGGGCAGGTGCACGGGTACGCGAGCGGGCCGCTGCGGGCGCCCGCGCTGCCCGACGTGCGGCTGCGTCCGCGCACCCGCCGCTGACCGGCGTCAGGTGCGGGGGAACGTCACCCGCAGCGTCGCGGTCCCGTCCGTCGTGGACCGCACGGTGAGGCGCAGCGCGCCCGAGCGGGTGGTGAACGTCGAGCCCCGGAGCAGGTACGACTTCCGCGCCGACTCCTTGCCCATCGGCACGATGAGGTGCTCGCCGGGGATCGCCCACGTCGACCCCTTCTTCCCGAACCGGCTGACGGTGACCCCGTACGAGACGGTGTAGTCGTCGGCCGCCCGCCACGGCATGCCGCCGAGGTAGGGGTAGCGCGCCCCGGACTGCCGGCGGAGCTCGACGGAGTAGTACTGCCCGGTCTTCGGGTCCACGGCACGCAGCAGGGTGGGCCGGCTGGTGGACCGGTGCCGGGCGTCGATCGTCACGGTGCGCGCCCCGCCCTTCTTCGTGACGGTGACGATGTCCGACGCCGGGAGCACGCCCAGCCGCTTGAGCTGGGCCCGGGACAGGGGCGCGGTGCCGACGGCGGCGAAGTCGGCGCCCATGAGATCCATGGGGTCGAGGCCCTCGACCGCGCCGCAGCGCGTCGACGTGAAGCCGCCGTCGGCGGCGCCGCGGCACCAGCCGACGCCGGAGTGCTCGAGCCCCATGTTGTGGCCCAGCTCGTGCGCCAGCGTCGAGACGGCCGTCGCGTACTGGGCGTGGCTGAAGCGGGAGGAGCGCGCCTCGCCGTCGGCGCCGCCGAAGAGCGAGAAGGACCAGCCGCCCGGGTTGTCGCGGCCCGCCGCGCCCGGCAGCGAGCCCAGGCCGAGCGTGCCGGCGCACGTGTCGCCGAAGCGGGCGCCGCCCGGGAAGTCGGTGCGCACGTACGGGAACAGCACCACGAGGTGCTCCCGCCGCCCCGGCCCCCGCGTGCTCGAGTCCCACCACCCGGAGCCGTAGTGCGCCCGCCCGCCCGCCTTCACCTGCGAGATGATGCGGCCCGTCGTCGAGCAGGACCCGTCCCCGGTCTCGACCCGCTTGATCGCCGAGCTGCGGACGAAGGTGATCCGGCCGCCCGACTGCGTCGACCAGTACGTCGAGACCTTCGCCAGCAGCGCGTCCACGTCCTGGTCGCGGATCAGCTGCGCCGCCCGGGCCTTGGACATCCAGCGCGGCGTCGCGACGGCGACGTCCACCTGGTGCACACGCCGGTCCGCCTGCGCGCGCACGGTCGAGCGCGCCAGGTCGGGGGAGACCCCCGTCGCCGCGGACTGCCAGCGGACGGTGTCGTCGACGGCACGGTCGTCGACGGCGCGACCGTCGATGGTGAGGTCGTCGCCGTGACCTGCGGCGACCGACGCCGCGACGGACGCGGCCTGGACGCCCGACGGCGCGGCGGCGACGGACGGTGCGCCCGCCGCGGCGAGCGGTTCCGCGAGCAGCGCCGCGGTGACGAGAGCGGCGACGGTGATCGCGCGAGCCTGCATGACTCCCCCTGGGGCTCCGGCGTGCCGCGGCCCGACGGGCGCGGGCGGTGCCAGAAGCGTAGGCACCGGCCCGCGCCGTCGCCCGCCCTGTCGAGGGGTGACGTACCTCCCGGGCGGGTGAAATCGTCGCCCGGGGCGCCGTCCGGCCGGGCCGACGGGCGTCAGAGCAGCCGCAGCTCGACCACCGGCACCACCCGGAGCCAGTCGGCCTCGCCGCGCTCGCGGGCCAGCGGCTCCGCCCACTCCGCGAGCACCGGGCGCAGCTGCGCCCACGGGCCGGGGTGGGCGTCGGTGTACGCGCGCAGGACCGCGGCGCCGTCGTCGGGCGGCAGCACGACCGCCCGGGCCCGATCGGCCCGACGGGTGCCGATCGAGACGAGCACGCGGGGGTCGGCCCTCACGTTGCGGAACCACTGCGACCCCGGCCCCAGGCCCGCGACGACGACCGCGCGGTCCGGCGCGGGCCGCGCGACGACCTCGAGCACGACGTACCGCCGCTGCCCGCTGCTCCGGCCGCGGTGCTGCATCATCAGCAGCCGGCCCCCGGCGAGGAACCCCAGGCCCGCCCGGAACATGCCGATCGGGGCGCGGACGAACCAGCGGGTGTGCAGCGCGCGGGAGGCGAGGCTCATGCCCGGCACGGTAGGGCAGGCCCGCGGCGACCGCCGGTCGGACGACCGTCGCCGCGCCCGCGCCGCCCGGCCGGTGGGGATAATCGCCGCGTGGACATCGAGAGCGGCTGCCGCGCGTTCGTCGCGGTGAGCGAGCGTCGCAGCTTCACCGGGGCGGCGGCGTCGATCGGGGTGCCGCAGCCGGTGGTCAGCCGCCGCGTCGCCGCGCTCGAGTCGCACCTGGGCGGGAGCCTGTTCGACCGGACGACGCGCGAGGTCTTCCCGACCGCGCTGGGACGCCGGCTGCTCCCCGCCGCGCAGCGCGTCGTCGAGGCGGCGGACGACCTGCGGGCGGCGGCCGCGACGCGGGAGGCCGCCCCTGTACGCCTGGCGGTCCCGGAGGACATGTCGCCGTCCGCCGCTGCCACGCTGATCGGGGACGCCCAGGCGGAGGGGATCGCGCTGCGGCCGGTACCGGCCGCGCCGGCCCGGCGTGCGGAGCTGGTGCGGGACGCGTTCGTCGACGCCGCGCTGGTGACCGCCACGACCGGCGCGGCCCGCTGGTCCGCGCCGCTGGGCCTCGGTGGCTGTGGTCCGGACGGCGGGGCGCGGGTGTACCTGGACGAGCTGTCGCCGGGACGGGGCGACGCGGCCTCCCCGCGGCGCGTGTGGGTCACGCCGGAGGACGACAACGCCCTCGTCGGCGACGCCCTGGCGCGCCACGCGGTCGCCGCGGGCTGCCTCCCCGCGCAGGTGCGGGTCGCGCCCCTGGTCCCGGCCCTGGCCGCCGTGACGACGAGTGCGGACCTGCTGCTGTGCACGCCGGCGCAGGCGCGCGAGCTGGGGCTCTCCTGGACCCCGCTCGGCGGGGTCGACCTCACCCGCACGTACCGCGCGGAGCTGCGGGCCGGCCACTCCGAGGCGGCCGGCGCCGTCGAGGGCACGCTGGTCGCGGCCGTCGCGCTCGCGCTGGGCGCCGCGGAGGTCGCGGCGTGACGGTGCCCACCGGGTCCGCCGCAGCGCACGTGGTCCGGCAGGTGCGGGGCGAGCTCGCCGACGCGGGGCTCACCGCCGGGATCCTCGTGCGCGACCTCGACTCCGGGCACGAGGTCGGGATCGACCCGCACCTCGACCTGCCGATCGCGTCCCTGGTGAAGGTCCCGGTGGCCCTGGCGACGCTCGAGCGGATCCGCCGCGGGGAGCTCGACGCCGCCGCGACCGTGACGGTCGAGCCGGGGCGGGTCACGACCGCAGGCCCGCCGGGGACGACGCGGTTCCGGCACCCTGCCTCCGTGGCCCTGGAGGACCTGGTCTACCTCGCCGTCTCGCTGAGCGACAGCAGTGCCTGCGACGCCCTGCTCGCACTCACCCCGCCGGCCCAGGTCGGGCGGGTGCTGCGCGAGCTCGCGGTGCCGGGCATCGAGATCCGCCACGGCCTGGGCGAGCTGGGCGACACGCCGGTCGAGGCCCTGGAGCACCTCCACCCCGGCCTGGGGCACGCCTTCGCGACGATGGCGACCACGGCGAACGGCGGCAGCGTCATCCGCTGGCTCGACGTCTCGGTGACGACGACGTCGTCGGCGCGCGTGCTGGCCGACCTCCTCGCCGCCGTATGGCGCGCCGACAGCGCCGACAGCGCCGACAGCGCCGACAGGGTGGACCCGGCGGTGTCGGCCCGGCTGCGCGAGCTGCTCGCCGCCAACGTGCACCGGCAGCGTCTGGCGCCGGAGTTCGACCGCGACGCGTCCACCTGGTCCTCCAAGACGGGCACCGTGCTCAACCTGCGGCACGAGGCGGGGGTCGTCGAGCACGCGGACGGTCGCCGGATCGTCGTCGTGGTGCTCAGCCGGTCGGCCGTCGCGGCGGGCGCCCAGCCGGCCGCGGAGATCGTCCTCGGGCGGGCCGCGCGCCGGCTGCACGACCTCGTGCGCCGCACGGCGCCGCCCGTCCGCGCGGGCGCCCCCGGTCAGAGGAGCTCGAGCGGCGTCCGGTAGTCCGGCACGACGACGCGGGTCCGCGGCGAGGCGCGGCGGATCGCGCTCACCGTGGCGCGCAGCTGGCCGGCGGTCTTCTCGTCCTGCACGGTCGGCGGGTCGGTCGGCGGGGCCTCGAAATGGTCCCAGTGGACGGGCACCACCAGCCGTGGGCCGCCGAGGACGTCCATGAGCCGCGCGGCGTACTCGCTGGTGACGTCGTTGGCGGGCACCGGGACGGCGACCGCGTCGGGCCGCAGCCCTCGCAACGACACGTCGTCGAAGTCGCTCGCGCCCAGGAGCAGCACGCTGCGGCCCGAGGGCGCGCGGAGGAGGTACGCGAGGGTGTCGCCCTCCGGCAGGTCGGCGACGGTCGCGGGGGCGGGCGGCACCGTGTGGCGCACCCCGGGGAACAGGACCCCGCCGTTGCCGGAGCGGCTGTGCAGCGACCGGATCGCACGGACCACCAGGTCGCCCAGGACGATCTCCTCGCCGCCCTTGAGCACCGCCACCTGCGAGGCCGCCACCCCGAGGGACTGCGCCAGGTGGTAGCCGGTGAGCGTCGTGAACACGGTGCCTCCCCGGGTGCCGGCGATGTGCGGGACGTCGCCGAAGTGGTCCCAGTGGGTGTGGGTCACCAGGGTCGCGGTGACCCGGCCCGCCCCGTCCGCCGGGCCGAGGGCGGCGTCGACCGCCGTGGGGTCCACCGTGAGCCCGGTGGTCGGCGTGAACCGACCTCTCGCGAGCCCGGTGTCGAAGCGGGTCAGGTAGGGGTCCACCAGCAGGTGCGCGCCGGGCGTGCGGATCTGCCAGCCCGCCACGCCCAGCCAGCGGAACGACGCGAAGCCGGTCGCACCCGCGTCCGGCGCCCGAAGGGTGGCGAGCGCGGGGGGAGCGCCGGCCAGGGCTCCGGCGGCGGCGGTGCCGGCCGCGGCGAGCAGGGTCCGGCGGCGGACGGGACGGGTCATGGTCGTCTCCTCGGGTCGTCGAGGTGACGACCGTGCCAGCGGGAGACCGATGCGCGCCAAGACGCCGGGCGCCCGACTCATGCGTCCGGCGCATGGGTGGCCGGGCCGTCCGCGGGCACGCGGGGCCATGGACGGCCACAG
This sequence comes from Isoptericola sp. NPDC057559, assembly GCF_042801555.1. Classification (NCBI taxonomy): domain Bacteria; kingdom Bacillati; phylum Actinomycetota; class Actinomycetes; order Micrococcales; family Promicromonosporaceae; genus Isoptericola; species Isoptericola sp. NPDC057559. The sequence continues at coordinate 213,605 of NZ_JBHVFQ010000002.1, forward strand.
GTGACCCTGGTTGACGGCACGCCGACGGCGCACCTGCTCGTCTCTCGGCTAGCGCGATGGCGGCAGGCGATAGACGGAGACGTGCGTGCGCGACTCGCTGGTGAACTCCGCGCCGTCCCAGTCGGCGTGTCGGCTCTCCAGCTCGAACCCAGTCAGCTGGGCCATGAGGTCCAGTTCGGCCGGCCAGACGTAGCGGTGCGGGCTGCGGAACAGCTCCGCCTGCTTGCCGCCGTCGAACCGGAAGTGGTGCGACACCACCTGCTGGTGGAGCAGGTCATAGGTGTCCAGCGCGATGTAGCCGGGCTCGGACCGGAAGACCGTAGCGGCCGGTCCCGGGGGCAGCCTGCGCAGATCGGGCACCCAGAGCTCGACCACGAAGCGCCCGCCGGGGGCGAGGTGGCGCGCCGCATTGCGGAAGCACTCGACCTGGTCGACCTGTGTGAGCGGCAAGGAGATCGCGTTGTAGACGCTATAGACGAGGCCGTACTCGCCCGGAGCCTTGGCCGTCACCATGTCGCCGATGACGACGGGGACAGTCGTCTCATCGACCTTGGTGCGCAGCTGTTCGACCATGTGCGGCGACAGCTCGATGCCTGCGACCGGGACCCCGAGCGCGGCGAGCGGAACAGCCACGCGGCCAGTGCCGATGGCGAACTCGAGGGCGGCCCCGCCGCCCGCCAGCTGCGCGAGGCGTTGCACCGTCGGGCCCAGAACCTCAGGTGCGAACACATCGGTTCCGGGCGTGTCGTAGTGCTGGGCGACATCAGCGTCCCAGACGTCCTCGTGTCCCATCCGGCAACGATCGCCGCCGACTGCAGGCGCGCTCAATGGTTTTTCCTTGCCGAGGCTGAGCTACCCAGCAGCATGCGCGTGATCACCGCGTGTTCTGGTCTCTGCTTGAACGAAGCGGCTACCTGAGCTCCGTGATGTCGTCGTTCGCGATCGTGACGGCGAGGTCGCGCGGAGTGCGGGGTAGGAGTGCTCGTCGATGCACCAGGAACGACGAAGGCCCAGACCGGAGAAACGGTCTGGGCCTCGTGGTGGAGCGGGTGACGGGAATCGAACCCGCGCTGTCAGCTTGGGAAGCTGAAGTTCTACCATTGAACTACACCCGCGCAGCAGCACCTGACGGTGTGCGCGCCCCGATCATACCCAACCGGGGTTGATGCTCCGAACCGGTGGCCGGCACGCCGCGGACGGCGTGCCGGCGGCGGCGTCAGAGCGGACGGATGTCCGAGGCCTGCAGGCCCTTGGGGCCCTGGGTGACCTCGAACTCGACCTGCTGGCCCTCGTTGAGGGTGCGGAAGCCGCTGGCCGAGATCGCGCTGTAGTGCGCGAACACGTCGGCGGTGCCGTCGGAGGGGGCGATGAAGCCGAAGCCCTTCTCCTCGTTGAACCACTTCACAGTTCCGGTGGTCATGTTGTCTTCTCTCGTTGATGCGACGGACCCGCGAACGTGGGTCCGGTCGTCGCGCCCGAGCGGGCGCGGACGGTTCGGGTACGGGCTCGGCGAGCCCGCACGGTGCCGGGGCGCGAAGGGGCGCGCAGCCGCTTCGCCTCGGCAAGGGTGGGGACGGCGGCGACGGGCCGCGAGTAGCGGTCGTGCACGTGGAAGCCGTCGGGACGTCGGGTGATCATGCCGCCGTACTCGCCGTCGACCGTCGCGACCCACAGGTCGTCGTCGGCGCGGCGCCACACGGGCGTCGATCGGGGGCTGGCCTCTGCCGCAGACGCGGGTGCCGAAGACTCGGGCACGGGCCGTTCCAGGGTGGAAGAAGAAGTGATGCTCTCTGCTCTCGCTCCGCGCTCGATGGGCGGAGTTCTGTCGGTGGACAGCGGTGCTGTCGCGTGCGCGGGACCATGCTTCGATGCAAAGGACCGAAGAGTGCCGTGGGGTCGATCCCCGGCGTGCGCGGCACCCATGGTACACGGCGCGGCGCCGGTCCCCTCAGTCGGCACCGATCCGGTAGCGCCGCAGCCGTCGTCCCGGGGCGCGACCGCCGGCCTTCACGCCGTCGACGGCGAGCACCTTCACGGGGCTGAACCAGCACTGCGAGCGCTTGTGCAGCGCCCACCCGTCGCCGAGGGTGACGGCCGCGTGCTCGACCGCTCCGGCGGGCGTCCGCCAGACCAGGACGACGCCCGGTTCGTCGTCGTGCCGGGGGCCGCGGGGCATCGGTCGCGCGCGCTCGGCGAGCCACCGCTCGAACGGGTCGCGCTGCATCCACTCCCGCTCCGCGCCCTCGACGCCCGCGGCGCCCATGACCGTGCCGAAGCAGTTGGGGCCGCTGCGCTCGGGGAACCTCCCGGCGAGCTCCCGCGCCCGGGGGAGGCCCGCCGCGGCGGCGCGCTCCCACACGTCGCCGGGGACGTCGTCGTGCCGGCTGGGGCGGCAGCCCTCCTCGACCCAGCGCACGAGCCGCTCCGTCGTCCGCGCGTCCGGCCAGCGGGGTCCCGCGGGCTGGTGGGCGAGCTCCGTGCGCAGACCGGGCGCGAGCGACCGGTAGGCCGCGCGGTCGAGCCGCACGACGGCGTCGTCGTCCGCCAGGCCGTAGAGGTCGAACGCGTCACGTTCCTCGGGGACGAGGCCTCCGCGCTCGTCGGGCAGCCGGAGGCGCGCGGCCAGGGCTGCGGGCGCGACGAAGGGGCGTCGCGCGGGGGCGAACCAGCCCGACCAGCGGTCGGCGAGGGCGTCGGGGACGTCGATGTCGAGGGCGCGCACGGTCCGTGAGCGTACGTGGGCGCCCGGCGAGGTCGGCGACTACCGTGTCCCCGTGCTGCTCTCCGACCGCGACATCCGGGCCGAGCTCGACGCCGGACGGGTCGTCCTCGACCCGTACGACGCGTCCATGCTCCAGCCGTCCAGCATCGACGTCCGCCTCGACCGGTACTTCCGGCTGTTCGACAACCACAAGTACCCGTTCATCGACCCGTCGGAGGAGCAGCCGGAGCTGACGCGGCTCGTGGAGGTGGCGCCGGACGAGCCGTTCGTGCTCCACCCGGGCGAGTTCGTGCTCGGCTCGACGTTCGAGTCGGTCACGCTGCCCGACGACGTCGCCGCGCGGCTGGAGGGCAAGTCGTCGCTGGGGCGGCTCGGCCTGCTCACGCACAGCACGGCGGGGTTCATCGACCCCGGGTTCTCCGGTCACGTGACGCTGGAGCTGAGCAACGTCGCGACCCTGCCGATCACGCTCTGGCCGGGGATGAAGATCGGCCAGATGTGCTTCTTCCGCCTGTCGTCGCCGGCGGAGCACCCGTACGGCTCCGACGCGTACGGGTCGCGGTACCAGGGGCAGCGCGGGCCGACGGCGAGCCGGTCCTGGCAGTCCTTCCACCGGAGCACGGTCTGACCGGCGCGCGGGGCGGACGCCCTGGGTTCGGGGCCGGGCCCGGGGCGGGGTCCGAGCGGACGTCCCGCGAGGGGTCGGGACGTCGCTACGCTCGGTCCCGTCGCGCCGGCACCGGTGCGGGGCGCGCCGCGCCCGTGACCCGGAAGGAGCTCCGCGAAGTGGCCCAGAACCGTTCGGCGCAGAACCAGCCGGCCCTGCCGTCGCTGCCTCAGGTGTCGGCGCAGGGTCACCAGGCCCGCCACCTGCTCGGAGTCCCCTCGGACGTCGTCGTGGACGAGATCGAGGTGCTGGCGATGTCGCGCTTCGTCGGCACGCGCTGGGACGTCGTCCCGGCCGACCTGCCGGGCGCGGACGTCCCGGTGGGACGGATGGCGAACCCGGGCGAGCCGGGCGTGCTGCGGCTGTCGCGGCACAGCGCGGTCTCCGGGCCGTACGCGCCCGCCGGCAAGGGCGTCGACGCCGGCCTCCCGCCGGGCACCGAGATGGTCTTCGACGTCGTGTGCCCGCGCGAGCGCTGGGACGACGCCACCCGCTTCGGCGGGGACCGCGACGGCATCGGCCGGGCGTTCCCGGCCGCGCTGCCGAACCGTGAGGAGGAGCGCGTCGTCCAGTGGCTGGTCGAGGCGGCGCGCCGCCTGGGCGGCTCGGTGCGGCTCGACGTCGCGGGCACGTGGGACGAGTCGGACGGCGGACGCCGCGCCTCCGGCCCGGGCGTCGTCCTGACCCCTGACCCGGGCCGGGCCGTGGACCTCACGGTCTACTCCGACATCTGGCTGGACCCGCAGGCCGCGCACCGCGTGCTGCAGGCCGTGCACCCGCGCGTCGTGCTCGCCACCGAGGGCAAGCCGTACCAGGGCCCGCCGCGCGGCCTCGCGGACCGCCCCCTGTACCCGGGCGAGCCCCTCGACCCGGAGGTGCGCAAGGCGATCCACGAGCGCGCCGACGACGTCGACATCGACGCCCTGCAGGCCCCGATGGTGCTGGACGCCTACGGGCTGACCAGCGACCTGGGCCTGGACGGCTCGATCACGGTCGAGGTGGTCGGCGACGAGACGCTGCCGCTGCTGGTGCGCGAGCTGCCGTGGGCGGCGGCCGGCGCCGTCTGCTATCACGTGCGCTGGGACGCCCCGGACGTGTTCGAGGCGAACCAGGAGTTCCCGCAGGCGGCGCACGTCGTCGCGCGTCGCCGGGCGGCCGACCTCGTGGGGAAGATGGCGGTGGCGATCCACGCCGCCGTGGGCGGGGAGATCGCCGACGAGGCGGACTTCCTGCTCGCGCCCGAGGACCTCTGACCGCTCCCGGCCGCGCGGCCGTCCCGATGCCCGGGCAGACCGTTGCCCGGAGCCCCTCCCTGCGGCCGCTCCCGCGCCGTCCGCCGGCCGCGAGGGTGGCTGGCCTGCCTGTTTGACACCCCCGGGCGAGCCGCTTAGCGTTCATCTCGGAAAGCGTATTCCGCGAGGTTCATCACACTGGCGTGAGGAGCAGCATGGTGACGACGACACCGGGGTCGGCGGTCGAGCAGGAGAGGCGGGCGGCCCAGGAGGCCCCCGCCCAGGAACGGCGTCCGCGCACGCTGCCCACCCCCGTGCGCTGGGTGCTGGACCAGTGGCGGCCCATCGCCTTCGTGGTGGTGCTGTTCGCGGTGTGGTGGTTCGTCACCGCGGAGGGCCTGGTCGCGCCGTACGTGCTGCCGTCTCCGGCGGACACGTGGGCCGCCGCGACGGAGAACGTCGACTACCTGCTGCACCACACGTACGTGACGACCTACGAGACGGTCGTCGGCTTCGCGATCGCGGTCGTGGTCGGCGAGCTCGTGGCGGTGCTGATGGCGTACTCCCGCGGCACCGAGAAGACGCTCTACCCGATCATCCTCGTGGCGCAGGTCATCCCGAAGATCGCCGTCGCGCCGCTGTTCGTGGTGTGGCTCGGCTTCGGCCTCGCGCCCAAGATCACCGTCGCGGTGCTCATGGCGTTCTTCCCCGTGGTGATCTCCGGCCTCGCCGGTCTGCGCTCGGTGGACCCCGAGATCCTGCAGCTCACCTCGACCATGGGCGCGAGCCGCATCAAGACGTTCGCCAAGGTGATGTTCCCGGCGTCGCTGCCGCAGCTGCTGTCGGGGCTCAAGGTCGCCGCGACGCTCGCCGTCACGGGCGCCGTCGTCGGCGAGTTCGTCGGCGGCAACGACGGCCTCGGCTACGTCATCCTCCAGGCCAACGGCAACATCGACACCGCGATGCTCTTCGCCGCCCTGTTCATCATGTCGGCCCTCGGGATCGTGCTGTTCGCGATCATCCAGGTCGCCGAGCGCTTCCTCATCGGCTGGCACGCGTCGCGCCGCTTCGAATCGGCCGCCACCACCGTCGCGGCCTGACCGCAGTCACCCCGCGCCGCCGGCGCGAACCCCTGGACCCTCACGTGCAAAGGAGCACCCCGATGACTCTCCGAGCGACCGCCCGATCCAAGGCCCTCGCGGCCGCCGCGGCCCTCTCCGCGACCGCCCTGACGCTCGCGGCCTGCGCCCCGTCCACCGACGGGGGAGCCGAGGCAGAGGCCCCGGCCGGGGCCGACACCACCGACGTGACGCTGATGCTCAACTGGTACCCCTACGGCGAGCACGCCCCGTTCTACTACGGGCTCGAGGAGGGCATCTTCGCCGACCACGGGATCAACCTGAAGATCGAGGCCGGCCAGGGCTCCACCAAGACGGCGCAGGCCGTCGGCGCCGACCAGGTCCAGTTCGGCTGGGCCGACACGCCCGCCGTCCTCGCCAACATCGACAAGGGCGTCAAGATCCGCAGCCTCGGCGTCTTCCTGCAGACGACGCCGTCGTCGGTGCAGGTCTTCTCCGACTCGGGCATCAAGGAGCCCGCCGACCTCAAGGGCAAGACCATCGCCGTCTCCGCGGGCGACGCCCCGACGACGACCTTCCCCCTCTACCTCGAGGCCGCGGGCGTGCCGGAGGACGCGGTGACGCAGCAGAACCTCGACCCCGCCGGCAAGATCTCCGCGATGCTCACCGAGAAGGTGGACGGCCTCATCGGGTTCGCGCACGACCAGGGCCCGACGATCGCCTCCAAGAGCGGCCGCGACATCACCTACCTGCGGTACTCCGACGTCGGGCTCAACTTCTTCAGCAACGGGCTCATCGCGTCCGAGAAGACGATCTCCTCCGACCCCGACCTCGTGAAGGAGATGGTCGCCGCGACGTCCGAGGCGTTCGCCGCGGCCGCCGAGGACCCGGACGCCGCCGTCGCCTCGATGGAGGGCAAGGACCCGCAGATGCCCGCCGCCGACGTGCTCACCGAGCAGTGGAAGCAGACCATCGACCTGCTCCACACCGACGCCACCGAGGGCAAGGCGCCCGGCGTGAACGACCCCGCCGACTGGGCCGCCACCCTGGACGTCCTGTCCAGCTCGGGCCTCGTCGCCGAGGGCACGACGGCCGACGACTACTTCGACGACTCGTTCGCCCCGGCGAACTGAACGGAGGGGCCATGACCACCACGACCACGGGCGGGCTCGCCGCGCGGGGTGCCACCACCGGCGCCGTCGTCGACATCGAGGACGTCTCGGTCACCTTCCGCAGCCGCCGCGTGTCCACCCCGGCCCTCGGGTCGGTCGACCTGCAGCTCGCCCGCGGCGAGTTCGTCACGATCGCGGGGCCGTCGGGCTGCGGCAAGTCCACGCTGCTCAAGGTCGTGGCCGGCCTGACCGCCCCGACGACGGGGCAGGTGCGGCTGCGCGGCGAGGTGGTGCGGGGCCCGCGCCAGGACATCGGCTTCGTCTTCCAGCGCGCGGCGCTGCTGGAGTGGCGCGACGTCCGGGCGAACATCCTGCTGCAGGCCGAGATGCGCGGCATGGACGGCGCCACCGCGCGCCGCCGGTGCGACGAGCTCGTCGAGATGACGGGGCTGAAGGGCTTCGAGAAGGCGATGCCGCACGAGCTGTCGGGTGGCATGCAGCAGCGCGTCTCGCTCTGCCGGGCCCTGCTGCACCAGCCCGACGTGCTGCTCATGGACGAACCGTTCGGCGCCCTCGACGCCCTCACCCGGGAGCGGATGAACGTCGAGCTGCACCGCATCTGGCGCGAGACCGGCGTCTCCGTGCTCCTCGTGACGCACTCGGTCGCGGAGGCCGTGTACCTCGCCAACCGGGTCGTCGTCATGGGGCCGCGGCCGGGCACGATCGTCGAGGAGCTGACGGTGGACCTGCCCGCCGAGCGCGACTACGCCGCGACCGTGCGCGACCCCGAGTTCGGGCGCGTCTCGGGGCGCGTGCGCGAGCTGCTCGGCTCGCCCGGCGGGGACTGACCGCCGGCCCGCGCCCGACCGCGCTCCCGACCGCGCTCCCGCCCCGCACGAGCCCGTGCGAGGGCGGGGGCGCGACCCAGGTCACAGGCCTGTGTCATCTCGATCGCGCCGGGACCATCGCTCGTTGCCGGTAAGGTAAAGCCGACGCCCCGCCCCTCGACCGGACGGAGTGCTGTGCTCCCAGTGCTGCTCTTCACTTTCCTGCTGGCCCTCGCGGCGCCGGCTCTGGTGGCATGGCTGGGCAGACGGGCTTTCTGGGTGCTGGCCCTCGGGCCGGCATCGGCGGCGGTCTACGCGCTGGCCATGACCCCGCGGGTCACGGCGGGCGACTTCCCCACCACCCAGGTCCCGTGGGTCCCCGGCCTGCACCTGTCGATCACCCTGCAGCTCGACACCCTCGCGTGGTTCATGCTCCTGGTGGTCGGCGGCGTCGGCGCGCTCGTGCTCCTGTACTGCTCGGCCTACTTCGCGCGTGACGCCCTCGGCCTCGGCCGGTTCGCGGCCGTGCTCACGGCGTTCGCCGCCGCGATGGTCGGGCTCGTCGTCGCCGACGACCTGCTGCTCCTGTTCGTGTTCTGGGAGCTCACCACCGTCTTCTCCTACCTGCTGATCGGCCACTACGCCGACCGCAAGGCGTCGCGGCGTGCGGCGATGCAGGCGATCGTCGTCACGACCGCGGGCGGTCTCGCCATGCTGGTCGGGCTCATCATCCTGGGCGTCGTCGGCGACACGTGGCGGGTCTCGGAGCTGGTGGCGAACCCGCCGTCGGGCACCGCCGTCACCTGGGCGGCCGTCTGCCTGCTCGCGGGCGCCGCCACCAAGTCCGCGCTCATCCCGTTCCACTTCTGGCTCCCCGCGGCGATGGCCGCGCCGACGCCGGTGTCCGCCTACCTGCACGCGGCGGCCATGGTCAAGGCGGGCGTCTACCTCGTCGCCCGCTTCGCCCCCGCCTTCGCCGACCTGCCCGTGTGGCGCTGGCTGGTGCTCGTGCTCGGGGGCGGCACGCTCCTGCTGGGCGGCTACCAGGCGCTGCGCCAGCACGACCTCAAGCTGGTGCTCGCGTTCGGCACCGTCTCCCAGCTCGGCCTGATCGTCCTGCTGCTCGGGCTCGGCTCGAGGTCGCTGGCGCTCGCCGGCCTGGCCATGCTGGGCGCGCACGCCATGTTCAAGGCCGCCCTGTTCCTCGTCGTCGGCGCCGTCGACGTCGCGACCGGCACGCGCGACCTGCGCAAGCTCTCCGGGCTGTGGCGCACGATGCCGTTCACCACGGCGGCGGGCGTGCTCGCGACCGCGTCGATGATCGGCTTCCCGCCGTTCGCCGGGTACGTCGCCAAGGAGGCCGCGCTCGAGGGCCTGTGGCACGACGTCACCCACGGCGCCGGGGCGGTCGAGACGATCGCCCTCGTCGCGGTGGTCGTCGGCTCGGCCCTCACCGTGGCCTACGGCCTGCGGTTCGCGTGGGGCGCGTTCGGCACCAAGCGGCGCCCTGGCGCGACCGCGGCCGGCGCGATGGCCGCCCCGTCGGCGCACGACGCCGCCGCGGAGCCCGCGCCCGCGACGCCCGTGCGGCGCCAGCCGTGGCTGCTCGTCACGCCGCCGCTCGTCCTCGCCCTGCTCGGCCTCGCCGTCGCGCTGGTCCCGGCCACGGGGGAGCGGCTGCTCGCCCCGTACGCCGACCTCTACCCGACGGGGGAGCCCGGGCACCTGGTGCTGTGGGGCGGGTTCACGCCCGTCCTCGCGCTGACCGTCCTCGTGCTCCTCGCCGGCTTCGTGCTCTTCTGGCAGCGCGCGCGGGTGGAGCGGGCCCAGGACTTCTTCTGGTCGCCGCGCAGCGCCGAGGTCGTCTACCGGCGCACGATGCGGCGTCTCGACGACCTGGCGGCCGACGTCACCGCCGCCACCCAGCGCGGCTCCCTACCGGTCTACCTCGGCATGATCCTCGTGGTGCTCGCCGTCGCCCCCGGCGCCGTGATCGCCGCGGGCCTGGTCGGCGGCACCCCGGAGGTGCAGCTGGTGCTCTGGGACCGCCCGGGCGACGCCGCCGTCGTCGCGATCATCGTGATCGCGTGCGTGCTCGCGGCCCGCGCGCGCCGGCGGCTCAAGGCCGTGGTGCTGGTGGGCGTCGCGGGGTACGCCAACGCGACGCTGTTCATGCTGCACGGCGCCCCCGACCTCGCCCTCACCCAGGTGCTGTGCGAGACGATCACGCTGGTCATCATGATGCTGGTGCTGCGGCGCCTGCCCCCGTACTTCACCGACCGGCCGCTCGCCGCCAGCCGCTGGGTGCGCCTGGTGCTGGGCGTCGTGACCGGCCTGGTGATGATGGCCCTGACCGTCGCGGCCCCGCTGGTGCGGGTGGCCGAGCCGATCAGCACGCACTTCCCCGACGAGGCGTACACCTGGGGCGGCGGCAAGAACATCGTCAACGTGACCCTGGTCGACATCCGCGCCTGGGACACCGTGGGCGAGATCTCCGTGCTGCTCGTCGCGGCCACGGGCGTCGCGTCGCTCATCTTCCTGCGCCAGCGCAGCGGGGAGGTGCTGCGCCTGTCCCGCGTGGACGAGGTCAGCCAGTCCGACCCGCACACCCGCCGCGTGTGGCTCGCCGCCGGCTCCACGCTGGAGCCCGAGCGCCGGTCGGTGATGTTCGAGGTCATCACCCGCGTCATCTTCCACGCCATGATCGTGTTCGCCCTGTTCCTGCTGTTCAGCGGGCACAACGCGCCGGGCGGCGGCTTCGCCGCGGGGCTCGTCGTGGGCATCGCGTTCGCGGTGCGCTACCTCGCGGGCGGGAGGTACGAGCTCGGCGAGGCCGCGCCGATCAGCCCGGGCGTGCTGCTGGGCACCGGGCTGTTCCTCTCCGCCGGCGTGGGCCTCGCGACGCTGGTCGGCGGCCAGGAGGTGCTGCAGAGCACGATCCGGAACATCCACCTGCCGGTGCTCGGCGAGGTGCACCTCGTGACGTCGCTGTTCTTCGACATCGGCGTGATGCTCGTGGTCGTCGGGCTGGTGCTCGACCTGCTGCGCACGCTCGGGGCCGAGATCGACCGGCAGGACCCGCGGCCCGCGCGCACGGTGGTCGGCGAGGTCGAGGTCCCGCCCCCGCCGGGCGTCGCCCCGCACCCGCCGGGCGACGCCCCGCACGAGGAGGCCGCCCGATGATCGTCCTCGAGAACACCCCGCCAGCCATCCTGGTCCTCGCCATCGGCGTGCTCTTCGCCACCGGCGTCTACCTGCTGCTGGAGCGTCCGCTGACGCGCGTGCTGCTCGGCTTCGTGCTCATCGGCAACGGCGTGAACCTCATGCTGCTGGTCATGGGCGGCCGCTCCGGCGCGTCGCCGATCATCGGCAACGCCCCGGACGGCGTGCGCATGAGCGACCCGCTGGCGCAGGCCATGGTGCTCACCTCGATCGTCATCACCCTGGCCCTCACCGCGTTCGTGCTGGCCATGGCCTACCGCTCGTGGCAGCTGCACGGCCACGACGAGGTCGCGGACGACGTCGAGGACCGCCGCGTCGCCCGGCACGCCGCGCTCAACGCGCCCGCGTTCGAGGACGCCGACGACACCGAGCCCGACCAGACCCTCGACGAGGAAGCCGCCGACGTGCACGACGACGTCGACGACAGCGACGACGACGCCCCGCGCGAGCGCCGCGGCGCCCGCAGGACCGACCCCCACGCCGACAGCGACCCCGAGCCGACGGACCGCCGCACGGACACCGAGGAGCGCCCGTGATCGCCTGGTCCGTCGACACGCTCGTCCCGCTGCCGGTCATGGTGCCGCTGTTCGCGGCGGGGCTGACGCTCGCCCTGCACCGGTACGCCCGCGTGCAGCGCATCATCAGCGTCACGGCCCTGACCGCCGCGCTCGCCGCGTCGGTCGGGCTGCTGTTCGCCGCCGACTCCGGCCCGATCGTCGTCGAGGTCGGCAACTGGGCGGTGCCCGTCGGGATCGACCTGGTGGCCGACCGGATCTCGGCGGTGATGCTCACCGTCTCGTTCGTGATGCTGCTGTGCGTGCTCCTGTACTCGCTGGGCCAGGGCGTGCCCGAGGGGGAGGACGACCCGGGCACCACGCGCGGCGACCAGATCCCCGTCGCGATCTTCCACCCGACGTTCCTCATCCTGGCCGCGGGCGTGGCGAACGCGTTCCTCACCGGCGACCTGTTCAACCTGTACGTCGGCTTCGAGATCCTGCTCGCGTCGTCGGCGGTGCTGCTCACGCTCGGTGGCACGGCCGAGCGCATCCGCGCCGGGTCGGTCTACATCATCGTGACGCTGGTGTCCTCGACGCTGTTCCTCACGGCCATCGCGCTGATCTACGGCGCCACCGGCACGGTGAACATGGCGCAGCTCGCCGAGCGGCTGCCGGAGATCGACCCGACCGTGCGCACCGCGCTGCAGCTCCTGCTGCTCCTCGCCTTCGGCATCAAGGCCGCCATCTTCCCGCTGTCCGCGTGGCTGCCGGACTCCTACCCGACGGCTCCCGCGCCCGTCACCGCCGTGTTCGCCGGCCTGCTCACCAAGGTGGGCGTGTACTCCATCCTGCGCACGCAGACCCTGCTGTTCCCGGACAACCCCACCGTGGACCAGGTGCTCATGGTGCTGGCGCTGCTCACCATGGTCATCGGCATCCTGGGCGCCGTGGCGCAGAACGACGTCAAACGCCTGTTGTCGTTCACCCTGGTCAGCCACATCGGCTACATGATCTTCGGCATCGCGCTCGCCACCGAGGCGGGCACGGCCGCGGCCATCTACTACGTGGTGCACCACATCTCCGTCCAGACGGCGCTGTTCCTCGTCGTGGGGCTCGTGGAGTGGCGCGGCGGCTCGACGTCGCTCGACCGGCTCGGCGGCCTCGCGAAGCTCGCGCCGGGGCTGGCCGTGCTGTTCTTCGTGCCCGCGCTCAACCTGGCGGGCATCCCGCCGCTGTCCGGGTTCCTGGGCAAGGTGGGCCTGCTCACCGAGGGCGCGCGCGTCGGCACGGGGCTGGCGTGGGTGCTGGTCGTGGGCTCCGTCGTGACGTCGCTGCTCACGCTCTACGCCGTCGTCAAGGCGTGGAACAAGGCGTTCTGGCAGGCGCCGTCGGAGGAGATCGAGTCCGACGTGCCGCTGCCGCGCGGGATGGTGCTGCCCACGGGCGCGCTCGTCGCGTTCGGGCTGCTGCTCACCGTCGTCGCGGGCCCGCTGTACGGGTACGCGGAGCGGGCCGCGACCGCGTCGATGGACGGGCACACGTACGTCGACGCCGTCTTCCCCGGCGGCGCGGACCGCGGGCAGGGCGAGTCGGTCGCCGGGAACGGCGGCCACGAGGGAGGCGGCAAGTGAGCCCGCAGCCGCGGCGCCGGCCCCACCTGCTGCGCCGCCTGGGCTCGCAGTGGCACGCCCTCGCGCTGCTCACCCTCATCTGGGTGCTGCTGTGGGGCGACCTGTCGTGGGCCAACGTCATCGCCGGCGCCCTGATCGCCGCGGTCGTGGTCACGCTGTTCCCGCTGCCGAACATCTCCATGCAGGGCACCGTGCGGCCGTGGCCCACCGCCGTCCTCGTGGGGCGGTTCGTCTCCGACCTGTTCCTCGCGTCCTTCGAGGTCGCGTGGACGGCGATCAAGCCCGGCCCCACGCCGCACGGCGCGATCGTCGCCGTCCGGCTGCGCAACCCCGAGGACGCGTACCTCACCATCACGGCCGTGATGTCGTCGCTGGTGCCCGGGTCGCTCGTCATCGAGGCGCGGCGCAGCACCGGCGTCGTCTACCTGCACGTGCTCGACATCGACGGGGCCGGCGGGGCCGAGGCGGTGCGTCGTGACACGCTCGCTCTGGAGGAGCGCGTGCTGCGGGCGTTCGCGAGCAGCGCCGTCCTGACCCGCTGCGGGCTCGGGGCCGACGCCGTCGGGCCCGGACAGCCCGGACAGCCCGGACGAGGGGAGGAGGACGCATGATCCTCGCAGCCGTGATCGCGGCGGCCGTGCTCGTGGCCGTCGCGGCGATGCTCGCGCTGGTCCGCGTCGAGCGGGGACCGTCGATGCTCGACCGGGCGGTCGCCCTGGACGCCCTCACGATCACCCTCGTCGGCGCCATCGCCATCGAGGCGTTCTGGTCGCGCCGCACCGAGACCATCCCCATCCTCGTCGCGCTCTCCATGGTCGGCTTCGTCGGCTCCGTCACGATGGCGCGGTTCGCCGCGAAGGAGCCCGAGGGCGAGGGCCGCGTGCGCTCGCCCGAGGAGGTCGCCGCCCAGGCGCGCGCCGCGGACGTGCCGCGTGGTGAGCAACGCGGCGAGGCGCGGGACGCGGCGCGCGCCGAGCGCGACGCCGAGGACGAGGGAGGTGCCGCGCGATGACCCAGGTCGAGCCCGGGCTGTGGACCACGATCGCCGACTCCCTCGCGGTCGTGTGCCTGCTCGGTGGCGCGTTCCTCACCCTCGCTGCGGGCGTGGGCCTGACCCGCTTCCCGTCCCTGCTCGCGCGCATGCACACCGTGACCAAGCCGCAGGTGCTGGGGCTGGTGCTCATGCTCACGGCCCTCGCGCTGCGCGTGCGCAGCTGGTCGGCCGTGGCGATGCTCGTGCTGGTGGTGGCGTTCCAGCTCGTCACGTCGCCCGTCGCCGCGCACATGGTGGGCCGGGCCGGGTTCCGCACCGGCAAGGTCGACCCGGAGGACCTGCGCCCCAACGAGTTCGGCGAGCCCGACTGACGCGCGACTGGTAGACCGGGCGCATGGCACCCGCCGCGCCCGAGTCCTCGCCCGACCCGTTCGACGCCCTCACGCACCCCGCCGCTCCGGAGCCGGACGCCGCGCCTCCCCACCCCGGCGTCAGCCCGCGCGTGGTGCAGGACGCCCACGGAGGCGAGAGCACGCTCACGGTGATCATCGCGTTCTTCGCGAACGCCGTCGTCGCGGCGGCGAAGACCGCCGCCGCCGTCATCACGGGGTCCGCGTCGATGCTCGCGGAGGCCGTGCACTCCTGGGCCGACACCGGCAACGAGATCTTCCTGCTCGTCGCCGACCGGCGCTCCCGGCGGCCCGCCGACCCGCTCCACCCGCTCGGGTTCGGCCGCGAGGCGTACGTGTGGTCCATGTTCGCCGCCATCGGCCTGTTCGCCGTCGGCGCGGGCGTGTCCATCACGCACGGCATCCAGGAGCTGGTGCACCCGGAGCCCGCGAGCGACTTCGGCGTCGCCTACGCCGTGCTCGGGCTCGCGTTCGTGCTCGAGGGGATGTCGTTCCTGCAGGCCAGCCGGCAGGCGCGCGCCGAGGCGAAGAAGGCCGAGCACGACGTGCTGCACCACGTCCTGGTCACCTCCGACCCGACGCTGCGCGCCGTCTACGCGGAGGACGCCGCCGCGCTGATCGGTCTCGTGATCGCGTTCGGCGGCGTGCTGGCGCACCAGCTCACCGGGTCGCCGGTGCCCGACGCGCTCGGGTCGATCCTCGTCGGCGTCGTCCTCGCGGTCGTGTCGCTCGTTCTCGTGGACCGCAACCGCCGGTTCCTCGTCGGCGAGGCCGCGCGGCCCGAGACGACGTCCGCCGTGCTGGCGCACCTCGTCACCATGCCGCAGGTGGAGCGGGTCACGTACCTGCGGCTCGAGTACGTGGGGCCGCGGTCGCTGTACCTCGTGGCCAGCGTGGACCTCAGCGGCAACGAGCCCGAGTCGACCGTCGCGCGGCGGCTCGACGACCTCGAGCGCGCCGCCACGCAGGTGCCCGTCATCGCCGGGGCGGTGTTCACCGTGTCGACGCCGGAGGAGCCGTCGCTGGCGTGACGGCTCCTCCGGGGCGCGGCCCCGGCGGCGGGCTCAGCCCGCGTGCCGGGCCTCGTGGGCCAGCAGGCTCCGCTTGACGTCGAGGCCGTAGCGGAAGCCGCCGAGGGTGCCGTCGGTGCGCAGCACGCGGTGGCACGGCACGAACAGGGCGGCCGCGTTCATCGCGCACGCGCCGGCGGCGGCGCGCACCGCGGCGGGCCGGCCGGAGAGCTCCGCGTAGCGGGTGTAGGTGACCGGGTCGCCGGCGTCGACGGTGCGCAGCACGTCCCACGCGTGGGCGCGGTAGGGCCCGGAGACCTGGCGCACGGGGACGCCGTCGATCGCGTGCACGTCGCCCGCGTAGTACGCGCGCACCGCCGCGACGGCGGGCGCGACGGCCGCGTCGTCCTCCGGCACGCCGACGGTCTCGGCCGGTCGGACGTCGGGGTGGGTGAGGCCGACCAGTGCGTCGGCGTCGGTGGTCCAGCCGGACGCCAGCACCGTGCCGTCCGGCTCGACGACGACGGTGAACGGGCCGTCGGGCGTGCTCAGCGTGGTGGTACGAGCAGACATGGTTCCTCCAGGAGTCGGGTGCCGAACAGGCGGTTGATCGCGGAAAGCGGCGGGAACGCCGCCGGAGACGGTGGCTACTGCCTGGTCGGCGGGAGGGCGGCGCGCCACAGGTGCATGGCGGCGTACGACCGCCACGGAGCCCACCGCTCCGCGCGGGTGGCGAGGGCGCGGGACCGGGCGGCGCGAGGGGCGTCGTCGGGCACCCCGGGCAGGGAGATCCCCGCCGCCGCCGCGCCCGCGAGGAGGGCGACGTCGCCGTCGAGCCAGGAGTCCGGGTCGCGCAGCACGCGCATCGCGACGTACGCCGCGGTCCACGGGCCGATGCCACGCCGGGCGACGAGCGCGGCGCGCAGCTCGTCGCCGTCGTCGCCGACCCCCACGGCGAGGGAGCCGTCGTCCAGCGCGCGCGCCGTGTCCTCGACGGTGGCCAGGGACCGGGCGGGCAGCCGCAGGTGGTCGGCCGCCGACGCCGCGACCTGCGCGGGCGTGGGGAACAGCCGGGTGAGGCCGGGCACGGCCGAGTCGTACGGGGTGCCCGCGCCCGCGGCGAGCCGGCCCAGGTGGGTGCGCGCCGCGGCGACGCTGATCTGCTGCCCGACGATGGCGCGCACCACGATCTCGTGCGGGTCCACCGTGCCCGGCACGCGCAGCCCGGGGGTGCGCGCGACGAGGGGCGCGAGGGCCGGGTCGTCGGCGAGGGTCGTGTCGACGGCGGCCGGGTCGGAGTCGAGGTCGAGCAGGCGGCGCAGGCGCGTCACGGCCACGGAGACGTCCGCGGCCGACGCGAGCTCCAGCCGCACCGCGACGCGCCCCGGCCCGACGCCCGGCCCCGCGACGACCTCGGCCGCCCCGGGGCCGTGGGGCAGGCTCAGCGTCCGGGCGTACCGCGCGTCGTCGCCGGACAGGTCGGCGACCTCCACGCCGTCGACGGCGCGGGCGGCGAGGAACGCCACGACGCCCCGACCGTCGAACGGCTCGCGGACCGGCAGCTCCAGGTCGAGGCGGACCCGCGCGACGTCGCAGCCGCGGTCGCCCTCCAGCAGGCGATCGTTCGCGCCGTCGGGCCGCGTCGGGCGAGGGACGGCGTGCTGGAAGGGCGTCGGGCGGCGGCGGGCGCGGGCGCGCAGGTCGCTCGGCGTGGTGTCGAAGACCTCGACCACGGTCTCGTTGAACTGCCGGATCGAGCCGAAGCCGGAGGCGAACGCGACGTCCGCGAGCGGCATGTCCGTCCCGACCACCAGGCTGCGCGCGGTCTGCGCCCGCTGCGCCCGGGCGAGGGCGAGCGGGCCGGCGCCGAGCTCGGCGGAGAGCAGCCGGTGCACGTGCCGCGCGCTGTACCCGAGCCGCGCGGCCAGACCGTCCGTGCCCTCACGGTCGACGACGCCGTCGGCGATGAGCCGCATCGCGCGCCCGGCCAGGTCGTGCCGCAGGTCCCACGCCGGCGTACCGGGCGCCGCCTCGGGCAGGCACCGCTTGCAGGCGCGGTACCCGGCCTCGTGGGCCGCCGCCGACGTCAGGTAGAACGTGACGTTCTCCGGCTTCGGCGTCCGGGCCGGACACGACGGCCGGCAGTAGATGCCGGTGGACCGCACGGCGGTGAAGAACTGCCCGTCGAAGCGGGTGTCGCGGGCCGCGATCGCCCGGTACCGCTCCGCGAAGGCCTGCGTGTCCCGCGCGGTCGGGGCCGGGGTGCCGGGCCGGGCTGTCGTCGTCATGCCCCTATCCTCACGCGCGCCCCCGACGCCGGGCTAGCGGGAATCGGACACGGCCGTGGAGCCTCCCTGAACGCCGAACAGGCAGTTGCTGCCGGTATGGCGGCCGCATCGCCGCCATACCGGGAGCAACTGCCTGCTCGGCACCGGGGTGCGGTGCTAGGTGAGGGACTCGATCCAGTCCAGCACGGTGGTGAGGTACGCGTCGCGGGCGGGCTGCGGCGACAGGGCGAGGTCGTGCGCGCCGCCGACGACGGTCCGCACGGTGACGTCGCTGCCCAGGCGCGGGGCACGCTCGCGGATGTGCACGACGTCGAGCACGGAGTCCGTGGTCACCAGCTCGTCGTGCCACGACCGCGCCGGGCCGGACCGGTCGGAGGCGAGCACCAGCACCGGGATCGTGAGGTCCAGGCCGCGGGCCACCCGACGGTGCGCGCGACGGACCGAGCGCAGCCAGCCGGCGCGGGCGGGGAAGCCGGCGTGCGGCTTCCAGGCCAGGTCGTAGTCCCACTCGCCGCCGGTCTCCCGGTGCAGCGCGGCCCCGTAGTGCTCGCCGACGGAGCCCACGGTCAGCCGCGGCGCGAACCGCCCGACGACGTCGATCGCCCAGGTCGCCGGGCCGCGCATGAGCCAGCTCTCGTTGAGCTCGAGCCACGGGCTGTTGAGCACCAGCGCGTCCGCGCGGCCGGGGCGGGCGTTCGCCCACAGCGGCGCGACCAGGCCGCCCGTGGAGTGCCCGAGCACCACCAGCCGCTCGTGGCCCGCGGCGCGCACGACGTCGGCCGCGGCGTCGAGGTCCTGCGCGTACAGGGCGAGGTCGTCCACGAGGTTCGGGTCGCGCCCGGCGGCGACGTGCGCGGCCAGTGCCCGCCCGTAGCCGCGCAGGTCGACGGCGTAGAACGCGTGCCCGCGCGCCGCGACCGCGCGCGCGACGTGCGGGTGGAAGAAGTAGTCCACGAAGCCGTGCACGTAGAGCACCGCCGTGCGGGCGGGCGGCGCGCCTCCCGGCGTGCCGCCCGCCACGGCGGGGTCCGACGGTCCGGGCGTGGACGGGACGTGGCGCACCAGCACCGCCTCCGCGCCGCCGGGCAGGAGCAGGGTGCGTGCCTGGAACTCCGGGCCGAGGACGTCCTCGCGCCAGGACGCCGCGGGGCCCGGCGCGGCCGGGGCGTCAGGCACCGGGCGTCGGGCCGGTCGGGCGCTCCGGCCCGGGCGTCGCACCGGGCTCGTCGGGGCCGGGCTCGTCGGGGCCGGGCTCGTCGGGGCCGGGCTCGTCGGACGACGGCGGGGTGGGGCCGGGCTCGTCGGACGACGGCGGGGTGGGGCCGGGCTCGGCGGCGTCGTGCTCCTGCCGGTAGGCGTCCTCCTCGCCGGGGCGGCCGGGCTCCAGCGGCTCGGCGACCGGGCCGGTCGAGGGCCCGGGCGGGGGCGTGGGCTCGGGCGCGGCCTCCGGCTCGAGCGGCTCCGCCACGGGGCCGGTCGCGGGCGGCGCGCCGAAGACCTGCTCCTCCGGCGTCGGGCCGGCGGCGGGCACGGCCCCGGGCGCCGCCTGCGCGGCGAACGCGGCGTCGCCGGACGCGGTGCCGGTGACGGCGGCGGGACGGCGGTTGTTCCGTACGACGAACCACACGACGAGACCGATGACGACCAGCCCGATGACGAGCCCGACGACCCACCACGGGAACCCGCCGGCCCCGGCGTCGGCGGCGCCCACCGCGTGGATCGTGGTGGTCTCGCCGATCTTCGGGGTCCAGGTGACGGTGGCGCCGTCCACGGTGCCGGTGGCGTCGCTGACCGCGCCGGGGAAGGTGATGGCGAGGCGCACGTCGAAGGCGTCCTGCACCTTCTGCGGCAGCGACTTGAGCTGGTCGGCGCCCTGGGCGAGGTCGAGGGTGCCGTCGACCACGTAGTCGTCGCCGTCGCGCGTGATGGTCAGGTCCTCTCCGCCGGTGCCGGAGATGTCGCTGATCGGGGCGTCGGTGAACGTGTACTTGGTGCCGGTGTACTCGTCGTCGGAGTACGGCTCCTGCGTGGCGCCCTTCGGCGCGTCCTGCCCCAGCTCGCCGCCGGCCTGCTTCCACAGGTCGCCGGGCGACATCCCCATCGTCTCGGCGAGGCTGTTCGAGACGGCCATGATCATCGTCCCGGAGACGGTGTCGTCCTCCGACAACGTCATGTCCAGGTCGACCTTCATGCACCCGGAGAGGGCGAGGATCCCGACGGCGGCGAGCATGGCCGCGATCGCGGTGCGGAGGCGGCGCACGGGGCCGCGGGCTGGAGTGGTCACCGGCCCAGCATCCCGCAGCGTCCGGACGTGAGCCACCGGGCATGCCGGGCGGCTTGCGATCAAAGTTGAGCGGAATAGACTCAACTTTGGCGGCGTTCCCTCGACAGACGAATTCCCGTGTCATCCCGGAGGTCCCATGGACATCAAGCTCACGACCATGTCGCAGCAGGCGCTCGGCGACGCCGTCCAGTCGGCGGCCGCCGCGGGCAACCCCCAGCTCGAGCCGGTGCACCTGCTGCAGTCGCTGCTCCAGCAGACGGGCGGCGTCGCCGTCGGGCTGCTCGACGCCGTCGGCGCGGGCGCCCAGCAGATCGGGCAGCGCGCCCGCGCGGCCCTCGTCGCCCTGCCCCAGGTGAGCGGCAGCGCCGTCGCGCAGCCCTCGCCGTCGCGCGCCATGAGCGCCGTGCTGGAGAACGCGGCCAAGGAGGCCGAGGCTCTCGGCGACGAGTACGTCTCGACCGAGCACCTGCTCATCGCCCTGGCGGCCGGGCAGTCCGCCGCCGCCCAGGCGCTGACCGAGGCGGGCGCCACCGCCGACGCGCTGCGCGCCGCGCTGCCCGCGGTCCGCGGCTCCTCGCGCGTCACCAGCCCCAACCCCGAGGGCACGTACAAGGCGCTCGAGCAGTACGGCAGCGACCTCACGCAGCAGGCCCGCGACGGCAGGCTCGACCCCGTCATCGGTCGGGACGCGGAGATCCGCCGCGTCGTGCAGGTGCTGAGCCGCCGCACCAAGAACAACCCCGTGCTGATCGGCGAGCCCGGCGTCGGCAAGACCGCCGTCGTCGAGGGCCTGGCCCAGCGCATCGTCGCGGGCGACGTCCCGACGTCCCTGCAGGGCAAGCGCCTCGTCGCGCTGGACCTGGCCGGGATGGTCGCGGGCGCCAAGTACCGCGGCGAGTTCGAGGAGCGGCTCAAGGCCGTGCTCGAGGAGATCACCGCGTCCGACGGCGAGGTCATCACCTTCATCGACGAGCTGCACACCGTGGTCGGCGCGGGCGCCGGCGGCGAGGGCGCCATGGACGCGGGCAACATGCTCAAGCCCATGCTCGCCCGCGGCGAGCTGCGCCTGGTGGGCGCCACGACCCTCGACGAGTACCGCGAGCACATCGAGAAGGACCCGGCCCTCGAGCGCCGGTTCCAGCAGGTGTTCGTCGGCGAGCCGTCCGTGGAGGACACGGTCGCCATCCTGCGCGGGCTCAAGGAGCGGTACGAGGCGCACCACAAGGTGACGATCGCGGACTCCGCGCTCGTCGCCGCTGCCGCGCTGTCCGACCGGTACATCACCGGCCGCCAGCTCCCCGACAAGGCGATCGACCTCGTCGACGAGGCGGCGTCGCGGCTGCGCATGGAGATGGACTCCTCGCCCGTCGAGATCGACGAGCTGCAGCGCGCCGTCACGCGCCTCGAGATGGAGGAGGTCGTGCTCAAGGAGTCCGACGACGCCGCGTCGAAGGACCGCCTGGAGCGGCTGCGCGCCGACCTCGCCGACACGCGCGAGCGGCTCGCCGCCCTCACCGCCCGGTGGGAGTCGGAGAAGGCCGGCCACAACCGGGTCGGCGACCTGCGTGCCCGCATCGACGAGCTGCGCACCGAGTCCGACCGGCTGCAGCGCGAGGGCGACCTCGAGTCCGCCGCCCGCCTGCTGTACGGGGAGATCCCGCAGGTCGAGCGCGAGCTCGCGGAGGCCGAGCGGGTCGAGGCGTCGCAGGAGGCGGACGAGACCGTGGCGCACGAGGCGCCGATGATCGCCGACAAGGTGGGTTCGGACGAGATCGCCGAGGTGGTCTCCGCCTGGACGGGCATCCCCGCCGGGCGGCTGCTGCAGGGCGAGTCGGAGAAGCTCCTGCACATGGAGGACGTCCTCGGCGAGCGGCTCATCGGGCAGACGGCCGCCGTGCGTGCCGTGTCCGACGCCGTGCGGCGCTCGCGGGCGGGGGTGGCCGACCCCGACCGGCCCACCGGGTCGTTCCTCTTCCTCGGCCCCACCGGCGTCGGCAAGACGGAGCTGGCCAAGTCGCTGGCGGACTTCCTCTTCGACGACGAGCGCGCCATGGTGCGCATCGACATGTCCGAGTACTCGGAGAAGCACTCCGTGTCCCGGCTCGTCGGCGCCCCTCCGGGGTACGTCGGCTACGAGGAGGGCGGCCAGCTCACCGAGGCCGTGCGCCGGCGCCCCTACTCCGTCGTGCTGCTGGACGAGGTGGAGAAGGCGCACCCCGAGGTCTTCGACATCCTGCTGCAGGTGCTCGACGACGGCCGCCTCACCGACGGCCAGGGGCGGACGGTGGACTTCCGCAACGTCATCCTCGTGCTGACGTCGAACCTGGGGTCGCAGTTCCTCGTGGACCCGGCCCTCGACGACGACGCTCGCCGCGAGGCCGTGATGGCCGCCGTGCGCGCGTCGTTCAAGCCGGAGTTCCTCAACCGGCTCGACGACGTGGTGGTCTTCGAGGCGCTGACCGTCGAGGAGCTCGGCGAGATCGTCGACCTGCAGGTCGCGGCGTTCGCGCAGCGGCTGGCCGACCGGCGCATCACGGTGGACGTCACGCCCGCCGCGCGCGAGTGGCTCGCCCTCGAGGGGTTCGACCCGGCGTACGGGGCCCGCCCGCTGCGCCGCCTGGTGCAGCGCGAGATCGGCGACCGGCTCGCCAAGGAGCTCCTGTCCGGGGCGGTCACCGACGGCGGCGCCGTCGTCGTCGACCTCGACCCCGACGGCGCGGGGCTGGTCGTGACGCCGCAGACCGCCTGAGCGGGGACGACGAAGCGCGGCCCACGAGACCGAGGTCTCGTGGGCCGCGCTTCGCGTGTCCGCCGGGTCAGATGCGGATGAACCGCGGGCTGTCCTGCCAGATGTGGCGCTTCACGACGCCGACGCCCGGACGGGCGGCCTCGACCTGCTGGCCGTTGCCGACGTAGATCGAGACGTGACCGGGGGTCCAGATGATGTCGCCGGGGCGCGCGTTCTTGCGCGAGACGACCTTGCCGGCCGCCTTCTGCGCGGACGAGGACCGCGGCAGCGACTTGCCCACGGCCTTCTTGTAGACGTAGCTGGTGAGGCCGGAGCAGTCGAACGAGCTCGGGCCGCTGGCGCCGTACGCGTAGCGGTCGCCGACCTGGGCCTTCGCGACCTTGACGAGCTTCTGCCGCGCCGTGAGCGGCTTCGTCGCCGTGACACGGACGGTCTTCGTCGACTTGTCCGCCAGCGCCGCGCGGGCCGGGTGCACGACGACGCGCACCGTGTTGGTGCCGACGCGGTAGCGCCACAGGCCGGGGGTGAAGGTGAACTTGCCGTGGACGAGTCGGGCGCTGTACTGGCGCTTGCCGTTCATGATCAGCGTGGCCGAGCCGGCGATCCTGCTGCCGTTCTTGCTGGCCGTGACCGTGTAGCGGGCCTTCGTGGCGCCGGGCTTCTTCGCGACGGAGTGCCGGGACACCGAGTACGTCGTGCTCGGCTTCGCCGTGGCGGCGGAGGCGTGCGGGGCCTGCTGGGTCTGGGCGACGAGGACGCCGCCGGTGAGGGCGGCGGTGAGGCCGAGGGCGATGAGTGCGCGGCGCGGCCGGGAGGCCGTCACGGCGACGGTGCCGGGGCGCGCAGGATCGAGGGACGTAGGCATGGGTCGTGACCTCCAGCCTGCGAGATGAGCTGTCGGGTGAGGCCGAGATCGTTGGCCCGCCACCATCGGGTGGCTGAACCCCAAGGCCGGGGGCGTCCGGAGCGTGGCGCGTCCGGGCGGCCGGCCGGAAGTGGGTCTCCCGCTGCTGCCGTGAGTTTCGTGGTCACCGTGACGCCGGCAGCACTCGGCTGCGTCCCGGTCGGCCGACACCTGGAGAAGGTGCGGTCGAGGGACGCTAACCCGACGGACGCCGGGTGGTCACGTTCCGATAACGGAGCCTGTGCGTCTTCCGGGCAACCGTTGTCCGGCGTCCGCGCAGGACGAGTCGGGGCATCCCGGCCCGAACCGGGCGGCATGGCGTGATACGGAATGTGACCAAGGTCACAGTTGGAGTCGAAGGTGTGCCGGTCAGCCCACCAGCCGCCGCTTCGTGGCCGCGTACTCCTCGCCGGTCAGGGCTCCCGAGGCGTGCGGGCGACGGGGTCGGAGGGCAGGGGCACGGGTCGATCCTCCCGGATCAGGACAGCAGGTCGTGCGCGCCGGGCTCGTCGGTCACCGCGAGGCACAGGCCCGTGCGGTCGCCGCGCGACCAGCCCTCCTCCGAGGGCGTCAGCACCACGAACCGCACGCCGTCGACCTCGCGCCCCGCGGAGCCGAGCTGCTCCGGGCCGCACACCGTGGACGCACGCTGCACCAGGGCGTCGCCGCCCGGCCAGACCGCGCCGGGGTCGGAGTCCGTGCGCCCGACCACCTGGGCCACGTGCGCGTCGTCGCACGGCACCGCCGTGACCCGGCCGACGTCGCCGGCGGGCAGGCCGCGCAGGCACGTGCCGAGCACGAGCTGCACCGCGTTCGCCCCGACCGGCTCCGGCACCGCGGCCGGCAGGGGCTCCCACGCCCGGTCGCGTGCCGTGGTGACGGCGATCCCGGTCACGCCGCCCGCGACGGCGAGCACCGCCACCGCCGCCCCGGCCCACAGGAGCCGGCGCCGGGCGCGGGCCGACACCGTCCGGCGCGGGGACGTCGTGCCGGGCGCGCCACCGGCCGGCGCGGGTCCGTGCTGCGCCAGGTCCGGCAGATGCAGGTCCGTCAGGCCCTCCGCGGGCAGCGCGCCGGGCGGCGTGGGTGCCGCGAAGACCGGCTCCTCCGGCGTCGCGGCGGGCGTCGCCCCGGGGGGCGGCCCCGACGGTGCGGCGGTCGGCTCGCTGTGCGGTCCGCTGGACGGGTCGGTGGTCACGGCGTGCTCCGTCCTGCTCAGGCGGGGTCGGCGAGGTCGAGGATCACCGGGACGTGGTCGCTGGCGCCCTTGCCCTTGCGCTCGTCGCGGTCGATGGCGACGCCGGTGACGCGCTCGGCGACGGCGGGGGAGGCGTACGCGAAGTCGATCCGCAGGCCCTTGTTCCGCGGGAACGCGAGCTGCTGGTAGTCCCAGTACGTGTAGGTGTGCTCGGCGGGCAGGTGCTCGCGCGTCACCTCGGTGTAGCCGGCGGCGGCGAACGCGGCGAACGCCTCCCGCTCCGCGGGGGTGACGTGGGTGTGCCCCGCGAACGCGGCCGGGTCGTACACGTCGGTGTCGAGGGGGATGACGTTCCAGTCGCCCACCAGCGCCACCTGGGCGCGCGGGTCGGCGTCGAGCCAGCCGGCCGCCGTGTCCCGCAGCGCCCCCAGCCAGGCCAGCTTGTAGGCGTAGTGCGGGTCGCCGATCGCCCGGCCGTGCGGCACGTACAGCGACCACACCCGCACGCCGCCGCAGGTGGCGCCCAGGGCGCGCGCCTCCACGGGCGGCGGCACGTCGAGCAGGGTGGCCGGCGCCTCTCCGGGGGCCGCGTCGGGCGCCTCCCCGGGGGCGTCGTCGGCCGGCGCCGGGGCGGTGGCCTTGGCGAAGCCCGGCTGGCCCGGGAAGGACGTCTCGACGTCCGCGATCCCGACCCGCGACGCGATCGCGACCCCGTTCCACGCCGAGTGCCCGACGTGCGCGACCTCGTACCCCGCGGCCTCGAACGCGCCCACGGGGAACTGCTCGTCGCGGCACTTGGTCTCCTGGATCGCGAGCACGTCCGTCTGCGAGCGCTCGAGGAACGCGATCACGCGGTCGACACGGGCACGGGCGGAGTTGACGTTCCAGGTGGCGAGGCGCACGGGCGCCAGGCTACCGGCGGTCGCCGCGCCGGGGCGGCCCGCCCGGCGTCGGGCTCGTCACTCCCTCGCGGCGGCCCTCGTGCGGCCGGCGTGGGGCCTCACGTCGCGTCCGGGTCGGGCGTCCGGGGGGCGGCCGCCGCCGCCCTAGGCTGGGGCGGCCATGAACCGTCGTCGCCCGCCCCGTCCTGCGCCGATGCGCGTCCTCTTCGTCCCGGGGCTGGGGGACCGGCTGGGCTGGCTCGTCCGCCTGCAGCGCGAGGCCCTGCGGTCGTGGCGCCCGCTGGGGGTGCGGACGGCGGTGTTCCGCGTGCGGTGGTCGGCGGACGTGCCCTTCGACGACCGCGTCGAGGCGCTGGTGCACCTCGTCGACCGGTACGCCGACCGCGGCGAGCGGGTGGTGCTGCTCGGGGCGTCGGCGGGCGCGGGGGCGGTGCTCGCCGCGTACGAGCAGCGGCGCGACCTGGCCGCCGTCGTCCTCGTCGCGGGCAAGTTCTGGCGCCCGGATCACCTGCCGGAGGCGGTCCTCGACCACAACGACGTCTTCGACGAGGCGCTGCACGCCGTCCCGCGCGCGCTGGAGCGGCTGGGACCGCACGAGCGCCGTCGCATCCTGTCGCTCCGCTCGGCGCACGACGGCGTCATCCCCGACCACGACCCGGTGCTGCCGGGGGCGGTCAACGAGGAGATGCGCGTGGTCGGGCACGTCAGCGCGATCGGGTTCGCGCTCCTGTTCCGGGCCCGCCGCATCGTGCGGTTCGTGCGCGAGGTGGCACCGGGCCACGGGGCACCGGTGCGGACGCTCTAGGCTGCCCCCATGGGTACCGCGCTCGTCACCGGCGCCACAGCCGGCCTCGGCCTGGAGTTCGTCTGGCAGCTCGCCACCGCGCGACACGACGTCGTCGTCGTCGCGCGCGACGTCGACCGCCTCGAGGAGGTCGCCACGCAGGTGCGCGCCGCCGCGGGCGTGCGGGTGGAGGTGCTGCCCGCCGACCTCTCCGTCCCCGAGGACCTGGACCGCGTCGCCGAGCGCCTCGCCGTGACCGGCGACGAGGAGGGCGACGACCGGCGACCGGTGGGCCTGCTCGTCAACAACGCCGGGTTCGCGACCGCGCAGCGGTTCGTCGGGGGCGACCTCGACGTCGAGCTGCGGGCCCTGGACGTGATGGTGCACGCGGTGCTGGTGCTCTCCCACGCCGCGACCGGGCAGATGACGGCCCGCGGGCGGGGCGCCATCCTCAACGTGGCGTCCGTCGCCGCACTCACCGCCGGCGGCACGTACGCCGCCGCGAAGGCGTTCGTGCGGACGTTCACCGAGGGCCTCGCGGTCGAGCTCAAGGGCACGGGCGTCACCGCCACCGCCCTGTGCCCCGGGTTCGTGCGCACGGAGTTCCACGACCGCGCCGGCATCGACATGTCGACGGTCCCCGAGGCGGGCTGGCTGGACGCGCCGCGCGTCGTCGCCGACGCGCTCGCGGACGTCCGCCGCGGTGTCGTCATCTCCACCCCGTCCGTCCGGTACAAGACGGCCTCCGCCCTGCTGCGCCTCGCGCCGCGGTCCGCCGTCCGCGCCGTCGGCAAGTACCGCTGACGCGCCGTCGTCCCGGCGGGGCCCGCCCCGTACCCTGGTCCCCGTGACGACCTCCGACGCTTCCTTCGGCCCCACGCCCCGCGAGCAGCTGCGCGACCTCATCACCGAGCTCGCCGTCGTGCACGGCAAGGTGACGCTGTCCTCCGGCAAGGAGGCCGACTACTACGTCGACCTGCGCCGCATCACCCTGCACCACCGGGCCGCCCCGCTGGTGGGCCACGTGCTGCTCGACCACCTCGAGGAGGTCGGCCTCGGCACGGCGGAGGTCGACGCCGTCGGCGGCCTGACGCTCGGGGCGGACCCGATCGCGGACGCGCTGCTGCACGCCGCCGCGTCGCGCGGGCAGGACCTCGACGCGTTCGTGGTCCGCAAGGCGGCCAAGGCGCACGGCATGCAGCGGCAGATCGAGGGCCCCGAGGTCGCGGGCCGCAAGGTCGTGGTCCTGGAGGACACGACGACGACCGGCGGGTCGCCCATCACCGCCATCGAGGCGCTGCGTGCCGCGGGCGCCGAGGTGCTGGGCTGCGCCACGATCGTGGACCGCGCCACCGGCGCCGGCGAGAAGATCGAGGCGCTCGGCGTGCCCTACCACTACCTCTTCGACCTGGCGGACCTCGGCCTTGCCTGAGGGTCTCGCCTGAGCCTGCTCAGCGTCGCCGACGGCCGAGCAGGAAGCCCCCGCCCAGGCCGGTCAGCAGCGCGCCCAGCCCGAACAGCACCCACATCCCCATGAGCCGCGAGGACCCCGGGACGAACACGGTGTCAGACAGCGGGGCGTACGCGAACCAGCCGAACGACGCGTAGCCGACGGGGCGGGTCAGCACCCAGAGGATCATGCCGGCGCCGATCGCCATCGAGGCCACCGCGATCCACGTGCCGCGTCGTCCCCGAGAGTCCCCGGGGGGCAAGGGGGCGTCGTCAGACACGGCCGATGAGGTCCGCGACCGAGTCCACGACGTGCGACGGGCGGAACGGGTAGGTGTCGATCTCGTCGGGGGTGGTGGACCCCGTCATGACGAGGAACGTCTCCAGGCCGGCCTCGATACCCGCGACGACGTCGGTGTCCATGCGGTCGCCGATCATGGCCGTGACCTCGGAGTGGGCGTCGATGCGGTTGAGCGCGGAGCGGAACATCATCGGGTTCGGCTTGCCCACGTAGTACGGGGAGCGCCCGGTGGCGGCCTGGATCATCGCCGCCACGGCGCCCGTGGCGGGCAGCGGGCCCTCGGCCGACGGGCCGGTGGTGTCCGGGTTGGTGGCGATGAAGCGGGCCCCGTCGCGCACCAGGCGGATGGCCTTGGTGATGGCGGTGAAGGAGTACGTGCGCGTCTCGCCGAGCACCACGTAGTCCGGGTTCGACTCCGTGAGCGTGTAGCCCGCCTCGTAGAGCGCGGTGGTGAGGCCGGCCTCGCCGATCACGTACGCCGAGCCGTTCGGCACCTGGTCCGACAGGAACTGCCCCGTCGCGAGCGCCGACGTCCAGATCGCCTCCTCCGGCACGTCGATGCCGGACGTGGAGAGGCGGGCGCGCAGGTCGCGCGGCGTGAAGATCGAGTTGTTCGTGAGGACGAGGAACGGCCGCTCCGCGTCGCGCAGGGCGCGGATGAACTCCGGGGCCCCGGGGATGGCCTGACCCTCGTGCACGAGGACGCCGTCCATGTCGGTCAGCCAGCACTCGATCCGTCGTTCGCTCACCCGCTCACCCTAGTGCGCGGGCCGCCCGCGTGCGTCCGCCAGGATGGGCCCATGACGACGATCGTGGTGGTGGGCGGGACCGGGCACGCGGGCCGCGCCGTCGTGCGCGAGGCCGAGGCGCGCGGGCACGAGGTGCGCGTGGTGTCGCGCCGTCGGCCGGAAGGTCCCCTCGGCGCCGCGCACCACGCGGTGGACCTGCTCGCGGACGACGACGCGGCCGTGATCGCGGCCCTGGCCGCCGCGTTCGACGGCGCGGACGCCGTGGTCGACACCAGCAACGGCATGGCGCCCGGCGCGCAGGCCGTGTTCACCACGGGGGCGCGGCGGGTCGCGGAGGCGGCCGGTCGCGCGGGCGCGGGCCGCGTCGTCGTGCTGTCGATCGCCGCAGTGGACCGGAGCGAGTACCCGTACTACCGCGCGCACGCCGAGCAGGAGCGCGTGTACGCGGCCGGGCCCGCGCCGGTGACGGTCGTGCGGGCCACGCAGTTCCACGAGTTCCTCGGCATCTTCTTCGGCGCCGACAGCCGGCTCGGCGCCTGGTCGCGCCTCGGCCTGCTGCCGTACCCGCGCGGCTGCCGCTTCCAGACGATCGACCTGCGCGACGTCGCCCGCGCCCTCGTCGACGCCGCGCAGGGCGACGACCCGCTGGGCGTCGCTCCCGTGCCGGGCTCGAGCGGTGCCCCGACGGCCACCGTCGGCGGCCCGCAGGTGCTCGCCGTCCGCACCATGGCCCGCGCGTGGCGCCGGGCGCACGGCTCGCGGCGGGTGCCGGTGGGCGTGCCCCTGCCCGGGCCGCTCGGCGAGTTCTTCCGCGCGGGCCGCAACCTCGTGCCCGACGCCGCCGTCGGCACCACGACCTACGACGACTGGCTGGCCGGCCGGTGAGCGCCGACGAGCGCGAGGTCGGCGTCGGCCCCTGGCCCGGCGGCCCGGACGCGTGGCCGCGCACGCCCGACGGCGCCCCGGACCCCCGCTACGACCCGGACCTGCTGGCGCACGGCGACCGGCGCAACGTCGTCGACCGGTACCGGTACCGGACCGTCGAGGCGGTGGTCGCCGACCTCGACGCCCGCCGCCCCGCCGACCGGCAGCTGCACGTCGCCATCGAGAACTGGGCGCACGACCTCAACATCGGCTCCGTGGTGCGCACCGCGAACGCGTTCAACGCCGCCGGCGTGCACGTCGTCGGGCGGCGGCGGTGGAACCGGCGCGGCGCCATGGTGACCGACCGCTACCTGCACACCCACCACCACCCGGACGCGGCGGCGCTGGCCGCGTGGGCGGCGACGGCGGACGACGGCGTCGCCCTGCCGGTGGTCGGGATCGACAACGTGCCCGGGTCGGTGCCGCTGGAGGGCTACGCGCTGCCGGCGCGTTGCGTGCTGCTGTTCGGGCAGGAGTCCACGGGCCTCACGCCGGAGGCCCAGGACGCGTGCGACGTCGTCCTCCACATCACCCAGCACGGGTCCACGCGCTCCCTCAACGCGGGCGCCGCGGGGGCGATCGCGATGCACGCGTGGGCCTCGCGGTGGCTCGCGCCGTCTCACCCAGCCGACGGAACGTGACTCCCATGACGCGGACGTGAGAAAATCCGGGTGCATGCGGGTCGCACGGCGCCCGTCGCGACGAAGCCCCGCTGCATCCTCGTACGCCCCGTCATTGGAGTACCGCAGATGCCTATCGCAACCCCCGAGGTCTACGCCGAGATGATCGACCGGGCGAAGGCCGGCAAGTTCGCCTACCCCGCCGTCAACATCACGTCGTCGCAGACCGTCACCGCCGCGCTCCAGGGCTTCGCCGAGGCCGAGTCGGACGGCATCATCCAGGTCTCCGTCGGCGGCGGCGAGTACGCCTCGGGCGCCACGATCAAGGACCGCGTCGTCGGCTCGCTGGCCCTGGCCGCCTACGCCACCGAGGTCGCGAAGAACTACTCGGTGAACATCGCCATCCACACCGACCACTGCGTCAAGAAGAACCTCGACTCCTGGGTGCGCCCGCTGCTCGCCCTCGAGGCCGAGCAGGTCAAGGCCGGCAAGAACCCGACCTTCCAGTCGCACATGTTCGACGGTTCGGACATCCCGCTGGAGGAGAACCTCGTCATCGCCGCGGAGCTCCTCGAGCTCTCGCAGGCCGCGCGCACCATCCTCGAGATCGAGGTCGGCGTCGTGGGCGGCGAGGAGGACGGTCACGAGGCCGCCATCAACGACAAGCTCTACACGACGGCCGAGGACGGCCTCGCCACCGTCAAGGCGCTCGGTGCGGGCGAGAAGGGCCGCTACCTGACGGCCCTCACCTTCGGCAACGTGCACGGCGTGTACAAGCCGGGTGCCGTGAAGCTGCGCCCGTCGATCCTCGCGGACATCCAGAAGGCCGTGGGCGACGAGATCGGCAAGGAGAACCCGTTCGACCTCGTGTTCCACGGTGGTTCGGGCTCCACGGCCGAGGAGATCTCCGAGGCCGTCGACAACGGCGTCATCAAGATGAACATCGACACCGACACCCAGTACGCGTTCACGCGCCCGGTCGTCGACCACATGTTCAAGAACTACGACGGCGTGCTCAAGATCGACGGCGAGGTGGGCAACAAGAAGGCCTACGACCCGCGCGCCTGGGGCAAGCTGGCCGAGGCCGGCATGGCCGCCCGCATCGTCGAGGCCGCGCAGCAGCTGCGCTCCGCCGGCCACAAGATGTGACCCTCCCGCCGAGGTAGCTCGACACTCGGCGAGGTAGTTCGAAGGGGCGGTCCGCACATGGTGCGGGCCGCCCCTTCGACTACCTCGGCGAGAGCCGCACGGCGTCGCCGCCTATCGGGGTGCCGGGGTCTCGAGGTCGAAGCCCGGGTCGACGTCGACGATCTCCAGCAGCTCGCCGATGCGCGTGACCTCGAGGAGGAAGCGGACGGTGGGCGGGGCGCGCAGCACCCGCACGCGGTGCGGGCTGCGCGACGCGAGCCGTGCGAGGAACGCCACGCCGGAGGAGTCCATGAACGTGACGTGGTGGGCGTCGATCTCGACGGGGAGCCCGGAGCCCTCGGCGTCGGAGATCGCCTCGCCCAGCTCCGCGCCGATGTCGGCGTCGATCTCGCCGGACAGCACGACGCGGGCGCGCGAGGCCCCGACGATGACGTGCACGCTGGCGGGATCGCCCAGCTCAGGCGGCAGATCCGCTTCCCTGACGTCCGCACGCCGCAGGTCACGTGGGGTCGTGTTCGATCCGTCGTGCACGGTGCTCCTTCCACGCGCGGGGCGTTCATCTCGAGTCTCGGCCGACACCAATCTACGGTTGAATGACCAGCAAGAACACCAACCAGGGCGGGGAATCTTGGCAGTGGAGGCATTATGACCGAATCATCCGGTCCTGTGCCGCCCCTTCCCGAGGGGTTTCTTGACGCCGCGATCGCGGACGCCATCTTCCCGGTCTTCGTGACCGGACCGTGGGACGAAGGCATGCCCGTGCTGTGGGTGAACGACGCCTTCGCCCGGGAGACGGGCATGGGCGTGGCCGAGCTCGCCCTGCTCGGGGAGCACCCGCTGCTGTCGCTCGTCGACGACGACGCCGAGCGCGCGCGCAGCCAGGACGAGCTGCGCGCGGGACGACCCACGACGCGCATGGTGCGCGGCCGCCGCGCCGACGGCGCCCTCACCTGGTGGCAGCTGACGGTGTCGCCCGTGCGGGACGCGGACGGTTCCGCCGGCCGCTGGTTCGGCACCGCCACCGACGTCTCGACCCACGTCGAACGGCAGGCCGCGCAGCTCGCCTCCCTGGAGGTGGAGCGCCGCGAGCGCGCCGACCTGGACCTCATCGCCCAGACGACCGAGCTGCTGGGCGACCTGGAGTACCCGTACGCCCTGCGCGACATCGCCGACCTGCTGCGCTCGCTCGTGCCCTGGGCCGGCTTCTACGTCAACGACGACGGCCTGCTCTTCGCCGACGGCGTGGACGTCGCCTCGCCGCCGAGCGGCCGCGGCCGGAGGCACGCCCGCTACGTCCCCGAGGCCCCCGAGGGGGAGGCCGCCGACGGGCAGCCGCACGAGGCCCACGAGCCCACCCGCGACGAGGTCCAGGACCTGCTCGAGGGGGTCGTCGAAGGGCCCGTGATGCTGCGCCTCGACGCGCGCTTCCCGGCGCACTCGGCCTCCGGGTGGCTGCGCCGCGACCTGCTGCGCCGCGTGGTCGAGGAGACCGGGGCCCTGCCGCGCGCCGTCGTCGTGCACGCCGTCGCCGGCCGCCGCCGCGTGCTCGGCCTCCTCGCCACCTGGCACGGCGTCGGCGTCGCCGCCGACGGCACCGTCACCGAGGACCCCCGGCCCACGGCGCCCGAGCCGCAGCACGTGCACACCGTGATCGAGGTCGTCGCCCGCCGCGCCGGCACCGCCATCGACAACGCGCGCCTGTACGCGCGCGAGCACCGGCTCGCCGAGGCGCTGCAGCGCGCCATGCTGCCCGAGCAGGCCGACGTCTCCGGGCTCGACGTGTGGACGTACTACGCGCCCAACGCCGAGCACGCCCAGGTGGGCGGCGACTGGTACGACGTGCTGCAGATCAGCGACGGCACCGTCGGGCTGGTCGTCGGGGACGTCGTCGGGCACGACGTCGAGGCCGCCGCCGCCATGGGGCAGCTGCGGTCGGTGGTCCGGTCGTACGCGTTCGAGCTCGCCACGCCGGGGATCGTCGTGGACCGCGTCGACCAGCTCGTCACCGGCATGCGGATCCCGCGCTCCGCGTCGATGGTCTACGCGACGCTCCGGCACCAGCCCGACGGCGACGCCTGGACCGTCCAGTACACCCGCGCCGGCCACCTGCCGCCGCTGCTGCTGCGCGACGGCACCGTCACGCAGCTCGCCGGCGGCGCCGGGTCGCTCGTGGGCTTCGGCTCGCGCCCCCGCACCACCGGGCAGGCGGAGCTGCGCCGCGGCGACGTGCTGCTCTTCTACACCGACGGCCTCATCGAGCGCCGCGACCGGTCGCTCAAGGTCGGCCTCGACGCCCTCGTCGAGACGTCCGCGCGTATCACCGCGCGCGACGCCGCCGGCGTGGGGGAGGAGCTGCTGTCCCGGCTCGCCGACGCGCCCGAGGACGACGTCGCGCTCGTCGTCGTCCGCGTGCCCGACCCCGTCGCCGACGCCGAGATCCAGCCGCTGAGCCCCCGCTCGCGGCGGTGGCTGCTGCCCAGCGAGCCCGCGTCCATCGGCCGCGCCCGGCACGCCGTGCTGCGCACCTGCCAGGCGTGGGGGCTGCCGGAGTCCGCGTCCGCGGAGCTCGTCGTCTCCGAGCTGGTCGCCAACGGCGTGCTGCACGGGTGGGGCAACATCGCCCTGCGGCTCTTCGACACCGGCGACGGGCTGCGCATCGAGGTCGAGGACTCCAACCCCGCCCCGCCCGTGACCACCGACGGCCACCCCAACCGCGTCGGCGGGTTCGGGATGCAGATCGTCGAGCGGCTGGCCGACTGGGGGTGGCGGCCCGCCGGGTCCGGCAAGCTCGTGTGGGCCAAGCTGCACGCGAGCTCGGTGACCCCCGGCTGACTCCCGGGGTGCCGTCGTGCGGCACCTCGGCGCCGGGCCGGGGGTCGTGTCGCGGGTCGCGCCCGGGTCAGTCGCGGAGGGCGCGGACCTCGTCGGAGGACGTGCCGGAGTCGCGGAGGAACTGCTCGCAGCGCTCGGCCTCGGCGGTCTCGCCGATCTGGGCGGCCGCGGTCGCGAGGGCCGTGAGGGCGCGCAGGAAGCCCTGGTTCGGCTCGTGGTCGGCGGGGATCGGGCCCTGGCCGCGCCAGCCCGCCCGGCGCAGCGCGTCGAGCCCGCGGTGGTAGCCGGTGCGCGCGTACGCGTACCCCGTGACGGACCGCGCGGCGCTGGGTCCGGCGCCCGCGCCGTCGAGGGTGCGCTCCGCCAGCACGGCCCAGGCCAGCGAGGACGCGGGGTGGTCGGCCGCGAGCTGCGCCGGGTCCGCGCCCACGTCGAGGCCGTCGCGCACCTGGGGGTGGTCGTCGGGCAGGCGGGTCGGGGGCGGGCCGGCGAGCAGGTCGTCCACAGGGGAGGTCATGGGCCCCATTCTGGCCCGGGAGCCGGGCCTCGCGCCTGGGGCGCCGTGCAACGCCCGTCGCGGGTACGCTCGGCAGCATGATCGAGATCGCGACGTCATCGACGACGACGACGCTCGTGATCGCCGGTGACCTCGACCTCGCGGAGCGCGACCAGTTCCCGGAGATCGCCACCCGGGTGGTCGGGCTGCGCCGTCAGCTGCTGGTGATCGACATGTGCCGGGTCACGTTCATGGACTCGACGGGCGCCGCGTTCCTCATCTCGCTGGCCGACTCCGGCCGCAAGCGCGGCGGAGCCACCGTGCTGCGCGGCGCCGACGAGCGCGACCTGTTCGTCCTCGAGGTCTGCGGTGCCCTCGACCTGTTCCGCATCGACCGCGACCACCGGTGCGAGTCCGCCCCGGCGCAGCCGGCACCCGCGTCGCACCACCCCGCCGGCTGAGCTCGTCGGGACGCCCGTCGCGGCGGCTCAACGCACGAGGTCACGGGCAGGTAAACTCGGGCGCGGTCCGGCCGAGGAGGCCCGCCTGACGGGTGACATGCCGGGCCTCGTCGACGCGAGGAGATTTCATGCCAGCCGTGGTGCTCGTCGGTGCCCAGTGGGGCGATGAGGGCAAGGGGAAGGCCACGGACCTGCTCGGGTCACGGGTCGACTACGTCGTGAAGTTCAACGGCGGCAACAACGCGGGGCACACCGTCGTCATCGGCGACGAGAAGTACGCCCTGCACCTGCTGCCCTCCGGCATCCTGTCGCCCGGCGTCGTGCCGGTGATCGGCAACGGCGTGGTCGTGGACATCGACGTGCTGTTCGAGGAGCTGGACGACCTCATCGAGCGCGGCGTGGACGTCTCCCGCCTGCTGGTGTCGAGCCAGGCGCACGTCATCGCCGGCTACCACCGCACGCTCGACAAGGTCACCGAGCGCTTCCTGGGCAAGCGCCGCATCGGCACCACGGGCCGCGGCATCGGGCCGGCGTACGCGGACAAGATCAACCGCGTCGGCATCCGCATCGCGGACCTGTTCGACCCCAAGATCCTGCGGGAGAAGGTCGAGGGCTCCCTCGACCAGAAGAACCACCTGCTGGTGAAGGTCTACAACCGTCGCGCCGTCGAGATCGACGAGACCGTCGACGAGCTGCTCGCGCACGCCGAGCGCCTGCGCCCCATGGTCGCGAACACGCCCCTGGTGCTGAACCAGGCGCTGGACGCCGGCAAGAACGTCCTGTTCGAGGCGGGCCAGGCGACGATGCTCGACATCGACCACGGCACGTACCCGTTCGTCACGTCGTCCAGCGCGACCGCCGGCGGCGCGGTGACCGGCTCGGGCATCGGGCCCACCCGCGTCGACTCCGTCATCGGCGTCATCAAGGCGTACACGACGCGCGTCGGCGAGGGCCCGTTCCCCACCGAGCTGTTCGACGACATGGGCGAGTACCTGCTCAAGACCGGCGGCGAGTACGGCGTCACCACGGGCCGCGCGCGCCGCTGCGGCTGGTACGACTCCGTCATCGCCCGCTACGCGGCACGCATCAACGGGCTCACCGACCTCGTGGTCACCAAGCTGGACGTGCTCACGGGCCTCGAGAAGGTGCCGGTCTGCGTCGCGTACGACGTGGACGGCACGCGCTACGACGAGATGCCCGACGACCAGTCCGCGTTCCACCACGCGAAGCCGATCTACGAGGAGATGCCGGGCTGGTGGGAGGACATCTCCGGCGCCCGCACCGTCGAGGACCTGCCCGCCAACGCGCAGGCGTACCTCGCCCGGCTCGAGGAGCTCTCCGGCTGCCGCGTCTCCGCGGTGGGCGTGGGCCCGCGCCGCGACGAGATCATCCCCGTGCACGACCTGATCCACGCGCGCTGACGTGGGGGCTCCCGCGCAGGTCTCCCCGGAGGTCCTCGCCGCGCTCGCCCCGCAGGGGGAGCTGCGCGCGGTGGTCAACCTCGGCAACCCGGTGCTGGCGCAGGGCACGCCGGACGCCCCGTCGGGCGTCACGGTCGACCTCGCGCGGGAGCTGGCGCGCCGTCTCGGCGTGCCCGTGCGCCTCGAGTGCGTGGACGCCGCACGGCTGTCGTTCGCGGCCGTCGCGGAGGGCCGGGTCGACGTCGGCTTCCTGGCCGTCGAGCCCGAGCGGGCGGCGCTGGTCGCGTTCACCGCGCCGTACGTGCTCATCGAGGGCGTGTTCGCCGTCCCGGAGGGCTCGCCCGTGCGCACCGCGGACGACGTCGACCGGCCGGGCGTGCGGGTCGGCGTCAAGCAGGGCTCCGCCTACGACCTGTACCTGACCCGCACGCTGCAGCACGCGGAGGTGGTGCGCGGCGCCGACGGCACCACCGTGTTCGAGGCCGACGGCCTCGAGGTGGCGGCCGGCATCCGGCAGCCGCTGACGCGGTACGTCGCCGAGCACCGCGGGCTGCGGGTCGTCGAGCCGCGGTTCACGGAGATCCGCCAGGCCGTGGCCACGGGTCGCGACCGCGACCCCGTCGCCGTCGCGTGGCTGCGCGACGCGGTCGCGGACCTGGTGGCGGACGGCTTCGTCGCCGCCTCGCTCGTCCGGTCGGGGCAGGACGCCACGGTGCCCACGGGAACATCCGCCTGACCTGCCCGGTTGTCCCGGCATGACGACGTCGAGCACGACCGGGACGGACGAGCAGCGGGCCCTGCTCGCCCTGGTGGCGGACGGCCACCAAGGGGTCCTCACGACCCTGCGGCGCGAGGGTCGCCCTCAGCTGTCCAACGTGCTCTACGCGTGGGACGCGGAGTCGCGGACGGCGCGCGTGTCCGTCACGGCCGACCGAGCCAAGACGCGCAACGCCGCCCGTGACCCGCGCGTCTCTCTGCACGTGAGCGCGCCCGACTTCTGGAGCTACGCCGTCCTCGACGGCACGGCCGAGCTGAGCGACGTGGCCGCCGACCCGCACGATGCCGCCACCGACGAGCTGGTCGAGACGTTCCGCGTCGCGGCCCGCCAGGAGCACCCCGCCTGGGAGGAGTTCCGGAGGGCGATGGTGGCCGACCGGCGCCAGGTGCTGCGCCTGCGCGTCGACCGCGTCTACGGGATGGCCCGCCTGCCGCAGCCCTGAGCGGGCCGCGGCGGCGGACGACGCGGCACCCGCGCCGCCGGGGTCGTTAGCATGGTCGCCCGTGAAGATCCTCGTCGTCGGGACCGGTGCCCGCGAGCACGCCATCGTCCACGCCCTCGCGTCGGAGGAGCCCGCGCACGAGCTGCACGCCGCCCCGGGCAACCCCGGCATGGCCGCGCAGGCCGCCCTGCACCCGGTCGACGCGAACGACGGCCGCGCCGTCGCGGCGCTCGCCCGGACCCTGGGCGTCGACCTGGTCGTCGTCGGCCCCGAGGCGCCGCTGGTGGCCGGCGTCGCCGACGCCGTCCGTGAGGCCGGCATCGCCTGCTTCGGCCCGTCGGCCGAGGGCGCCCGCCTCGAGGGGTCCAAGGCGTTCGCCAAGGACGTCATGGCCGCCGCGAACGTCCCGACCGCCATGGCGCACGTGTGCACCACCGTCGACCAGGTCGCCGACGCGCTCGACGCGTTCGGAGCCCCCTACGTCGTCAAGGACGACGGGCTCGCGGCCGGCAAGGGCGTCGTCGTGACGTCCGACCGCGACGCCGCCCTCGCGCACGCCCGCGAGGCGCTCGACGCGCGCGGCGCCGACGGCCGCGTGGTGGTCGAGGAGTACCTCGACGGCCCCGAGGTGTCGCTGTTCTGCCTGAGCGACGGCGCCACCGTGGTGCCGATGGTGCCCGCCCAGGACTTCAAGCGTGTGGGCGACGACGACGCCGGCCCCAACACCGGCGGCATGGGCGCGTACACGCCGCTCGACTGGGCCCCGACCGGCCTGGTGGCCGAGGTGGTCGAGCGCATCGCGCAGCCCACGGTGGACGAGATGGCCCGCCGCGGCACCCCGTTCGCGGGCGTGCTGTACGTGGGGCTCGCGCTGACCAGCCGCGGCACCCGGGTGGTCGAGTTCAACGCCCGCTTCGGCGACCCGGAGATCCAGGCGGTCCTCGCGCGGCTGCGCACCCCCCTCTCCGGCGTCCTCCTCGCCGCCGCCACCGGTCGCCTCGACGGCATCGAGCCGCTGCGCTGGTCGGACGACGCCGTCGTCAACGTGGTCGTCGCGTCCCAGGGCTACCCCGAGTCGCCGCGCAAGGGCGACCCGATCACCGGCATCGGCGACGCCGAGGCGCTCGACGGCGTGCACGTGCTGCACGCCGGCACCGCCGTCGCCGACGGCGCCCTCGTCTCCGCCGGCGGGCGCGTGCTGTCCGTCGTGGGCCGGGGCGCCGACCTCGCCGCCGCGCGTGCCGCGTCCTACGCGGGCGTCGCCAGGATCGCCCTGGACGGCTCGCACCACCGCAGCGACATCGCCCTCAAGGCCGAGCGCGGCGAGGTCGCCGTCCCCTGACGCCGTCGGGCCGGACCGCGGCTCAGGGGCCGGGGCGGAAGGCCCCCGGGCCGGGGGCCTCCGGGAACCAGCCGAAGGTGTCACCGCCGTCGAGGTCGTCGTCCTCGCCGTCCACGCCGTCGACGTCGTCGTCCGGGTCCATCGCCGCGCCCCCGAGCAGCGAGCGGGTGATCCGCTCGCCGTCGGCGGTCATCTCCGTGACGGCGGCGGCCAGGTCGCCGTCCGCCGCAGGCCGGTCGTCGTCGGCCGCGAGCAGGACGGCCCGGCGGATCGCCTCCTTGACGAAGGACGCCGTCACGCCCTCGGTACGCTCGGCGGCATCGTCCAGGGCCGCGCCGCCGAAGCCCTGCCCACCGCCGTACAGGTCGAAGAGGCGGCGCCGCGCGACGGCGTCGGGCAGCGGGATCTCCACGGCGAGGTCCACGCGCCCCGGGCGCTGCGACAGGGCCCGTTCGAGGAGGTCCGCACGGTTGGTGGTCAGGACGAAGGCGACGTCGGCGTCGGGAGCCAGCCCGTCCATCGCGTCGAGCACCTCGAACAGCAGCGGCTGCGGCCCGTCGTGGAACGAACGGTCCTCGGCGATGAGGTCGCAGTCCTCGAGGACGACGACGGCCGGCTGCATGGCCCGCGCGGTCTCGGCGGCCACCCCCACCAGCTGGAGGGTGCTGCCCGCGAGGAGGATGACGGTGGTCCCGTCGGCGCGACCGACGAGGTGGCGGACGGTGTGGGTCTTCCCCGTGCCGGGCGGCCCGTAGAGCAGCACTCCACGCTTGAGGTGCTGCCCGGCGGCGAGCAGCCGCTCCCGGTGCTCCGCGACGCCGAGGACCTGGCGGGTCACCCGGTCGAGCGTGCCCGACGGCAGGACGACGTCCGCCGCCGGCACGGGGTCGCGCCGGTGGTACGTGACGCCGGCGCTCGTGGCCTCGTAGTCGCCCGCGGTGAACGACACGACCTGACCGCGCAGCACGCTGTGGGCGACCATCGCCTCGCGCAGCTCGGCGAGGAACGCGAGCGCGTCGTCCTGGTCCGGGGCGAGCACCTCGAGCGCCCCCTCCATCCCGAACCGGGGCGCCGCGGCCCGCTGCAGCACGGCCACCGGGGTACCGCCCACCGTCAGGAGCCGGAGCCCGAAGGAGACCACGCGGCGCTCGGAGTCCGGTCCGGTCGCGGTGCGCGTGTAGTCGACGGCGCCGACCGGGAACTGCCGCCACTGCGAGGACTGCTCGACGATCTCCGAGAGCGAGCAGTGCATCCGCTGCTCGCCGCCGCCCACCCCGACGACGCGGCCCCCGCCGTGCCGCTCCGCCAGGACGTCGAGCGCGACGTCGGCGTCCACCGTCCGCAGGGGCGAGAGCGTCTCGGCGACGACCGGCAGGGACCGCGGGTCGCGGCCCAGATGCTCGGCCAGGACCTCGGCGATCGTCGTGCCGCCGGAGGTCCGGGACTGCTGCGTCTCTGCCGCCAGCTCGGACACCCGCTGGAAGGCCGCGAGGAAGGGCAGGAGATCCACGGAGGGGACGGCGGTCCCGTCGTCGGGCGACATGCTGGAACACTAGGGGGCGTGACCGACACGCGCGATGCCGACCAGAACGACGCCTTCGCGGGCGGACCGCTCGACCTGCGGGGGTGGCGGCACGTCTACTCCGGCAAGGTGCGCGACCTGTACGAGCCGGACCTGCCGGCCCTGGGCGGCGTGCACCCGCTGGGCGACGTCGTTCTCGTCGTCGCGTCGGACCGCGTGTCCGCCTACGACCACGCGCTGTCCCCGGGCATCCCCGACAAGGGCGTGGTGCTCACCCAGCTCAGCCTGTGGTGGTTCGACCAGCTCGCCGACCTCGTGCCGAACCACGTGGTGTCCACCGAGGCGAGCGCGGAGCCGGGCGACGGCCTGGTGCCCGACGTCGTCGCGGGGCGCGCGATGATCTGCCGCCGCCTGGAGATGTTCCCCGTCGAGTGCGTGGCCCGCGGCTACCTCACCGGCTCCGGGCTGGCCGAGTACCGGGAGTCCGGCGAGGTCACGGGCCTCCCGCTGCCGGCCGGCCTGGTGGACGGGTCGCGGCTGCCCGAGCCGATCTTCACCCCCGCCACCAAGGCGGAGGAGGGCGAGCACGACGAGAACGTGACGTTCGAGGAGGTCGCGCGCCGGGTCGGCGAGGACGCGGCCGCGCGGCTGCGGGAGCTCACGATCGCGGTCTACTCCCGGGCCGAGGAGATCGCCCGGGACCGCGGCGTCATCCTCGCGGACACCAAGCTGGAGTTCGGCGTGGACCCGGCGACCGGGGCCACGGTGCTCGGCGACGAGGTCCTCACGCCCGACTCGTCGCGGTTCTGGCCGGCGGACGAGTGGGAGCCGGGCCACGCCCAGCCCAGCTTCGACAAGCAGTTCGTGCGCGACTGGCTGACGTCGCCGGCGTCCGGCTGGGACCGCGCCGCGGACACCACGCCGCCCGCGCTGCCGGCCGAGGTCGTCGAGCGGACGCGCGACCGCTACCTCGAGGCGTACGAGCGGCTGACGGGGGCGCCCCTGCGCTGAGGCGCCCCCGGAGCCCGCTAGAGGCCGGAGCCCGCGACGCTCGCGTCGAGCTTCGACCCGTCGCCCGCCTCGGCGACGCAGAGGAGCTGGCGGTCGCCGAGCGTCCACGACACCTCGTCCGGGCCGATGTAGTACGCGGTCAGCGACGTGTCGGCGGGGTCCGAGCCCACGTACGACTCGAAGGCCGGCACGCACGTGTCCGTGAACGCCTGCTCGACGCCGGACTCGCCGGGGAAGTCGCCGCCGGGGAGCTGGGACACCGAGAACACCTCGGCCGCGTGCGGCGCGGCGCAGTCGGCGGGGGTGATGTCGCCGATCGTGGCGGAGCTGCCGGGGTAGTCGAAGCACTCGCCCACCTCGTAGTCGAGCCCCGCGCCCTCCTGGAAGCTCTCCTGGTAGCTGTCCCGGAACGCGTCCTGGAAGTCGTCGTTGTTGACGACGAACGCGGCGAGGCCGATGACCACGATCCAGCCGACGGTGCTCAGCGCGCCCAGCACGATGCCCGCGATGGCCAGGCCGCGGCCCGACCGCGCCGGGTCCTTGGTCCGCACGACGCCGGCGATGCCGAGGCCGAGCGGGATGAGGGCCATGCCGAGGATGCCGGTGACCAGCGCAGCGATCGACACGCCGTCGGTCTTGCGGGGCGGGGCGTAGCCGTACGGGGGCTGCCCGCCGTACGGCGTCGCCGGGGCGGACGGGTCGTACGGGGCCTGCGCCCCGGGCTGGGCGTAGGGCGCCTGGGAGTACGGCGACTGGGAGTACGGGGCCTGCGCGCCGGGTTCCGCGTAGGGCTGCGGCGTGCCCTCCGGTGCGGGGGCGGACGAGCCCGCGTCGGGGGTCGAGTACGGGTCGGGGGCGCTGCCGCCGGAGGGCGGCGGAGTGGGTGCGGACATGCTTCCTCGGGATCGTTGCGGGAGTCGGGACTCGCGGGGTCGGCGGCGCCGGCGTCCGGCAGCGTTCCGCGGCGTCCCGAGGCTAGCGTGCCGACGGTAGACTCGTCGCGGAATCTCGCCGTCGTGCTCCCGCTCTCACGCGCGTCCCCCCGCGGCGCCGCTCGTGCCGGGCTCCCGGAGCGGCGGCCATCTGACTACCCGGTCACGATCCAAGGAGCACCCGTGGGACGCGTCGTCGTCGAGGTCATGCCGAAGCCCGAGATCCTGGACCCCCAGGGCAAGGCCGTCGTCGGGGCGCTGCCCCGCCTCGGATTCACCCAGTTCAGCGGGGTGCGTCAGGGCAAGCGGTTCGAGCTCGAGGTCGACGGCGAGGTGACCCCCGAGGTCCTCGCCGCCGCGCAGCAGGCCGCCGAGACGCTGCTGTCGAACCCCGTCATCGAGGACGTCGTGCGCGTCGCCGACGCCTCCGCCGAGGTCGTCGCCTGATGACCGCGCCCGCCCTCGACGCCGCGCGCATCGGCGTCATCACGTTCCCGGGCACGCTCGACGACCGCGACGCCTCCAGGGCGGTGCGGCTCGCGGGCGGCGAGCCGGTCTCCCTGTGGCACGCGGACGGCGACCTGCACGGCGTCGACGCCGTCGTCCTGCCCGGCGGGTTCTCCTACGGCGACTACCTGCGCGCCGGCGCCATCTCGCGCTTCGCGCCCGCGATGGACGCCGTCGTGGACGCCGCCAAGGGCGGCATGCCCGTGCTCGGCATCTGCAACGGCTTCCAGGTGCTGACCGAGGCGCACCTGCTGCCCGGCTCGATGGTCAAGAACGACCACCTGCACTTCGTGTGCCGCGAGCAGGTGCTGACCGTCGAGAACACGGCGACGGCCTGGACCAACCGCTACGAGCGCGGCCAGCGGATCACCATCCCGCTGAAGAACCAGGACGGGCAGTTCGTCGCCGACGAGCACACCCTCGACGAGCTCGAGGGCGAGGGCCGCGTCGTGTTCCGCTACCAGGGCTGGAACCCGAACGGCTCGCGCCGCGACATCGCGGGCATCACCAACGCGCGCGGCAACGTGGTCGGCCTCATGCCGCACCCCGAGCACGCCGTCGAGGCCGGTTTCGGACCGGACGGCGAGGACGGCCCGCGCAGCGGCACGGACGGGCTCGGCTTCTTCACGTCGGTGCTCGCCGCCCTCGTCCGGGCATGACCGCGACCGCCACGCTGCCGGAGGCCCGCCCCGACGACCTGACCGTCGAGGTCGTCGAGTGGGACGACCCGGCCGCCGCGGGCCTGCGGGCCGCGCAGGAGGCCGAGATGTCCGTCCGCTACGGCGGCGTCGACCCCGCGCCCGCCATCGACCCGCGGTCGATCGTCGTCACCCTGGTCGCCCGGGTGGGGGAGCGCGCGGTCGGCACGGCGGCCGTGCGGGACGTGTCCGGCACGGACGACCGCCGCGGCCAGGGCGCCATGCACCCCGCCGCCACCGGCGAGGTCAAGCGGGTGTTCGTGGACGCCGACGCCCGCGGGCACGGCATCGCGCGCCGGCTCATGGCCGAGCTGGAGCGCGCCGCCCGCCAGGTCGGCTTCCGCCGCTTCGTGCTCGAGACCGGTACCGCCCAGCCCGAGGCGATGTGCCTGTACGAGGCG
Source organism: Isoptericola sp. NPDC057559 (assembly GCF_042801555.1). Classification (NCBI taxonomy): domain Bacteria; kingdom Bacillati; phylum Actinomycetota; class Actinomycetes; order Micrococcales; family Promicromonosporaceae; genus Isoptericola; species Isoptericola sp. NPDC057559. The sequence continues at coordinate 258,152 of NZ_JBHVFQ010000002.1, forward strand.
ATCGGGTACGAGCCGATCGACTCCTTCGGCGACCACGTGGGCTCCGAGCAGCAGCGCTGCTACGGCAAGCGGCTCTGACCGTCGCGGCCGGCCGCCGCGGGCTCAGCCCGCGGCGCCGGCGGACCACGCCGGCAGCTGCTGCAGCGTCCAGGAGTTCCCGTCCGGGTCGGCGAACGTGACGAACCGGCCCCACGGCTGGTCGTCCACGCCCTGCGCCTCGACGCCCACGCCCCGCAGGTGCTCCAGGGCCGCGTCGGCGTCCGGCACCACCACCTGGATCGCGTCGAGCTGACCGGGCGCCAGCCCGCCGCCGAGGCCCTCGCCGAAGGCGATGGAGCACGCCGAGCCGGGCGGCGTCATCTGCACGAACCGCAGGTCCTCGTTGACGCGCTGGTCGTGGTCCGCGTGGAAGCCCACGCGCTCGTAGAACTCCTTGGCGCGGTCCACGTCGCTCACGGGCACGTGGATGAGCTCGATCTTCCAGTCCATGACTGCTCCTTCGTCGGTGTTCCGTCGGGTGGTGCTCCGTCGCGGGTGGTCGGTCGCGGGTGGTCGGTCGTGGCGCGGGGCGTGGTCAGGCGTGCTCGAGCAGCGGGCGCACCTCGCGGCCCAGCAGCTCGACGAGGCCGGCGAGGTCCGGCTCGTCCGCCGTGGGCTGCACGGCGACCGCGGACGCCCCGGCCGCCGCGAGCCGGAGCACGGCGTCGGCGATGGCGCGGGCGTCGCCGGCGGCCCCGATGCCGCGGCCGGGTTCCGCGCCCCACAGGGGCAGCTCGGCGTCCAGGCGTTCCTGGGCCTTGTCGCCGGTGGCGGCGATGAGCGTCGCGTACACCTCGGGCACGGGCCGGCCCACCGGGCTCGCCGCGGCCGTGGCGGCCTCGGCGGCGGCGCGCACGTCGTCGGGGGTGAGTGCGTTGGCGAGGATCACGCCGTCGCCCAGCTCGCCCGCGAGGGCCAGCGAGCGCGGCCCGACGCCGCCCAGCACGAGCGGGACCTGCGGCGCGGGCCAGTCCAGGCGCACGCGGTCGAGGTGCACGTAGCGGCCCGAGGTCGTGACCTCCTCGCCGGCGAGCAGCAGGCGCAGCGCCTCGGTGTGCTCGCGCAGCAGCGTCAGCGGCGAGTCCACCCGGACGCCGGCCTGCCCCATCCACGCCTGCACCCCGTGCCCGACGGCGGGGACGAACCGGCCGGGGAACATGCGCGCGAGCGTGGCGACCTCCATCGCGGTGACCGCGGTGCTGCGCAGCGGCGCCGGCATGAGGCCGATCCCGACCCGCACGTGCTCCGTCCACCCGAGCGCGGCCGCCGCGGACGCGACGCCGCTCTGCTTGAAGCAGTCCTCCCACACCCACAGGTCGTCCAGGCCGGCGGCCTCCACGGCCGTGGCGAGGCCGCGCAGCGACTCGGGCGCCATCGTGGGGACGAAGGCGACGCCGAGCCGGACGGCGGGGCGGGCTTCCGGGCGGGGGGCGGGGGTGACCGTCATCCCGCCATCGTGCCGTGGGCCGCCGACACGCGCCCCCGGGCCCTCGGGCCCCCTCCGGGGTGTGCCGGGGTCAGGCGGGCGCGTCGGCCAGGTACGCCAGCTGCGCCACCACCGACTGCCGCGCCGCGCGCCGCACGGACGGGTCCACGTCGGCGTAGACCTGCGCGACGACGGCGTCCGCGAGGTCGTCGTCGGTGCTCGGGTCGCGGCCCAGCCCCGCCAGGGCGGCCCGGACCTGGTCCAGGCGCTCCAGGCGGTGGGCGCGGTAGGCGCGCACGGCCTCGCCCAGGTCGTCGAGGGCGGGGCCGTGGCCGGGCAGGCCCACCCGGCCGTCGCCCGCGCGCTCCAGCACGTCGAGGCTGGCGAGGTAGTCGCGCAGGGAGCCGTCCGGCTCCGCGATCACGGTGGTGCCGCGGCCCAGCACGGTGTCGCCGGTGAGCACGACCGGCACGTCGTCGGGTCCCGTCACGACGAACGACACCGAGTCCGCGGTGTGTCCGGGGGTGGCGAGGACGTCCAGGCGCAGCCCCGCGGCGTCGATCCGCTCGCCGCCGCGCAGGGGCTCGCCGCCGTGGCAGTGCGCCGGGTCGGCCGCGCGGACCGGCGCGCCGGTGAGCTCGTGCAGCCGCGCCGACCCGGCCGTGTGGTCCGCGTGCCGGTGCGTCACCAGCACCACCTCCACGGGTCCGGCGCCGGCGAGCGTGGCCAGGTGCCCCTCGACGTCCGGGCCCGGGTCCACCACCACGCACGACGCCGAGCCCGGCGCCCGCAGCACGTACGAGCGCGTGCCGTCCAGCGTCATCGGGCCGGGGTTGTCCGCGCGGACCACCGTCACGTCGGTCATGGGGTTCGCCTCTCGTGCGACGTCGGGTCTGACCTGCCGGACCACGGTAGTCGAGGCCCTCGGCGGCCCGGCGCGGAAAAGGCGGGACGTCGGGGCGGACCGCGCCTACGGTGGCCCGATGCGTGCCGTCCCCGCCTCCCTGGACCGCGCCGTCGTCGCGGCGATCGACGCTCGCCTCGACGGCGTCGCGGCGACCGACCAGGTCCGCATCCCCTGGGCGATCGAGTCCGGGAGCCGCGCGTGGGGCTTCCCGTCCCCGGACAGCGACTACGACTGCCGGTTCCTCTACCTGCGGTCTCCCGAGCGGTACCTGTCGCTCTGGCCGGCAAGGGACGTGATCGAGACGCCGCTCGACGCCGTCCTCGACGTGAACGGATGGGACCTCGCCAAGGCCGTGCGCCTGCTGGTCAAGGGGAACGTCACCGCGATCGAGTGGCTGCGCTCGCCGATCGTCTACCGCGGCGACGCCGGGTTCCAGGACCGGCTGCTGGCCCTCGCCGACGAGGTCGTGGACCGTGGCGCGGTGGGCCGGCACTACCTCCACGTGGCCCGGCAGCAGCGGCTGGGCGGGGGCTCGCTCAAGCGGTTCCTCTACGCCCTGCGCCCGGCCGTCGCCCTGCGCTGGCTGGCGGACCACCCCGAGGCCCGCACCCCGCCGATGGACCTGCCGACCCTCGTCGCGGAGAGCTCGCTCCCGGCCGGCGTGCGCTCCCCCGTCGCCGACGTCGTCGCGCTCAAGGCCGTGACCCGCGAGCTCGGCGTCGCGACGCCGCCCGCCGTGCTGGAGCGGTTCGTCGACGCCGAGCTCGACCGTGCCGGTGCCTTCGACGACATGGCCCCGGCGGTCGACCTCGTCGAGGCGCGCGCTCGCGCGGACGAGGTGTTCCGCGCCGAGGTCGCGTCGGCGCCGGCCGTCGTCTGACGCGGGCGTCAGGCGGAGAGGGCCTCGGCGAGCAGCTCGAGGGTCCGGACGCGGCCGGGGGTCGCGTCCAGGGGCTCGGACTCGTAGGTGCCGGCGACGGGCACGACCATGACCTCGTCCACGCCGTGCCGCGTGGCCAGGTCGCGGAGCTGGGCCGCGGCCTGGTGCGGCTCGCCGACCACCCAGCGGGCGCGCATGTCGGCAATGATCTGCTCCGCCATCGGGTCGAGCGGCTCGGCGGCGGCCTGCTCGACGGTCTCCGCGCGGCCCATCGGCTTGCCGGTGCGCAGGCGTGCCATCGAGCGCAGCTGGGGCAGCGCGCGCTCGTGCGCCTCGACGGCGGTGGGCGCGACGACGACGTTCACCGTGAGGAACGTCTGCGGCTCCGGGTGGGCGGCGCTGGGCCGGTAGTTGTCGCGGTACAGGGCGAGCACCTGGTCGACGCCCGCGCCCGAGAAGTGGTTCGCGAAGACGTACGGCAGCCCCAGCTCCGCGGCCAGACGGGCGGAGTAGTCGCTGGAGCCGAGCAGCCACACCGTCGGCGTGCCGTCGGCGGCGGGCGTGGCGTGGACGTCGTAGATGTTGCCGTCGCCGAGGCGCAGCGCGGCGCCGTCGGGGCTCATCAGGGCGAGGATGTCGCGCACGTGCTGCGGGAACCGTTCGACGTCCGAGGTCGGGCCCGACTGCCGCAGCAGCGCCGTGACCACGGGGTCCGAGCCGGGCGCCCGCCCGATGCCGAGGTCGACGCGGCCCGGCGCGAGCGCCTCGAGGGCGGCGAACTGCTCGGCCACGACGAGGGGCGCGTGGTTGGGCAGCATGACGCCGCCGGAGCCGACGCGGATGCGCTCCGTGACGGCGGCCGCCGCCGCGATCATCACGGGCGGCGTCGACGCGGCCACGGCGGGCATGTTGTGGTGCTCGGCGAACCAGTACCGCTCGAACCCCAGCTCGTCCGCCCGCCGCACCAGCGCGAGGGAGGCGGCCAGCGCCTGGGGGCTGGACTGGCCGGTGCGGACCGGGACGAGGTCCAGCACGGACAGCCGGGGGGAGGTGGGCGCGGGGGTCGAGGCGTCGGCGTTCATCGCCTGGGACAACCCTCGCGGGCCGGGCTCCTATTCCGTGACTGCCGGCGGCGCGAGCGTGATCTCGGGCGCACCCCGCCCGCGCGACGTCCCCCAGACCACCCTCACGGCGGCGGGCGCGTCAGGGGAGGGGGTCGCGGAGACCGCTCGCGCGGCGGACGGGGTGCGCGACGGCGGCCCGCACGGCCTCCGCGGTGCCCACGACGCGCACGAACTCCTGCGCGCGCGTGACCGCCGTGTACAGCAGCTCGCGGGTGAGCAGGGGCGAGGTGGGCGGGGGCAGCACGAGGGACACGCGGCGGAACTGGCTGCCCTGCGCCCGGTGCACCGTCATGGCGTGCACGGTCTCGACCGGCGGCAGCCGGTGGGTGCGCACGCGCAGCGGGTCCCGCGGGTCGCCGAAGGCGGCGACGACGCCGTCACCCTCGGCCACGAGCACCCCGGTGTCGCCGTTGTACAGGCCCACGTCGGCGTCGTTGGTCGTGACCAGCAGCGGCCGGCCCACGACCCACGGCGTCCCCGGGGCGGCGGGCAGCGCGCCGTCGGCGGTCGCGTCCTCGACCCACGCCTCCACCTGCGCCGCCCAGCGGGCGACGCCGACCGGCCCGCGGCGGTGCGCGACCATCACGCGGTGCGCGGACAGCGCGTCCAGGGCGCCCGCCGCGTCCCCGGCGCGCGCCGCCGCGACCAGCCGCCGCCCGGCGTCGACCGCGTCGTGGTGCAGACCTGCCACGGCGTGCTCGTCGAGGCGCTCCGTGTCGGCCTCGACCAGCTCGACACCGCCGTCGCCCGCGCGCAGGACGTCGAGCACGGCGTCGGCGTCGCCGTCGCGGATCGCCGCGGCCAGCGGCAGGATCGCGGAGTCGGAGCCCTGGCGATGCACGGTCACCAGCCGCACGACGCCGTTGGCGAGGGAGCGGCGGTCGTCCTCCGCACCGCCCGTGGGCTCGGCGGGCTCGGCCGGCTCGGCCGGCTCGGCCGGCGTGGCGGGCGTGGCGGGCGTGGCGGGCTCGGCCGGCGTGGCGGTGGTGAGGTGCTCGCCCAGCGTGCCGACCACCGGCGGGCGGGCGACGAGGTCGCCCAGCACGGCTCCGGCCTCGACGGACGCGAGCTGGTCGGGGTCCCCGACGAGGACGAGCCGGGCGTCCGGGCGCAGCGCCTCGAGCAGCCGCGCCATGAGCGACAGCGGCACCATCGACGTCTCGTCCACCACGACGACGTCGTGCGGCAGGTGGTGCCCCGCGTGGTGGCGGAAGCGGGTGGCGCTGCGATACCCGAGCAGCCGGTGGACGGTGGTCGCGTCGGGGCGCCCGGTCCGCTCGCGGTCCTCCGGCGGGAGGGCGCCCACCACCTCGCGCACCGCCTCCTGCAGCCGCGCGGCCGCCTTGCCGGTCGGCGCGGCGAGCGCGACCCGCAGGGGAGGTCCTCCGGTCGGATCCTCGCCGGCGACGTCCTGCAGCACGGCGAGCAGCCGCGCGACCGTGGTGGTCTTGCCGGTGCCGGGCCCGCCCGTGAGCACGGTGAGGCGGCGGCCTGCGGCGTGCGCGGCGGCGAGGCGCTGGCGGACGTCGCCCGCGGCGGGGAACAGGCGGGCGAGCGCCCCCTCGAGCCGGTCGGTGCCGGCGGGGACCAGGGGTGCCGCCTGCAGGCGGGCGTCGACCAGGCGCCGCACGGTGAGCTCGTCGCGCCAGTAGCGGTCGAGGTACAGGCGGCCGCCGACCCAGCGGGCGGGGCGGTCCACGGGCTCGCCGGCGCCGACGGCCACGGCGGGGCTCGCCTCGATCGCGTGCACCCACGCGGCGTGCTCCGGCCAGGGCGGGGGAGCGGCGGCCGGGTTGTCGGCGAGCGCGTCGCCCCGGTCGGCGTCCTCGGGCAGCGCGAGCGCCGCCAGCTCGTCGGGGTCGTCCAGCCGCACGCACACGGACCCGCCGCGCAGGGCGCGGACGGCGAGGGCGACGGCGAGCAGCACCGTGGCGTCCTCCTCGCCGGTGAGCCGGCCGAGCCGGGTCGCGACGTGCACGTCCGTGGCCGCCACCAGCCCGGCGGCGTTGAACTCCCGCAGCAGGCCGGGGGCCGCGGCGGCGACGCGGACGTCGCCGGCGGACTCGGCCGGGCCGCCGGGCAGCGTGGCGGTGTCGGTCATGCGTCGCCTCCGTCGAGCAGCGCGGACAGGGCGGGCACCAGCCCGCGCGGCGGCACCCAGGACACGACGCCGTGGGGTGCGCCGTCGGGCCCGGTGGGCGTGCCCGGCCCGCACATGCCGCGCACGAACAGGTAGAGCCCGCCGCCGAGGTGCACCTCCGGGTCGTAGCCGGGCAGCCGCCAGGCCAGGTAGCGGTGCAGCGCCACGAGGTACAGCACGAGCTGCAGCGGGTAGTGGGCGTGCAGCATGGCGTCGACCGTGGCCTCGGGGCGGTAGTCGTACGCCGTCAGCGGGGCGTCGGGGACGCCGAGGCGGTTGGTCTTGTAGTCGACGACGAGGAACCGCGGGGCGCCGTCGTCGCCCGGGACGCGCAGCACCATGTCGATGGACCCCGTGAGGTAGCCGCGGAGCGGGCGCGCGCCCGGGTCCGCCTCCGCGAGCTCCGCCAGCGCGGCGGGGTAGGCGGCGAACACGTCGTCGTCGCCGAGGTAGCGGCCGAGCAGAGCAGCGATGTCGGTCAGGCCGGCGCCCTCCGACGTCCTCCCCTGCGAGGCGGCGTCACCGTCACCGCCGGCGAGCGGCAGCTCGAACTCGAGCTCGGCGAGCCGGTCGCGCGGGGTGACCTCTGCGAGGGTGCGGCCGGCCGCGAGCGGCCCGAGCGGCGTGCGTGCGACGACGCCCAGGGCGGCGGCGAGCTCCGCCGGGTCGGTGCCGGGCACCCGGGAGGTCGCGGCGGCGGCGCAGCGGGCGAGCAGCTCGGCGTCGAGGTCGGGTGCGGCGGTGTCCGCGTACTCGAGGACCTCGTGCACGAGCGTGCCGAACCCCGTCCCGGCGGGCAGCCCGGACATCGGCGAGGGCAGGTCGGCGCCCGGTGCGTCGACGGCACCCGGGGCGGAGGGGTCGCCCGGCCTCACTGCCGTGGGCGCGGCGTCGGCCGGCTCGTCCTGCACCCCGCCGCCCTCCGGCTCGGACTCCACCCCGCCGGACGCGGGCCCGGCGGCCGCCGTGGGGGCGAGCCCGCCCGGTCGCCCGGTGTGGGCCGCCGCGGTGAGCGCGGAGTACGACGCGCGCCGCCACGTCTGGTCGGGAAGGCGGTCGAGGTGGGCGACGTCGAGGGAGGGCTCGTGCTCCGCGGGCGGGCGCCAGCGCTCGGTCGACGGCTCGGCGGGCACCTCCTCGGCGGAGACGGTGCCGCCGGAACGGCCGGCCAGCGCACCGAAAGCGGCGCGCACCGCGTCGTCGCGCATCGCCTGCTGGGACGCGTGCGGCGCGGGCTCGCCGCCGAGCGTGCGCTCACCCAGCACGACGCGCGTCAGCCCGCCCTTGGAGGTGTTGGCCTTCGACGGAGCCCAGTGCGCGACGACCTGGTGCCGGGCCCGCGTCAGGGCCACGTACAGCAGGCGCAGGTCCTCGCCGCCCTCCTCGCGGCGGTGCCGCTCCAGGGCCGCGTCGTACCCGAACGAGCCGGGGCCGCCCACGTGCAGGATGCGGCGCCCGTCACCGGCGTGGAAGCGCAGCACCTCGGGCTGGCGCGGCTCGAACCGGTCCCACGCGAACGGCACGTAGACGACGCCGAACTCGAGCCCCTTGCTCGCGTGCACGGTGACGACCTGCACCGCCGCGGCGTCCGTCTCCAGGCGGCGGCTGCGCTCCTCGTCGTAGTCCTGCGCGGCCTCGCGGATGCGGCGACGCAGCCACGCGGTCAGCGCCGACGCGCCCAGCCCCTCGGTCACGGCGGCGACGTGCAGCACCTCGCCCACGTGCCGCAGGTCGGTGAGGTGGCGCTCGCCGGTGCTGGTGCGCATCAGCCGCTCCGCCAGGCCCTCGCGCGTCACCGCCTCCTGCAGCGCCGCGACCCCGCGCGCCCACAGCAGCCGCGACCAGCGGCGCACGGTGTCGGCGAGCGCGTCGTGCGCCGCGTCGTCGGCCGTCGCCAGTCGTTCCGCGTCCCAGCCGACGAACGGCGTGAGCGCGAGCGCGGCCGCCCGGCCGTGCGCGCCCGGCTGCTCCAGCGCGGCGAGGAGCGTCAGCCAGTCGCGCGCGGACGGGGTGGCGAAGACGCTCGACAGCCCGGAGACGACGGCCGGCACCCCGCGCTTCATGAGCTCGGACCGGACCGTCTCGGCCTGGACGTTGGTGCGCGTCAGCACCGCGACGTCGCGCGGTTCGAGCGGGCGCCAGGTGGCGCCCTCGGCGCCGGTCCCGTCGTCGGCGCCGTCGAGCAGCCGGTCGCGCCCGAGCCGGGCGGCGATGTCCGCCGCGACGTCGCGCGCCACGAGCTGGCGCGGCGGGCCGACGGGCGGCGTCTCGCCGGGGGACATCTGCAGCGCGGCGCGCGTCACCTGCCGCAGTCGCAGGGGCGCGCCGCCGTCGAACCGCGAGCCGCGGTGCGCGGCCTCCACCGGCCGCACGACGATCCGCTCGTCGCCCAGTGCCGCCCCGCCCAGCACCGTGTCCAGGGCGCGCAGCAGCGGCTCGTCGCTGCGCCAGCTGGTGCCGAGCGTGGCGACGGCCGTCGCGTCGCGCTGCGCGTCGAGGTACGCCACGACGTCGGCGCCGCGGAAGGCGTAGATCGCCTGCTTGGGGTCGCCGATGAGCACGAGGGTGCGGTGACCGTGGAACGCGGTGCGCAGGATCTCCCACTGCACGGGGTCGGTGTCCTGGAACTCGTCGACCATCACCACGCGGTAGCGCGCCCGCACGCGGGCCGCCGCGGTCGGCCCGTGCACGGGGTCGACGAGGGCGTCGCGCAGCATGACGAGCAGGTCGTCGTAGTCCAGGAGGTGCTGCGCACGCTTGCGCCGCAGGGTCTCGGTGCGGGTCTCCAGGGCGACCGCCTGGCGCAGCGCGCCCTGGGTTGACGGCGCGCCGCCGGCTGGCTCCGCCGGCGCGACCACGGCCTGGTGGTCGCTGACGGCGGCGCGGCCCAGGTCGGCGGCCATGGGCGGGGTGAGCGCGGGGTGAGCCTCGTCCGCGAAGCGGCGCACGTACAGGTCGTCGGACACCTCGCGCACCAGGTCGGCGACGTCCGCGACGAACGTGGCCGCCGGGTCGACGTCCGCGGCGATGCCGAGCGAGGTGAGCATCTGCTGGCAGAAGCCGTGCGTCGTGGTGATCGTCGCGGCGTCCAGCTGGGACAGCGCGGCCGTGAGCCGGGACCGGCGGCGGTCCAGCTCGGCGGCGTCGACGTCGGCCAGGAGCGCCACCACCGGGTCCGGGTGCGTCGCCGGGTCCGGGCCGCGCAGCGCGCGCTCGGCGCTCACCAGGCGCTCGCGCACGCGGTCTCGCAGCTCGGACGTGGCGGCGCGGCCGAACGTCACGAGCATGAGCTCGCGCAGCTCGGCGCGGCCCTCGGCCACGAACCGCGTCGCGAGCGCCGCGATGGTGAACGTCTTGCCGGTGCCGGCGCTCGCCTCGAGCACGGTGGTGCCGTCCGGCAGCGGGCCGCAGACGTCGAAGACCGGGCGGTCGGGCGTGCCCGCCAGCCCGTCGACCGCGTCGGTGCCGATCCCCGCCGTCATGAGGTGCCCTTCTGCTCGTGCGCCAGCAACGGGTCCCACACCCGCCGGGCGAGCGCGCCCAGGCGGGACGGCTCGTCGGGGAACCGTCGCCGGTCGAGGTCGTCCGGGGTGCCGGCGATCGCGTCGAACGACGCGCCGTCCCCCCAGACCATGAGGTGGTACGGATCGGTCTTCTCGAAGCCGCCGGTCCAGGTGTAGCGGGCCTCGCTGGTCGCCTGGCCGGGGTCGCCGGTGCCGCCGGCGCGGGTGGTGGCGTAGGCGTGCGCCGCGTCGGGCGGCAGGGGCAGCGGCGCCCGGGCCGCTTCGGCCCGCAGCGCCACGAGGTCGTCGAGGAGGCGTGCGGCGTCGGACGTGTCCGGGGCCTGGATCAGGCTCCACGCGGCCTTGGCGCCGCGGCCGGGGGCCCGTCCGACGGTGCCCGCGTGCCACCGCTCGCCCTCGGGGAGGCCGCCGTCGCCGTCGGACGCGGCGAGCGCGAGGGTCTGCACCCAGGCGCGCAGCCGGTGCTTCGGCCCCAGCTTGGAGTACTCGGCGCGCACCACCCGGCCGCCGTGCACGCCCGGGACCGTGCCGGTGACGAGCACCCCGGAGGGCAGGGCGGCGGCGACGTCGACGGCGCGTGCGGCCTGGTCGGCGCGCACCTGCCGGGCCATGACCTCCACGGGCTGCACGCGCGCGACGACGTCGCGCAGGGACGTGCGTCCGAGCTCGCGAGGCGGCGCCTGGCCGCGCCGCCACTCCGCCTGGAAGGCCCGGCCGGGGTCGGTGCCGCCGAGCACGGCGGTGAGGATGCGGTCGCCGGCGCCCCACGCGGCCAGGGGCGGCATGGCCAGGGGCAGTCGGTCGTCCACCTCGTCCTCGTCCTGCGCGATCCGCACGTCGAGCGTGGTCCGCAGGAACCAGCGCACGGGGTGCTCGAGCATCGCGACCAGGTCGTCGAGGTCGACCTCGGAGGGTGCGGCGGCGTCGAGCGCGAGCGGCTCGGGCACGAGGAGGCCCGGCTCGACGCGCTCGCCGCGCCCGGCGGCCGCGCCGCGGAACGCGGCCTGGTCGAAGCTGAACGGCCCGGGGGTGCCGAGCGCGCGGGCCTCGAAGTTGCGCTCGCCCACCACCTGCAAGGGGTGCCGCACGACGACCTGCCGCCGGGCCGGCCCGCCGTCCGCGGTGGTACCGACCCGGTCGATCGCGTCGAGCAGCTCGGCGACGGGCACGGCGGGCGGCCGGTCGGCGCCGGTGCGCTCGTCGGCGCCGGAGTGCAGCACCACCAGGTGCTCGCGCGCGGCGGTGAGGGCGTCGAGGAAGATCTGCCGGTCCTCGCTGCGCCGGTCGCGCTCGCCGAGGCACGCGCCGCGGGCGAGCAGGTCGTCGCCGTCGGGCGTGGCCGAGCGGGGGAACGCGCCGTCCTCCATGCCGAGCAGGCACACCACCCGGTGCGGGACGGCGCGCATCGGCTCCAGCGAGCAGACGGTGAGCGCGCCGGTGCGGAAGCCGGCGCGCGTGGGGCGGCCGGCGAGCCGGTCGGCGAGGAGGGCGCGCACGTCCTCGAGCCGCAGCCCGCCGCCCGAGGTCGCGGCGGGGCGCCCGGCCCCGGCCGCCCGCACGTCGCCGAGCACCCGGCGTGCCTGCACGGACTGCCAGGCGTCGTCCGGGGCGGGGTCGGTGAGCAGGGTGACGGCCCGGTCGAGCGTGTCGAGCCAGTGCTCCAGCGGGTGGGTGCCGTCGAGGTCGGCGAGCAGCCCGGTCAGCCGTGCCACCAGCTCCGCGAACCGGCCCGCGACGTCCACGTCGGTGGAGCCGATGTCGTCCAGCGGCAGCGCCGGGCCCACGAAGCGCGAGTCCTCCTCGGCCATCGCCACGCCCAGCAGCACCCGGTCCAGGGCGGCGTCCCAGGTCCCCTGGCGCACGCGCGGGTCGATGCCGAAGCGGGCCCGCCGCGTGCCGTCCTCGCCCCAGCGCACGCCCACCTCGACGGCCCAGGTGCGCCAGCGGTCGAGGTCGTCGTCGGACAGCCGGAAGCGGCGTCGCACGGGCTCCGTGGCGGCGAGGTCGAGGACCTCGGAGGCGGTGACGCGCCCGTCGGCCAGGCGCAGGAGCGTGGCGAGCACGCCGAGCACGGGGTTGACGACGCCCGGCCCGCGGTCGGCCAGGCTGACGCGCAGCCGCTGCCCCGGGTGCACCTGCGTGACGCCGTCGGGCGCGGCGCCGAACGTCGCCGTGACCAGCGGCGCGAACGACTCCACGTCGGGGCACATGACGATGACGTCGCGCGGCTCCAGCGTCGGGTCGGCGGCGAACAGCCCGGTGAGCACCTCGCGCAGCACCTCCACCTGGCGCGCGCGCCCGTGGCAGGCGTGCACCTGGACGCTGCGGTCCGCGGGGTCGACGTCGTGGGGCGCGGCATCGGGATCGTCCGCGCGCAGCGCCCCCTGGAGCGCGCCGAGCAGCGTGGCGGGCGGGGGCGGCGCGGCGTGATGCGTGACGTGGAGCTCGGGGGTCTCGTCGTCGGGGGCGTCGAGCGCGCCCGACAGCCGCAGCTGCAGCTCGACGGAGTCGCGCGCGGTGGACGCGAGCAGCGCGTGCCGGGCGGCCGGCGGCACGTCGTCGCGACGCGGGCCGGTGACCGCGCCCCCGGCAGCGAGCTCCCCGACCGCGTCCCACAGCGCGGGGGAGGGGTGCGGCAGCCAGAGGTGCACGTCGCGGTGCAGGGCGAGCGCACGCAGCACGCGGCGCTGGTCCTCGGGCAGGCGGGTGGGGCCGAAGACGGAGATCCGGGCGGGGAGGTCGACGGCGCCCGGGTCCGCGCGCAGCGCGGCGACGGCCTCGGCGAGCACCTCCGCCGGGCCGGGCGCGTCCACACGCTCGCGCACGCGGCGCCACAACCGGGGCTGCCAGGCGAGGTCGTCGGGGACGGGCGCGCCCGCGCCGTCGTCGTCCGCGCCGTCGAGCCAGCGCGCGAGCAGGTCCGGGCGCTGCTGGGCGTACGCGGAGAACAGGTCGGCCACCCGCTGCGCCAGGGCGAGCCGGCGCGAGCGTCGGACGCCGTCACCGTCCTCCCCGACGTACCGGGCGAGCGGGGCCGCCCACGCCTCGTCCAGCGACGCGTCGACCGTCTCCAGCACCGGCCACACGAGGCGCGAGCGGCGCCACGGGTCGTCGTCGTGCTCGACGCCCGTCACCGCAGTCACGGCGGACGCCACCAGGCGCGACGGCGACGAGAAGTCCACGTTGGCGCACACCCCCGCGCCCGACGGGCCGTCCACCCCGAGCCGGTGCGAGAGCCGCTGCGCCAGCCACCGCTCGATGCCGCGCGTGGGCACGGCGACGACGTCGGGCGTGAACGGGTCGTCCGGCGGCGCGGCGAGCACGTCGGCGAGGGGAGAGACCAGCGCGTCGGAGCGCTCGGACCGGTGGACGTGCAGCACGTCGGCCAGGTTACGGGCCTGCGCCGACACGGGCAGTCGGTCATCCACAGGTATCGCGACGGACCAGATCTTCGTCTTCAGGGTCGAGGATGCCGAGGCCTCCTCCTGGCGCTCGGAGCTCGGCGTGGTCGCCCCCGACGGGGCCGCGGCCCCGCGGCGGCTCCCCTGACCGCCTCGGCGCCGGTCAGCGGCGTCGCCGACGAGCGCGTCGACGGCGGCGACCGTCGTCGTCCGGCGCCTCGGTCTGACGCCGCTCCCGCGCCTGCGCGGCCCGCGCCGCACGACGCTCCGCCCACGCGGCGACGGTCGCGTCGACGTCGCGCGGCATGGTGACCAGCGGCGGCCCGGCCGGGGGCTGGTAGCGACCACGCAGGACCCGCTCGTTGAACTCCTCGACCTCCTGGCGCACGTCGTCCTCGCTCCACAGCTCGTCGAGGCGCCCGTCCAGCTCGGCGTCGTCCTTGCGGAGCTGGATGGAGGGCGGCAGCACGACGAGCTTCTCGCGCCGCATGAAGGCCTTCAGCCACCAGTCCGGGTCGTGCAGGTCCCGCAGGTCGAGCGGCTTGCCGCTGCCGGGCAGGTTGTCGAACTCGCCGCGTTCGATCGCCTTCCGGACGTGCATCTCGGCGAGCAGCGCGATCGCCACCTCGTCGTCGATGGCGACCGCGTACGGGTTGAAGAACGGGGCCGGCGGGTGCTCGTCGCTCATCGTGTCTCCCGTCCTGTCCTGTTCCAAGTCAACTGTATTGTATCGAGCGCACGACACCCGGGGGAGGAGCAGGATGCCGAAGCAGGTGGACCACCAGGAACGGCGCGAGGCGATCGCCCACGCGCTGTGGCGCGTCGTCGACCAGCACGGCTGGTCCAGGGCCACCCTCCGCGAGGTCGCCCGCGAGGCGGGCGTCTCGCTGGGGCAGCTGCAGCACTACTTCGCGTCCCGCACGGCGATGCTGACCTTCGCGATGGAGTCCGCCGCCGAGCGCACCGCCGACCGGGTCGCGCGGGGGCTGGCCGCGCTCGACCAGCCCCCGCACCCGCGGGACGTGCTGCGCCTGGTGCTCGTCGAGATGCTGCCCCTGCACCCCGACGCGCGGGCGTCGAGCCGCATGAGCGCCGCGTACGTCCTGGAGGCCCTGCACGACCCGGCGCTGCGCCGGCAGGCGGGCCTCGGGCTCCGCGACGGCAGGGCCATGGTCGAGCGTCTCGTCCGTGATGCGGTCGCGCAGGGCCAGATCGCCCCGGACCGGGACCCGGGCATCGAGACCGATCTGGTCCTGGCGCTGACCGGGTTCTCCCCGCTGCTCGAGCTCGGCGTCGTCGAGCCCCCGGCCGCGCTGGCGGCGATCGACCAGCACCTCGACCGCCTCTTCGCAGGGGCCTGACCCGCACCACCTCCCCCGAAAGGCGCAACGCAGGTTCCGCCCTCCGCCCCAAGACCCGCCCACCCGGTCCCGGGAAGGCTCGGGGTATCGGCACAGGGCTCCGGACGACCGGGGCGCCGGGACGACGAGGGAGGGACGGATGACCACCATCCGGATCGAGGGGCTGCACAAGTCCTATCGCGGCTTCGAGGCCGTGCACGACGTGAGCTTCACGGCACAGCCGGGCCGCGTGCTGGGCCTGCTGGGCCCCAACGGCGCGGGCAAGAGCACGACGCTGCAGGTGCTGCTGGGCCTGGCACGGGCGAGCTCGGGCACGGCGACGTTCGACGGCCGCCGGTACGCCGAGCTGGAGCACCCGGCGCAGGAGGTCGGCGCGTTGCTCGACGCGGGCGGCCTGCACCCCGGACGCACGGGCCGCAACCACCTGCGGGTCCTGGCCACGGCGTCGCGGCTGCCCCCGGGCCGGGTCGACGAGGTGCTCGCCGCCGTCGGCATGACGCCGGCCGCCGACCGCCGCGTGCGCACCTACTCCCTGGGGATGCGGCAGCGCCTCGGCATCGCCGCCGCGCTGCTCGGCCGGCCCCGCGTGCTCGTCCTCGACGAGCCCGCCAACGGCCTCGACCCCGCCGGCATGCGCTGGCTGCGCGAGCTGCTGCGCGCGTTCGCCGAGGACGGCGGCACCGTGCTGCTGGCCAGCCACGTGCTCGGCGAGGTCGCGCAGGTGGCCGACGACCTGGTCGTCGTCGGCCAGGGCCGCGTCGTCGCCGCGGGGCCGCTGGCCGAGCTCGTCACCGACCGGAGCCTCGAGGACGTGTACCTCGACCTCACCGCCGCCACCGAAGGAGTGCGCTGATGTCCCTCGCCGTGTTCAGGGCCGAGCTGCTCAAGCTCCGCTCCACCCGGACCCCGTGGGTCGTCGCGGCCGTCGCGGTCGCGGGCATGGTGCTCACCCAGGTCCTCACGCTCGTGCTGCCGCGCACCCTGCGCACCCTGGAGGCGCTGAGCGGGTCGGACGCGGGGTTCCACGTCGGGGCCCAGATGTCCCCGGCGGACACGAGCGAGCTCCTGTCCGGGCTCGCCTCCGCCACCGACCTCGGCACCGCCGCCGCCCAGCGCGGCCTGCTCGACCTCCTGGGCAACGGGCCGGCCGGGTCCGGATCGAGCGGCGTCACCGCGCTGTGCCTGCTGCTGCTCGGGGCGCTCGCGGCCACGGCCGACTTCCGCACCGGGGGCATCGTGCCGACGGCCCTCGCGGTCCCGGACCGGCTGCGGGTCCTCGCCGGCAAGGCGGGCGCGACGGCGGTGGCGGCGCTCGCCATCGGCGTGGCGCTGGCGCTGGTGACGGCGGTCGGCCTGGTGCTGGCCGTCGCGACGACGCCGGGCGCGAGCCTGGCGATCGGCCCGGTGGAGGCGCTCGGCGTGTGGGCCCGCGGCCTGGCAGTCCTCGTCCTGCTCTCGTGGCTGGGGCTCGCCGTCGGTACCCTCGTGCGGGGGCAGGTCGCGGCGGTCGTCGTGGTCGTGGCGCTGGCCCTCGTGGAACCGATGGTGCAGGCCGCCGCGCTCGTCCTCACGGGCGGCGCGACGACGGCGACGTCGTGGCTGCCGATCACCCTCGGCTCCCTCGCGTCGGCGGGGCAGGGCGCGGCCCAGCTGTTCGGCGCGACCACCGACGCCGGGGCGGGCGTCGGGGTCGCGGCGGCGCTGGCGGGGCTGCTCGCCTGGGCGGCCGTGCTGCTGGTCACCGCCGGAGCGGTGTTCCGACGCCGTGACCTGGCGTGACGCATCACACCGCCTGACCTGGCGTGACCTGCACGGACACCTCCCCGCCCGGCGCACGGACGTCGTACCGTGTGCCGGGCGGCACGCGCCCCGCGACCACACCCGACCGACCCCACGACACCGACGGAGGACCCGTGCTCGACGCGCTGCGACGGCGGCTCGACGCCCTGGGCGTCCGGACGGCCACGGGCCGGGACGCGCTGCTCGGAGGCGTCGTCGCGGTGCTGTCCGTCGCGCTGTTCCTCGCCGTGCTGCGGGTCGTGTCGTCGGGCCTCGGGGAGACGTTCGGGGCGTCCGCGTCGGTCGGCGCGATGAGCACCGGCGCGACGGTGGCGACGTGCGTCGTCCTGGTCGGGCAGTCGATGGCGCTGACGCTGCGCCGCCGGTGGCCCGTGCTCTGCCTGGCGCTGACGCTGCTGGGCCAGCTCGTGCTGGTGCCGCTGCTGCCGCCGTTCGTGAGCTTCCAGGGGCCTGCGGCCCTGGTGGCGGCCTATTCGGCGGGTGTCTACGCCCCGCGCCGCCCGGCCCTGGGCGCGGCGGCGGGCACCGCCGTCGCGCAGGTGCTGCTCGGGTTCGTGCTCGGCGGCCCCGCGACGGCCGCCGAGCTGGGCGTCCCCGTGGGCACGCAGCTGTGGGGCGGCCTCGTGTCCGCGCTGGTCACGTACGTGGGCGCCGCCCTCGTCGGGGCGTACGTCGGCACGCGGCGGGAGCTGCTGGCGGAGCTGCGGGCGCGCGTGGCGCAGGCCGAGCGCGAGCGCGAGGCGCTCGCGGCGCAGGCGGTCCTCGCCGAGCGCGGCCGCATGGCCCGCGAGCTGCACGACGTCGCGGCGCACCACCTGTCGGGCATCGTCGTGCAGGCCGCCGCCGCGGAACGGCTCGTCGACGGTGACCCGGAACGGGCGCGGGAGTCGCTGCGCTGGATCCGCGCGCAGGGCCGCGAGACGCTCGAGAACCTGCGCCTCGTCGTCGGCATCCTGCGCGACACCGGGGACCGCGGCGAGGACGCGCCGTCGGCCCCGCAGCCCACGCTGGCGGACGTACCCGCCCTGCTCGACCTCGCCCGCAGCACGGGCACGCGCGTCCAGGAGACGCGCCGCGGCGAGCCCTTCGAGCTGCCGCCGACGGCGCAGCTCACCGTGTACCGGGTGCTGCAGGAGTCGCTGGCCAACGCCCGCCGCCACGCGCCGGGCAGCGCCGTCGACGTCGAGACGACCTACGACGAGGACGCGATGGAGCTCACCGTGCGCAACGGCCGCGGCGACCCCTCGTCGGCGGCGACGCAGGTCGACGACGAGGTCCCCGGGCACGGCGTCATCGGCATGACGGAGCGCGCGGAGCTCGTGGGCGGCCGGCTCTCGGCGCGGCGTACCTCCGGGGGCGGCTGGCAGGTGCGGCTCACCGTGCCGCGCCCGGAGGGCGTGACGACGGGGGCCTCTCGGGCCGGGCAGGGTGCCCGGTGACGCGCGTCGTGCTGGTCGACGACCAGGCCGTGGTGCGCGCCGGGTTCACCGTCATCCTCGAGAGCGAGGGCCTGGAGGTGGTGGGCGAGGCGTCGAACGGCGCGGACGCCGTCCGCGTGGCCCGCCGCGAGCGGCCGGACGTCGTGTGCATGGACGTCCGGATGCCCGGCGGCGACGGCATCACCGCGACCCGAGAGCTCGCGGGCCCGGGCGTCGCCGACCCCGTGCCGGTGCTCGTGGTCAGCACCTTCGACCTCGACGACTACGTGTTCGGCGCCCTCGAGGCCGGCGCGTCCGGCTTCCTCCTCAAGGACGCCGAGCCCGACGTGCTCGTCGACGCCGTGCGCCGCGTCGCGGCCGGGGACGGCCTCGTGGACCAGACGCTCACCCGCCGCGTCATCGACGAGTTCGCGCGCCGCCGCGGCCCCGTCGCGCCGGACGAGGCGGCCGCGGGCCTGCTCACCGGGCGCGAGCGGGAGATCGTCGCGCTGCTGTGCCGCGGGTCGTCCAACGCGGAGATCGCGGCGGCCCTGTTCCTGGAGCCCAGCACCGTGAAGTCGCACCTGAGCCGGATCATGACCAAGACGGGCGCCCGCGACCGCGTGCAGCTCGTCGTGTGGGCGTACGACTCCGGCCTCGTCGTGCCGGGGGCGTGACGTCCCGGGTCAGCCGTTCCCGGCGTCCGTGATGCGCCACCCGTCGGCGTCGCGGGTGAGGAAGTAGGTCCACCAGTACCCGCCCTCGGGGATCGAGCCGTCGTCGGCGAAGAAACGCCAGTCGACGTCGAACCCCGCGTTCACGGCGCCCGTGCCGACGGTCTCGAGATCGGTGATCTCCAGGCTCGCGGCGTCGTGGCACATGGTCTCGGTGGTCGTCGCGAACGGGGGAGCCGTGAGCTCCTGCGCGGTGGCGCAGTCGTGCGCGTCCACGGCGGTCAGGTAGGCGCGCACGACGTCCTCGGCGGTGGCATCGGGCGGCGGCACCGCGACGTCCGCGGTCCGGGGCAGCGGGAAGACCTGCGCCACGCCCGTCACGACCACCGCGGCGACGACGGCGAGCGTCACCCACCAGCCCGCGCGCGGCCGTCGGCGCGGTGGGGTCCGGACCGTCTCCGTCGACATGACCGGAACATAGCGCCGCGGCCGACCTCAGGACACTCAGGACACTCAGGACACTCAGGACACCGCGGCACGCCCCTCCGACGACCCGTGCATCGAGAAGTCGAGCCGCTCGGGCAGGGCTGCGCCGCCGGCCGCGCGCTCCCAGAGCGCGGCGACGAGCGACTCGCCCTCGCGCAGGTTGGCGGGGACGACGTCGCCGGTCTCGAGGACGTGGCGGGCGGAGGCGCGGTCGTCCAGGCCGAGCAGCGCCTCGACCTCCGCGAGCCTGAACCGGGCGCGCTCGGACGCGGTGGCCTGCGCGGGCGGCTCCGCCGACGCGGCGCGCGCGAGCTGGAGCGCGCGGTCGTGCCGCCCGGAGTCGAGCAGGCGGCGCAGGGCTTCCAGCACGAGGGCGGGACGCTCGACGGAGCCCGGGCCGGCGAGGGCGAGGGCGGCGTCGAGCTCCCGGACCGCGGCGTCGGTGTCGCCCCGCCGCAGCGCGACGTGCGCGAGGGCGCGGTGCGCGGCGGCGCTCGGCGCGGCGTCCAGCGACGCGCGCAGGTGGCGTCCGGCCGTGTCCGGGTCCCCGTCGACGAGCTCGAGGACACCCAGGTGGTAGAGCGCGAACGCGTCGCCGTCGTGGGCTGCGTCCGCCAGCAGGTCGGCCCAGTGACCGCCCCGCACGTGCGCGCGGGCGTCGACGTCGGCCGGGGCGGTGCCGTCGGTCACGAGGCCCTGCCAGGGGCGGTGCGGGCCGTCGGCGACGTCGGGGAACGGCGTCGCCGTCTCGTCGACCCAGCCCGCGGGGCCGCGGAGCAGCGCCTCCACGTGCCCCCAGCCGGAGCCGACGGCGACGGTCTCGCCGGGCGCCTGGCGGGCGACCCGCGCCAGCTCGGCGTCGAGCGCCGCGAGGTCCGCGGCGGGCACGCGGGCCGACGCCGCGGCGCCGGCCCGGGCGAGCCCGTCCTCGGGGCCGGTGGTCGCCGGCACCGGGCCCAGGTCGACCCGCCCGAGCACCTCGGTCCAGGACCACTCCTCGCGCGCGCCCAGCTCGAGGTACTCGAACTGGGTGGTGGCGAGGCCCGCCTGGATCTCGGCGTACCGGCCGCCCTCGGGGGAGAGCCATTCCTGCCAGTGCCGCGACCCGCGGCCGGAGCCCCAGCAGAACAGCTTGCAGGCCGACAGCCGCGGGGTGCTGGCGTGCAGCAGCCCGGTACCCGCCGGGTCCACGGCCAGCACCCACGGCACGTCGACGCCCCGGCAGTCGACGAAGTAGTCCGCCGCGTCGGCGTGACGGCCCGGCCGGGTGATGTCCACGTCGCCGCGCCACGGCGCCGTGATCCCCGTGAGCCCGGTGGTGTAGTCGGAGAGGTACACGTCGCGCGCCGCCGCGAAGACGCGCGTGTCGTCCTCCTCCGGCACCGCGATGTTGGTCCACCAGTACATCGGCACCGGCACGTCGCCGGGGTTGGTCACGCGCACGTGCACCGCCAGCATCGTCGCGTCGTGGCCCAGGTGGACGTCGATCTGCACGACGACGCCGCGCACCCGCTCGTACTCCCACATCCGCAGGCCGGGCGCGCCGTCCGGACCGGCCACCACGGCCGCGTGCAGCGGGGAGCACGTCGTGGGGGAGTGCCCGCGCGTGCCGACGTTGAACTCGACCCCGCCGGCGAACCACGCGTCGCGCAGGGCCAGGTTCGCGGGCTGCAGCACCCGGTTCGCGTACACGAGGTCGGCGCCGGTGGGGACGTCGACGAGCGACCAGATCCGGCCCCCGAGCCCCGGCACCACCGTCGCCCGCAGGTGCGCGTTCTCCAGCACGACGACGTCGAGGCGGCCGGGCGTGCGGTCGCGGCCGTAGTCCGACTGCGGGTGGTACGGGAACACCCACGGCGGGGCCGCCGCCTCCACCCGGTCGGCGATGTCGGCGGGGACCGTGGTGCGGTCCGGGGGCTGGTGGGGCACCTTCTCCGGCTCGAGCGGGGGGAACGGGCCCTCCGCGCCGACCGCCGCCACCGGCAGCTCCATCGTCTCGTGCCGCAGGGTCGTGCTCATCGGCGTCCTCCCGGGATGCTGCGGCCCCGCGTCGCCGTCGAGCGCGTCCGCCGCGGCACGAGCATGCCACGGGTCAGCGGCGCGCGTCCTCGAGCAGCGCGACGGCGGTGTCCAGGCAGTGCAGGGCGCTGGGCGGGTCGACCCGCACGAGGGTGAACGCGCTGATCACGAGGGCCGTGCACACGTCGGCCAGCCGCCCGGCCTCGCTCGCCGAGGCGTCGGGGAGGGCGGCCGCGACCCCGCGGGCGAGGGCGTCGTGCAGCTCGGCGCGGTAGTCGGCGACGGTCTGGCGGACGGCGTCGTCGCGGGCGATCGGCGAGCTCGACGTGTTGACGAGCAGGCAGCCCGAGGTGCCCTGGACCTCGTCGGCGCGGGCGAGCGCCGCGCGCAGGCCCGTGAGGTAGGTGACGAGCGCCCCCGGGGCCACGTCGTCGGCGACGAGCGGGCCGAGGCGGGGCCGCACGATCTCGTCGAGGTAGCTCTGCACGGCGGCGTCGAAGAGCCCGCGCTTGGAGCCGAAGGCGTGGTAGATGCTCGACCGGTTCAGGCCGGTGGCCCGCTCGAGGGCGGGGACGGACGCCTCCGCGTAGCCCTCGCGCCAGAAGACCTCGCGGGCGGCGCGGACCACGTGCCCGGTCTCGAACCCTTGCGCCCTGCCCATCGTGCCTCCCGGTTTGTGGAACGGTCGGTCCAACTCTATGTTGTGAACCGTACGTTCCATAAACGACCGGGCGCCGAGGCGCCGGCAGGCATGCAGGGAGCAACCGATGGTCGCCACGGGACTGGTCCTGGCGGGAGTCGCCGCCGCGCTCCACGTCTACATCTTCTGGCTCGAGTCGCTCGCGTGGACCACGCCCCGGGCGCGGGCCACCTTCGGCACCACCGAGCAGGAGGCCGTCGCGACCCGGGAGCTGGCGTTCAACCAGGGCTTCTACAACCTGTTCCTCGCCGTCGTGACCGCGATCGGCATCGTGCTCGTCGCCGCCGGGACCACGGGGGCCGGCGCGGCCCTCGTCCTCGCCGGCACGGGGAGCATGCTCGCCGCGGCCCTCGTCCTGTTCCTGTCCTCGCCCGGCAAGCGCGGCGCGGCCGTCAAGCAGGGCACCGTGCCGCTGCTCGCCGTCGTCGTCCTCGTCGTCGGCCTCGCGCTCTGACCGGCGCGCCGCCCGTCACCACCCGCACCGGAAGAAGGCTCCACCCCGCATGTCCTCGATCGTCTCCACCCAGGTCCAGCTCGCCGCCCGCCCCACCGGGTGGCCCACGCCGGACGACTTCCGCACCGTCCAGGTCACGTACGGCGACCTGGAGCCCGGCCAGGTCCGCGTGGCCAACGAGTTCGTCTCCGTCGACCCGTACATGCGCGGGCGCATGAACGACGTGAAGAGCTACACCCCGCCGTTCGCGCTCGGGGAGACCATGACGGGCGGCGCGATCGGCCGCGTCGTCGGGTCCGCGTCGGACGACGTCCCGGTCGGCGCGGTGGTGCTGCACCAGCACGGCTGGCGCGACGTCGTCCAGGAGGACGCGCGCGGCTTCCGCGTCGTGCCGGAGCTGCCGGGCGTGCCCCTGTCGCTGCACCTGGGCATCCTCGGCATGACGGGCCTCACCGGGTACGTCGGGCTCACCGCGATCGCGGGCATGAAGCCGGGCGACACCGTCTTCGTCTCGGGCGCCGCGGGCGCCGTCGGCACCGCCGCGGGCCAGATCGCGCGGCTGCTGGGCGCGGGCCGGGTCGTCGGCTCGGCCGGGTCGCCCGAGAAGGTCGAGCTGCTCACGTCGAAGTACGGCTACGACGCGGCACTGAACTACAAGGACGCTCCCGTGCGGGAGCAGCTCCCCGGCCTCGTGCCCGACGGTGTCGACGTCTTCTTCGACAACGTCGGCGGCGACCACCTCACCGCGGCCCTCGACGTGATGAACGACGGCGGCCGCGTGGCGCTGTGCGGCGCCATCGCCGGCTACAACACCACCGACCGGATGCCCGGTCCGGACAACATGGCGAACCTCATCACCCGCGGGCTCATGCTCAAGGGCTTCACGCTCGCGGGCTACCTGGACCACGCGCCCGCGTTCGGCGAGCTCATGACCGGCTGGTTCGCGGACGGCAAGATCGCCTACGACGAGACCGTCGTCGACGGCATCGAGAACGCCCCGCAGGCGTTCGTCGACATGATGCGCGGCGCCAACACCGGGAAGATGGTCGTCCGCACGGCGCGCTGAGAGCCGTCAGCCGCGCTCGACCGCTCGCGCGACGAACACCCACTCCAGGCCGGGCCGGTCGGGGGCGTCGCGGACCTGCTCGACGACGAAGCCTCCGTCGTCCAGAGACGCCGTGAGCTCGTCGTGCCCCCGGAAGCGCAGCGTGGAGTCGGAGTGCAGCACGCGGCCGTCGGGCAGCACGAACGTGCCGCGGAAGGTCACGAGCGGCAGGGACACCTCGAGGAGGTCGGTCCAGCTCTCGACGACGCCGAACCCGGGCACGTCGGTGCGGGCGTGCGTGTGCTCGCGCGTCCAGCGCTCCCAGTACCGCCGGGCCGGGTCGCGGGTCTCGAAGACCAGGCGCCCGCCCGGCGCCAGCGCGGCGCGGACGCCCCGCAGGGTCGCGGCCCAGTCGTCGTCGGTGACGAACACCTGCGCCACGTTCGCCGTCATGGTGGCGAGGTCCACCTCCAGCGGCGGCAGGGTGGTGGCGTCGCCGTGCAGCCAGCGCACGCGGTCGGCGCCGGGCTTGCCCCGCGCGACGTCCAGCGACGCGCGCGCCGGGTCCACGCCCACGACGTCGACCCCCTCCGCCGCGAGCAGGACCCCGAACGTGCCGGTGCCGCAGCCGACGTCGAGCACCCGGCGCGCGCCCAGCTCGCGGGCGAGGGCCAGGTACGCGTCGAGGTCGCTGCGGTCCGGGTCGAGCGGGTCGTACAGCCGGGCCAGCGTGGGGTCGTCGAAGATCGCGTCGGGCACGGTCCGACGGTAGGCACCGCCCGTGCGGCCGGCCAGCGAATTCCGCGGGCGGCCAGGCTCAGCGCAGCCGCGTGTGCGTCATGACCCAGTTGACGGGCGCCCAGCTGTCGCCGCCGTCGAACGAGAAGTCCTGCTCCCACCGGGGGTGCTCGGAGGCCGTGTCGAGCCAGTGGAAGCGCGCGAGCAGCGTCCGGCCGTCGTGCTCGAACGGGCCGACGAAGGTGCCCGTGCCGTCCGTGAACCGCCCCTCGACCGGCGGGTCCAGCTCGCCCGGGTTGCCGGTCGACGCCCACCAGATCCGCCACAGGTCCCGCGACGGGTCGTAGAGGCGCAGGCTGTGCCCGCTGAACCGCGTCCCGTCCGGAAGGGTGCCCGTCGTGTCGTCGGCGTTCCCGAGACCGTCGAGGATGTGGCCGACCGTGGCCTCGGTCTCGAACTCGGTCCAGGTGTCCGAGGGGCCCGCCGGGTTCAGGGCGTCCCCGCGACGGCGATGGCGCACCCGCCACGAGCCGACGAGGAAGTCGAAGTCGTGCATCGAGCCCATGGGTCCTCCAGGTCGTCCGCGGGGCAGGGCCCGATCCTGGCAGGCGCCTCCGACAGGGCGACGTCAGGCGCGCAGCGCCTGCTCGACGTCCTCGAGGATGTCCCGCGGGTCCTCCAGCCCGATCGACAGCCGCACCGTCGTCTCGGCGATGCCGACCTTGGCGCGGCCCTCGGGGCCGAGCTTGCGGTGCGTCGTCGTGGCGGGGTGGGTGACGATCGACTTCGCGTCGCCGAGGTTGTTCGAGATGTCGACGATCTGCAGCGCGTCGAGAAAGGCGAACGTGCGCTTCTTCGCGGCCTCGGGGTCGGTGCCCTCGGGCACCGCGAGGTCGAACGTCACGACGGTGCCGCCGCCGGACTGCTGCGACAGCGCCAGCTCGTGCTGCGGGTGCGACGGCAGGTACGGGTAGCGCACGGCGGCGATCGCGTCGAGGCCCTCCAGCGCGGTCGCGATCTGGAGCGCGGCGGCGTTCTGCGCGCGGACGCGCAGGTCGAGCGTCTCGAGGCCCTTGGCGAGCACCCAGGCGTTGAAGGGGCTGAGCGACGGCCCGGTGTTGCGGATGAACGTCTGGACGGGGCCCTCGAGGAACTCCTTCGGGCCCAGGATGGCGCCGCCCAGCACCCGGCCCTGGCCGTCGATGTGCTTGGTGGCGGAGTAGACGACGATGTCGGCGCCGAGCGTCAGCGGCTGCTGCAGGACCGGGGTGGCGAACACGTTGTCCACCACCACCTGCGCGCCGGCGGCGTGCGCCAGCTCGGCCACGCGCCGCACGTCCACCAGGTCCTGCATCGGGTTGGACGGGGACTCGAAGAAGACGACGTCGGCGGGGGTCGCCAGCGCCTCCTCCCACTGCGACAGCACGTGGCCGTCCACGTAGTCGACCCGCACGCCCCACTTGGCGAGGATCTCCTCGTAGATGACGTTCGTGGAGCCGAACAGCGCCCGCGCCGAGACGATGCGGGAACCGCTGGAGACGAGCGCGGCGAGCGTCGTGAAGACCGCCGACATGCCGGACGCCGTCGCGTAGCAGGCCTCCGCGCCCTCGAGCAGCCGCAGCCGCTCCTCGAACGTGTGCACGGTCGGGTTGCCGTACCGGGAGTACACGAACCGCGACAGGTCGCCGTGGAACGACGCCTCGGCGTCGGCCGCCGTGTCGTAGGTGTAGCCCTGCGTGAGGAACAGCGCCTCGGACGTCTCCTGGTACTCCGAGCGCCGGTGGCCCCCGCGGACGGCGAGCGTCGCCGGGCGGGCGGTGGCGGGCAGGGGCCCGCGGCCCGAGCCGCCGTGGACGACGTCGTCGGCTGCCGGGCCGGTGGGGATGTCCCGGTTCCCGGCGCTCACGCGCGGGCCTCCGCCGCGTCGTCGGTGTCGTCGGCGTAGGTGCCCCAGGGCAGCCCGCGCACCTTCCAGCCCTCGCGGTCGCGGACGCCGTCGAAGCCGGGCCCGCCCTCGAAGCCCTCGAGGATGTTGTACGCCGGCCCGAGCCCGGCGGACGTCGCGAGGCGTGCGGCGCCGATCGAGCGCTGGCCGGAGCGGCACAGGAAGACGACCGGGGCGTCGGCGGTCACGCCGGCGCCGGCCAGGTCGGCGAGGAAGCCGGCGTTGGGGCGCCCGCCCGCCTGGACCCACTCGACGAAGACGGGGCGCTTGCCCGCGGCGGACGTGTCGGGCACGCCGATCGCGCGCCACTCGCCCTCGGTGCGCACGTCGACGAGGACGGCGGCGGGGTCGGTGGCGAGCAGGTCCCACGCCTGCTGCGGTGTGAGGTCGCCGGCGTAGCCGTCGGCGGGGCGGGGGTCGATCTGGGGCGTCATCGCGTTCCTCCCATCGGTCGTGGCGGTAGCACCCTCGTCCGGACCGTCCGCCGCCACGAGGACGACGACCGGCCCGCGGGTTGCTGCGGCGTCGACGTGCCACGTCACTCGGCCGCTCGGGATGGTCGTGGCGATCGTACGACAGCCGTCCGCGTGGTGGTCATGCGTCTCGCGAAGCGAACGGCCGTGCGCCGGAGGGCGGGCGCCCGCACGGGGTGCCCGCCCTCCCGGGGGGTGCGGCCGACGGGCCGCGGTCGTCAGCCGCCGTAGCGGAGCTCGACGCGCCGGTTCTGCGCGCGGGCGTCGGCCACGGCCTGGGCGTCGCCGGTCTCGGAGGCCTCGAGCCGGGACTCGCCGTACCCGTGGACCTCGAGCCTCAGGTCGCCGCGCGCGGCCTTGACCGCGCCGGCCACGGCCTTCGCCCGCCGCTCCGACAGCTTCTGGTTGAACGCGTCGGAGTCGACGGAGTCGGTGTGGCCGTCGACCGAGACGGTGGCGCCCTCGGGCACGTCCTGGACGAGGTCCGCGACCTTGGCCCTCGCCGCCTTCGACAGCGCGGACTCGCTGGGGTCGAACAGGATGTCCGACGACAGCGTCACGACGGTCTCGGCGCCGTCCGTCGTCGTGTCGTCGACGGAGAGGACGGAGCCCTCGGTCACGTACTCGGTGACCGACCGGACCATGTTCTCCTGCGACGGGTCGCCGAGGTCGAGCGCGCCGATGGCGGGCCAGGCGTAGCCGCCCGCCGGGTCGTCGTCGGCGGCGACGGCGGCCGGTGCGGCGGCGCCCAGGCCCGTCAGGACGGCTGCGGCCGCGGCGAGCGCGCGCCAGGGGTGTCGGGTGGGCAGGTGGGGTCGCATCGGCTCAGTCCTCGAAGGTCAGCGGGACGTCCTCGAACACCGGCATCGAGTCGGCGAGCTTGACGTCGACGGCGGTGATGTCGTCCTCGGGCGCCGCGAAGAACGCCTGGTAGCCGACGGACTGGCCGGGCAGAGCCGTCGTGAAGACGGGGTCGGACCGGTACCACCGGCCGCCCCCGTCGGCCTCGAGCACGCTGTACTCCTTGAGGTTCTCGCGGTCGATGAGGGTGAGGGCGGGGGCCTCCCCGGTGGCGTCGTAGAACGACGCGGGCTGGCCGCCGTCGTCGAACTCGGGGGTCATGACGAGCCGCAGCTCCGTCGTGCGCCCGGAGACCACGACGGACTCGACGCCGATGCGGACCTTCTTGTCCTCGGTCCCCGGGACGGTGAAGGTGGCGTCCGCGATCACGTCGTCGGGGTCGGGGAAGTCGACGCCGGGTCGGCCCGAGCCCCCGCCCGATCCCTCGCCCGATCCCTCGCCCGATCCCGTGGTCGAGTCGTTCGAGGCCGGGTCCGCGTCGTCCTCCCCGTCCGCGGCGGGCGACGTCGTCGCGCCGTCCGTGACCTGGGCGGTGGCGCCGGCGTCGTCGAACCCGGCGGCGTCGCCCGGGGAGCAGGCGGCGAGGGCGAGCAGGCTCACGACGGCCAGGGGGGCCAGTCGCAGGGGGGAGATTCGCATGATCTGTCCTGTCGGTGAGGTCGTTCGGGACGTGCCTGTCAGGGAGTGCCGGCCGCCGGGCCGGATACATGCCGCGGCGTGCGCGGGGCGGGAGCCGCTCAGTCGTCGTCCTCGCCGAAGTGCGCGACGTGGGCGTGCTGGTGGTGCGCGACGTACAGCCGCAGCTCGACGTCGCGGCCGTCGGCCATCGTGCCGAGGACGCGGTCGATGCGGTCGGACTCGCGGTCGGCGGCGTCGACGACGACGCCGGCGTGCTCCTTCGTGTCGGCGCCCGACCAGGTGTCGCGCTCGGCGAGCGCACGCTCCGCGCCGGCGACGCCCGCGGCGAGGTCGGTGCCGGTGAGCTTCTCCACCTGCGTGCGGTCGAGGGTGATGACGGTCTTGTAGCCGTCGGAGTAGCGCACCGTGTACGCCGACGCGTCCTTCGCCGACGCCTTCACCGACGCCTTCGCCGACGCCTTCGCCGACGCCTTCGCCGACGCCTTCGCCGACGCCTTCGCCGACGCCTTCGCCGACGCCTTCGCCGACGCCTTCGGCTCGGCCTTCGAACCCGTCCTGACCTGCGCCTGCGCGCCCGTTGCCGGGGCCCCCGCGTCGTCGAACCCGGCGTCCGGGCCCGGGGCCGCGCAGGCACCCAGGGCGAGCAGGCCGGCGAGGGCGATCGGCGTGAGTCGGCGGGGAAGGTGTCGCATGGTGTCTCCTGTCGATGGGGTCAGCGGGATCGCTGCTGACACCCGTGAGTCGGAGGCGACGGACGAAAGGTTGCACGCGGACCCGGATCGGTTCCTGCCGGCCTCGCCGTCGGGGCCCCGGAGGGTCACGACCCGGCGGCGACCTCGAGGCGGTGGACGGCGGTGATCGGCGTCCCGTCGGGGGCGCGGGCGTCCAGCACGACCTCCGCGGAGCCGGCCCGGTTGGCGGTGAGCTCCACGGTCTCCTCGTCCGTCGCGTAGGCGCCGTTGGGGAGCGTCCAGACCCAGTGCGCGGCGCCGGCGACGTCCGCCGTGAGCGTCACCGGCGTCCCGACCGTCGCCGTCGCCGGACCGGAGATCGACACGCTGGCCCCGCCCGAGGCCGACGACGGGTGGTCGTCCAGCCAGAGCGTGCCGCCGACGCCGGCGCCGAGACCGAGCGCGGCACCCGCCACGGCGGCGACGACGGCGCGCGCGGGGCGGCGGCGCCCACGTCCCGCGGGCGTGCCCGTGCCCGTGCCGTGCGCCGGGTCGAGGGCGCGCTCGACGTCGGCCAGCCAGGCGGCCGCGTCGGGGTGCCGCCTGGCGGGGGAGCCGGCGAGGCTGCGGCCCAGCGCGGTCGTGAGGGCGCGGGGCGGCGAGGCGCCCTCGGTGAGCCAGGTGACCAGGGCGGACATCGCCCACAGGTCGGCGCGCGTGTCGACGGTGCCGGGGCCGTCCTGCTCGGGTGGCCGGAAGCCCTCCGTCCCGCCCGCGACGGTCAGCCCGGAGCTGAGCGCCAGGTCCTTGCACATGCCGAGGTCGGCCACGACGAGCCGCTCGTCGGCCCGCACGACGGACGAGGCGGCGCCGTCGCCGGCGCCGTCCGGGCTGGTGCGCAGCAGCACGTTGCCGGGGCTGAGGTCGCGGTGCACGAGCTGCGCGGCGTGCACGGCCTCGACCGCCGCGGCGAGCCCGCGGGCGACGGCGAGCACGTCGGCCGGCGTCGCGGTCCACCCGTCGGCGCGCAGCGCGCCGACGCGCTGCGCCAGCGTGCCGCGGTCCGCGTGCTCCAGCACCAGGTACGGCTGCTGGCGGTCGCTCTCGCCGATGTCGTGCACGGCCACCACGTGCGGGCTCGCCACCCGGCGCAGCGCGCGGCCCTCGGCGATGAACCGCTCGCGGATCTCCGGGTTCAGGCTGTGGTTCTCCGCGAGGACCTTGACCACGACGACGTCGTCGAGCCGTTCGTCGACGGCGCGGTGCACGGTGGCGAACGACCCTGCGCCGATCACCTCGCCCACCCGGTACCGGCCGAGGAGCCGCTCGTTCGCGCCGGCCCCGGCCATCAGGGCACGCCCCCGAGCGCCGCCGCCACGAGGGCGCGGCCCCGGGAGATCTGGGACTTCACCGTGCCGACGCTGCGCCCGAGGCGCTCGGCGACGTCGGCGTACGGCAGGCCCTCGATGTCCCGCAGCGTGACGGGCTCGCGGTAGAGCTCGGGCAGCGCGGCGAGCGCGTCGCGCACCGTGGCGCGGGTCGCGAGCAGGGAGCTCATCCGCTCGGACGGGCCGACGTCGTCGTCGGGCAGCGTCGTGGTGGCCCGCTGCCGGCGCAGGTGGTCCACCACCCGGTGGCGGACGATGCCGTGCACCCACGTCGTGACCCGCGACCCGCCCGCGAACGACCGGACCGACGTGGCCACGGAGATGAGGACGTCCTGGCCGACGTCGTCGACGGCCGCCTCGTCGAGCAGCGAGCTGCGCACGAACCGCTGCACGACGCCGGACTCGTCCAGCTGCTCCACCAGCAGCTCCGTGGCGAGCGCGGAGCCGCCGGCGGCGCGGTGCGCGAGCAGGTCGAGCACGTCGGCCGCCTCGTCGCCGGCCGCGGCGCGGGCCGCGTGCCGGGCGCCCTGGGCGTCGCCGGCGTCGAGCGCGTGGGCCACCTCTCCGACGAGGTCCCCCGGGGGCGCGCCTGGGGGCGGGGTGGTCCGGCTGGGCATGCCGTCAGCCTCTCACGCGACCGCATCGTGAGAACTCCGGGGGCCCCGCTTGACGGGGTCGTGGTGCCCCCGCACGATGGTCCGCAGGTCATGAGTGCCAGCGCGAAGCCCCGGCTCGCTGGCCGGCAACCCTCCTCTCGCGGCGGGGTGCCCCGGGTGACGACCTGGCCCCCGCGCCGTCCGGCGCGCGGGCAAGCGCGGGGAGCCACCTCCCCGGCACGACCGAGGAGGACCACGCATGACCACTCTCGCCACCGCGCCCGCCGTCCTGCCGGACGCCGCGCCCACCGCCCCGCCCGTGCACGACGTCGCGCCCGTCCTGCCCGTCGTCGGCGCGGACACGCTCGTCCCGCTCGTGGACGGCCGCCGGGTGCCGTACGCCAACCTCGACGTCGCGGCGTCGGCCCCCGCGCTGCAGGCCGTCGCCGACCGCGTCGCGCGCGTCCTGCCGCTGTACGCCAGCGTGCACCGCGGCGCCGGCTACCTGTCGCAGGTCTCGACGGCGCTCTACGAGACCGCCCGCCGCACGATCGGCGCGTTCGTCGGCGCCCGCGAGGACGACCTGACGATCGTCACCCGCAACACCACCGACTCGCTCAACCTGCTCGCGGGCTGCGTGCCCGCCGACCCGGTGACGGGCGAGCCGGGTCGCGTCCTCGTGCTCGACATCGAGCACCACGCCAACCTGCTGCCCTGGCAGCGCGTCACCGACGCCACGGTCGTGACCGGCGGGCCGTCCGTGTCGGCCACGCTGGCGGAGATCGAGGAGGAGCTGGCCGCGGGGGTCGCCACCGGCCGCCCCTACGCCCTCCTCGCGCTCACCGGCGCCTCCAACGTGACGGGCGAGGCGCTGCCGGTGGCCGACGTGGTCGCCGCGGCCCACGGCGCGGGCGCGCGGGTCGTGCTCGACGGCGCGCAGCTCGTGCCGCACCGCCGCTTCTCCCTCGCGGGCACCGGCGTCGACTACGTCGCCTTCTCCGGGCACAAGACGTACGCCCCGTTCGGCGCGGGCGCCCTGGTCGGGCGGCGCGACTGGCTCGACGCCGGCACTCCCTACCTCGCGGGCGGCGGCGCCGTGCGCCGCGTGCGCACCACGAGCACCGACTGGCACGAGGGCCCCGCCCGGCACGAGGCAGGCTCGCCCAACGTCATCGGCGCGGTGGCGCTCGCGGCCGCGTGCGACGAGCTCGCCGCGCTGGACGCGCGCTCCGCCGTCGAGCACGAGGACGCCCTGCGCCACCGGCTCGTGGAGGGGCTGGGCGCCCTCGACCGCGTCGAGGTCGTGCACGTGTGGGACGACGCCGTCGACCCCGTGGGCGTCGTGACGTTCACCGTCACCGGCTACGACCCGGGCCTTGTCGCCGCGTACCTGTCGGCCGAGCACGGCATCGGCGTGCGCGACGGCCGGTTCTGCGCGCACCCGCTGCTCGGGCGGCTCGGCTTCGACGCCGGCGCCGTGCGCGCGTCGGTGGGCCTGGGGACCGCGGGCGAGGAGGTCGAGCGGCTCGTCGCCGCCGTCGGCGCGCTCGTCACCGCGGGGCCGCAGGCGCAGTACGACGTGGTGGACGGCCTGTGGGTCGTGGTCGACGACCCGCGCCCCGTGCCCGACGGCTCCGGCCTCGAGGGGCTGCTCGCCACCGCCGCGCTCGGCGCGGACGAGGCCTTCGGCTGCCTGCCCGACGACCTCTGACGGTCCGGGGCGCGCCGAGGGCCCGGGAACGACGACGGGGTGCCACCGTGCTGGTGGCACCCCGTCGTCCGCAGTCGGTCAGCCCTTGAACGCGTCCTTCGCGTCGTCCCCCGCCTGCTTGAGGTTCGCGCTGGCCTGCTGGGCCTTGCCCTCGGCCTCTTTCTTCTCGTCGTCGGTGAGCTTGCCCGCTGCTTCCTTGACCTTGCCCTCGGCCTCCTCGGCGAGGTGCTTGGCCTTGTCACCCAGTCCCATCGGGGCTCCTTCCGTCGGACGAACAACCTCAGGAACCGAACGTAGGCGGCCGTCCGCACGCTCGCACCCGGGCGTCTCAGCCCGTGGGCCGCGGCGTCAGGCGGCGACCGCGAACGCCACGCAGAGCGCGGCGACGGTGAGGTCGAGCCCGATGCACCACACGGCGAGGGAGCGGTGCACGACGACGTCGCGGCGGTAGTGCACCAGGTCCCACGCGACGTGCGCGGCGAGGGCCACGGCCGCGACGACGAGCCCGACGCGCGGCGGCATCGCCACCGCGGCGATCGCGACCCCGTAGTACGCGGCCATCGCGACGGCCTGCGCGAGGGTGGTCGGGCGGCGGCGGGCGAGCCCGTAGACCAGGAAGGCCAGGCCGACGACCCCGAACGACGCCCAGCGCGGCACGCCGGCGTACTCGAGGAACGGCAGGACGCTGGCCACCGGGACCATCGCCCAGCCCACCCAGCGGCGGCCGGTGGCGGCGGCCGCGAGGTAGCAGACCGCGGCGACGCCGACGGCGGTGGCCGGCACGGCGGCGGTGGTGGTCTCGGCGGGGGAGCCGCCGGCCGCCTCCCCCTCGGCGCCCAGGCCGAGGACGATGCCCAGGCCGGAGACGATCCCCACGACGATCCACAGGGCGTTGACCCACCAGCGCGTGGTCGCGGGCGTCCCGCGGGCGCCGCCCTCGGTGGTCGTGTCGAGTCGTGCTGCCTGCGGTGCTGCCTCGAACGATGCTGCTTCGGACTCCGGCATGGCGTTCACTCCCTTGTGTACCCCAGAGGGGTATATACCCCTCTGGGGTACCGTAGCGCGGACGGCGCGCGAAGGGAAGGGGTGGGCGCGGACCGGGCTGTCACCAGGCCGGCGGGCGCCGATCCGGCCAGCGCAGCCGGTCCTCGAGCTGCGCGGCGAGCGCGAGGAGGGTCGGCTCGCCCCCGGGACGGCCGATCACCTGCACGCCCATCGGCAGGCCGTCGTCGGTCCAGCGGGTCGGCACGGTGATCGCGGGCAGGCCCGCCACGTTGAGCATCGACGTCCACGGCGTGTACTGGCACTGCTGCTCGAAGTTGCGCTCCGGGTCCTCGGCGTCGAACCAGCCGACGGGCCGCGGCGTCAGCGCGAGCGCCGGCGTGACGACGGCGTCGAACCGCGACACCTGCGCCACGAGGCGGCGCTCGAAGGCGGTGAGCGCGCGCAGCGCCTCCGCGACCTGCCGCGCGGGCACCTCGCGGCCGCGCCCGATCAGCCAGCGGGTGAGCGGCTCGAGCCGGTCGAGGCGCTCGGGGTCGTCGAGGGGCACGGCCGAGGCGCCCGCCATCCACAGGGTGCGGAAGGCGGGGCCGTACGCCGGGTCCGGCTCGAGCGCCAGGCCCTCGATCTCGTGCCCGAGCCCGGCGAGCGCGGCGACGCCCGCGTCCAGCGCGGCCCGTGCGGCGTCGGACGTCGTGATGGCGTAGAAGTCGTCCCACGCCGAGTCGGTCGTGACGCCGACGCGGAACCGCCCGCGCACGTCCTCGCCGCCGCTGCCTGCCACCTCGCCCCGGCGCGCCGCGGCCAGGTAGTCGCCGGCGCGGGCGGACGGCGCCCGCAGCGTCAGCGGGTGGGCGACGCGGCCGTCGGGAGTCCAGGTGAGCATGCCCTCGAGCAGCAGCGCGGCGTCCTCTGTCGTGCGGGCGAGGGGGCCGTTGACGACCAGGCCGCCCAGGGACTCCTGCCCGGACCCGGCCGGCACCAGGCCGCGGCTGGGCTTGAGCCCGACGACGCCGCACGCCGCCGCGGGGATGCGCACCGAGCCGCCGCCGTCCGACCCGGCCGCGCACGGCAGCAGGCCCGCCGCGACGGCCACCGCGGCGCCGCCGCTCGACCCGCCCGCCCCGAGGGAGGGGTCCCACGGGTTGCGGGCCACCGGCCCGGCGAGCGGCTCCGTGTAGGCGGGGAAGCCGAGCTCGGGCGCCGTCGTGCGGCCGAGGCTGACCATGCCGGCGGCGTCGAGGACCTCGACGATCTCGTCGCTCACGGGCGGCACGACGGCGTCGTCGCCCGCGAACGCGCGGGAGCCGAACCCGGCGGGCACGCCGGCGCGCATCCACAGGTCCTTGTCCCCGCCCGGCAGCCCCCACAGGACGGCGCGGCCGTGCGCGCCGTCGCGCTCGAGGCCCGCCGCCCGCGCGCGGGCGGCGTCCGGCGTGACGGTGACGAACGCCCCCAGGTCCGGGTTGGCGCGCTCGATCCGGGCCAGGAAATGGTCGGCCACCTCCGTCGGGGTGAGCTCTCCCGCGCGCAGCAGGTCGCGCAGCCGGGTGGCGGTCATCTCGTGCAGCTCGTCCATGTCTGCACGCTACCCATCGGCCCGCGCCCGTCGTCGGCGAGGATGGTCCCGTGACCCACGACCTCGTCCTCGCCGGCCACGGCGTGCGCCTCGAACCCCTCGAGCCGCGGCACGCCGCGGCGCTGTTCCCCCTCGTCGACGCCGACCTCTGGTTCGGCATGACGTCGCCCGTCCCCGTGACTGTCGCGGACCTCGAGGCGTGGATCGTGTCGGGCGTCACCACGCCGGGCACGACGGCGTTCGCGGTCGTCGGCGCCGACGGGACCGTCCGCGGGTCCACCCGCTTCTACGACCGGGCCGCGGGCCGCGTCGAGATCGGCACCACGTTCTACGGTCGCGGCTGGTGGGGCGGCACCACGAACCCGGCGTGCAAGCTCCTGCTGCTGCGGCACGCGTTCGAGGAGTGGGGGCTGCGCCGCGTCGCGCTGCGCGCCGACTCCCGCAACGCCCGGTCGTGCGCGGCCATCCAGCGGCTCGGGGCGAAGCCGGAGGGCGTGCTGCGCAAGCATCGCGTCGCCGCCGACGGCACGGTGGGGGACACCGCGTACTTCTCGATCGTCGACGACGAGTGGCCCGCCGTCCGCGCCGGCCTCCTGGAGCGCCTGGC
Source organism: Isoptericola sp. NPDC057559 (assembly GCF_042801555.1). Lineage (NCBI taxonomy): Bacteria > Bacillati > Actinomycetota > Actinomycetes > Micrococcales > Promicromonosporaceae > Isoptericola > Isoptericola sp. NPDC057559. The sequence continues at coordinate 293,760 of NZ_JBHVFQ010000002.1, forward strand.
GCGCTGACCGGACGGGTGCTCGACAGGTCGGCGGCGAGCAGTGGTGGGAGCCTGGACGGGTGACCACCGAGGACGCCGCCACGGCCGATCCCGCCCCGGGCCCCGACGAGCGGGACGACCGGGGATTCTTCGGCCACCCCCGTGGCCTGTCGACGCTGTTCGGCCTCGAGGTGTGGGAGCGGTTCTCGTTCCTCGGGATGCAGGCGATCCTCGTCCTGTACTTCACCGCGACGGTGGCCGACGGCGGCCTGGCCATGGAGTCGGGCAACGCGGCGTCGATCGCGGCGGGCTACGGCACGATGGTCTACCTCGTGTCGGTGGGCGGCGGCTGGGTGGCCGACCGGGTGCTCGGCTCGTACCGGAGCGTCCTGTGGGGCGGCATCCTCATCGCCGCCGGCCACTACACGATGGCGATCCCCGCCGAGGCGTCCACGTGGGCCGGCCTGGTCCTCATCAGCCTCGGCACCGGCCTGCTCAAGCCGAACGTGTCGACGCTGGTCGGCAAGCTGTACTCCACCGACGACGACCGCCGCGACGCCGGCTTCGCGCTCTACTACATGGGCATCAACGTGGGCGCGTTCTTCGGCCCGCTGGTGACGGGCTGGCTGGGCGCGGAGATCGGGTGGCACTGGGGCTTCTCGGCCGCCGCGATCGGCATGACGGCCGGGCTGATCCAGTACGTCGCGGGCCGCCGTCGCATCCCGGGGTACGGGCGCGGGGCCGAGGCGCCGCTGCCGCCCGACGCCGCCCGGCGGATGCGCTGGATCCTCGTCGGCGCGGGCGCCCTCGTCGTGGTCGTGCTGGTGGTGCTGGCGCTGCTCGGGCGGCTGGACGTCGACGGCATCGTGGACGCCCTGACCGTGATCGCGATGGTCGCTCCCGTCGTCTACTTCACGGTGATGTTCCGCAGCCCGCGGGTCACCGGCGCCGAGCGGGGGCGGCTGCGGCCGTTCCTCGTGCTGTGGCTCGCGTCCGTCGCCTTCAACTTCGTGCTGTTCCAGGCGTACTCCGTGCTCATCCTGCTGGCCGAGGACCACGTGGAGCGCACCATCTTCGGCTGGGACGTGCCGTCGGCCTGGTTCAGCTCCTACCTCGGTGCCGCGGAGGTGCTGGTCGCGCCGCTCGTCGCGGCGCTGTGGACGTGGCTGGGGCCGCGGCAGCCGCACGCGTCCAAGAAGGTCGCGTTCGGGGCCCTCCTCGGCGGCCTGTCCTACCTGGTCCTCGTGCCGGCGGTGAGCGGGCAGTCCGGCGACTGGCGCATCGCCGTCTGGTGGCTGCTGGTCTCCCTGACGCTGCTGGGCCTCGGCGACGTGCTGCTGCAGACCACCGGCCTGTCCGCCACGACCAAGCTCGCCCCCGCCGCGTTCTCCAGCCAGTCGATGGCGGTGTGGTTCCTGTCGATCGCGCTGGCCAACGGCATCCAGGCGCAGACGGTCCGGTTCTACGGCGAGGTGCCCGACGGCGTCTACTTCGCCGTGAACGGTGCCGTGCCGGTGGTGGTCGCGATCGTCGTCCTCGCCCTGTCGCCGTGGATGAAGCGCACCATGCACCCCGTCCACTGAGCGCTCCCCGGAGGCACCATGCGATACGTCACCGACCTGCCCCACGAGACCCGCGTCGAGGACCTCTGGATCCCGCTGGCCGACGGCACCCGCCTCGCCGCGCGGGTCTGGCGGCCGGTCGACCCGGCGCCGGTCCCGGCGATCCTCGAGTACCTGCCCTACCGGCTGTCCGACTGGACCGCGCCGCGCGACGCCCAGCGGCACCCGTACTACGCCGGCCACGGGTACGCGTCGGTGCGGGTCGACATCCGCGGCAGCGGCAACAGCGACGGGCACCAGGACGACGAGTACTCGCCCACCGAGCTCGCGGACGGCGTGGCCGTGGTCGAGTGGCTGGCCGCGCAGGACTGGTGCGACGGGTCGGTCGGGATGTTCGGCATCTCCTGGGGCGGCTTCAACTCGCTGCAGGTCGCCGCCCTCGCCCCGGAGCCGCTCAAGGCGATCGTCACCGTGTGCTCCACCGACGACCGGTACGACAACGACGTGCACTACACGGGCGGCTCCGTGCTCGCCGTCGACATGCACGCCTGGGCGGCCACGATGCTCGCGTTCTGCTCCCGGCCGCCGGACCCGGCGTACGTCGGCGAGGGGTGGCGCGAGCAGTGGCTCGACCGGCTGGAGCACACCGAGCCGTTCGTGCACACGTGGCTCGCGCACCAGACGCGCGACGACTACTGGCGCCACGGCAGCGTCATCGAGGACTACTCCGCGATCTCGGCCGCGGTCCTCGCCGTCGGCGGCTGGAACGACCCGTACCGCGACACCGTGCTGCGGCTCGCCGCGGCGGGCGACGACGGCGCGCTGCGCGCCCCGGTGCGCGGCATCCTCGGCCCGTGGTCGCACCAGTACCCGGACCGCGGCCTGCCGCCGGGCCCCGCCATCGGCTTCCTGCAGGAGACGCTGCGCTGGTGGGACCACTGGCTCAAGGGCGCCGACCGGGGCGTCCTCGACGACCCGCCCCTGCGCGCCTGGGTGAGCGAGTCGGTGCCGCCCGCCACGGTCTACGACGAGCTGCCCGGCCGGTGGGTGGGCGAGCCGTCGTGGCCGTCGCCGCACGTGGCCGTGCGCGAGCTGCCGCTCGCCGCCGGACGGGACGACGACGTGCCCGCCGCGGCCCTGCGCACCACGGCCCCGACGGTGGAGGCGCTCGCGGGCGGCCACCCGGTGCCGACGTCGTGGCTGGTGGACTCGCCCTCGCACACGGGGGTGGACGCCGGCCGGTTCTTCCCGTTCGGCAACGCCGGCGACCTGCCCCCGGACCAGCGCGAGGAGGACGGCCGCTCCCTCTGCTTCGACTCCGCGCCCCTCGACGAGCCGCTGGAGATCCTCGGCCGCGCCCGGGTCCGCCTGCGCCTGACCTGCTCGGGGTCGAAGGGTCAGGTCGTGGCGCGGCTGTGCGACGTCGGCCCGGACGGTGCGTCCACCCTGGTCACGCGCGGCGTGCTCAACCTGTCGGCGCGCCGCGGTCGGGACCGCGTGACGTCGTGGACGCCGGGCGCCACGGAGGAGGTGTCGTTCGAGCTCACCGGCACCGGGTACGCGCTGGCGCCGGGGCACCGGCTGCGGCTCGCGGTGTCGTCCGCCTACTGGCCGTGGGTGTGGCCGCAGCCGGGCGGCGCGGTGCTGGCCGTCGCGGTGGGCGACGGCGCCGTCGAGCTGCCGGTGCACGACCGCGCCGCCGCGCACCCGCCCGTGGCCTTCGAGGAGCCGGAGCAGACGCCGCCGCTGGGGGTGGTCTTCGGCGACGCGGACGAGGCCCGGCCCGAGCGCCGCGTGGTGCGCGACGTCGCCGAGGGGGCGTGGCTGCTCGAGGTGGACCCGCGCTACGGCGGCACCCGCACCTACCCGGACGGCCTCGAGTTCACCGAGGACGCGCTGGAGCGGTACTGGATCGGCCCGGACGCGACGAGTGCCAGGACCCGCTCGGACTGGACCGTGCGGCTGCGGCGCGCCCCCGGCGACCCGCTGCCGGCGGGCCTGCCGGGCGGCTGGGACGCGAGCGTCGTCACCCGGTCGGAGATCACCTGCGACGAGCACGCGTTCGTCACCGAGAACGAGGTGGTCGCGCGCGACGGCGACGAGGTGGTCTTCGAGCGGCGCTGGACCCGCACGATCCCGCGCACCGCGGGCTGACGCCTACCGCAGCAGCGGCGCGACCTCCTCGCCGAGGAACGCGGCGAAGCCGTCCAGGTCGGGCTCGTCGAGGGTCGGCTGCGCGACGACGGTCGTGACGCCGAGGTCGACGAAGCGGCGCAGGCCGTCGGCGACCTCCTCGGCGGAGCCCCAGGTGGCGTGGTCTCCGAGGACGTCGTCGGACCCGGCGTCGACGTCCCAGCGGGCCAGGGAGCGGCGCAGCCGGTCGGCCGCGCCTGCGCCGGTGGCCACCTGCGCGAAGGCGACCGTCCGGAACGGGTGCTCGCCCTCGGGCGCGGACTCCGCGACCGGGGGCAGGCCGGCGGCGGCGCGCCCCTCGTCCACCAGCGCGACCGCCTGGCGGGCCCCGGAGACGCCGGCGTCGCCGTCGATGACGACGCCCTGGGCGACCTCGCCCACCAGGCGCAGCGTCCTGGGCCCCTTCGCGGCCGCGACCACGAGGGGCGCGACGGTGGGCGGCCAGTCGAGGGCGACGTTGTCGAGCGTGACGTACCGGCCGGAGGTGGTGACGCGCTCGCCGGCGAGCAGGGCCCGCAGGGCGCCGACCTGCTCGCGCATCAGCGTCAGCGGCGAGCCCACGCGCGCCCCGACCTGCCCCATCCAGTCCTGCACGCCGTGCCCGACGCCCGGCACGAAGCGGCCCGGGAACATCCCGTCGATGGTCGCGGTCTCCATCGCCGTGAGGGCCACGTTCCGCAGCGGCAGCGGCATGACGCCGATCCCCACGGACAGCCGCTCCGTGGCGGCCAGCATCGCGGCCGCGGCGCTCGGGCCGGACTCGAGGAAGCAGTCCTCCCACAGCCACACCTCGTCGAGGCCGGCGGCCTCGGCGGTGCGGGCGAACGGGACGAACCGCGAGGGCGGGTTGCCGTAGGGCGCGAGGATGCAGCCGAGAGTCGCCATGCGCCGATCCTGCCGCACGCCTCCGCCGCCGAACAGGCAGTTGACACCGTGATCGCGCAATCTCGGGTGCGATCACGGTGTCGGCTGCCTGTTCGGCAGGCGGGCGGAGCCCGGTCAGAGCGGGGTGACGGTGCCGCGGAAGTGCTGGCGGCCGCGGCCGCCGTTCCAGCCGACGTACGCGAAGCCGGGGGCCTCGGGCTCCGGCGTCACGGCCACGTCGACGGTGCCGGGCAGCAGCACCGGCGAGGCGAACTCGACCGTCCACCGGTAGGCGTCCCCGCGAGCGTGCCCGACGTCGGCCAGCGCGCGGGCGGCGGTGTACATGCCGTGCGCGATGGCGCGGGGGAACCCGAACGCCTTGGCGGACAGGGCCGACAGGTGGATCGGGTTCCGGTCGCCGGAGACCGCGCCGTACGCGCGGCCGGTGCCCGGACCGAGCGCCCAGCGGCCGGTGGGCAGCGGGGGCGTCCACGTGCCGGCCGGCGCGCGCTCCTCGCCGTCCTCGGGCTCGGCCGCCGCGGCGTCGGAGGCGTCCGCCTCCGCGGTCCACGGCAGGTGGAACCCCTTGGCGAGGTACGTCGACACACCGCGCCACACGGCCGGGCCGGCCGGATCGTCCTGTCGGCGCACCTCGGCGACGAGGTCCACCTGGACGCCGCGCTTGTGCGGGCGCAGGTTCTCCGACCACGCGCGCACCTCGAGCACGTCGCCGAGCACCACGGGACCCCGCACGACGACGTCGTTCGCGAGGTGCACCATGCCGAGCAGCGGCAGCGGGAAGTCGCCGCGCACCATGACCGCCGTCGCCAGCGGGAACGCGAGCACGTGCAGGTAGCCCGCGGGCAGCACGTCGGTGACCGGCTCGTGCAGCAGCCGCTGGTAGTCGTGCAGGTGGTGGGCGACGTCGGCCGTCGGCACCCCGGAGACGCGGTAGGCGACGTCGGGCAGCGTGAGGGGCGGCTCCTCGCCGTCCCCCTCGCCGGTCCGGCCCTGGCCGATGACGGGCAGCCCCGGCATCGCGCGGCCGGCGGCGATCCGTCCGGACGCGGCGGCGCCGCGCGCGTACAGGCCGCCGAGCCCGGGGAGGGTCGGCAGCGTCTCGACGCGCAGCGGCTCGCCGGCGCTGGTGGCCGGCGCGGCCGCCGTCACCGCCCCACCAGGTTCTGCCCGCACACGCGCAGCACCTGACCGTTGACGCCCGCGGCCGCGGGGGAGCAGAGGAAGGCGATCGCCTCGGCGACGTCCACCGGCTGCCCGCCCTGCTGCAGCGAGGAGACGCGGCGCGCGACCTCGCGGGTGGCGAACGGGATCGACGCCGTCATCTCGGTCTCGATGAAGCCCGGCGCCACGGCGTTCGCGGTGCCGCCGCGCGCGGCGACGAGCGGGGCGGTGGCGCGCGTGTGCCCGATGACGCCTGCCTTGGAGAACCCGTAGTTGGTCTGCCCCTTGTTGCCGGCGATGCCGGACGTCGACGCGAGCGACACGATCCGCAGGCCGTCGACGCCCTCGCCCCCGTCGAGGCCGAGCAGCTGGTCGTTGATCCGCAGCTGCGCCTCGAGGTTCACGGCGATGACCGAGTCCCACTGGGCGGGCTTCATGTTGGCCAGCAGCTTGTCGCGCAGGATCCCGGCGTTGTGCACGACGACGTCGAGCCCGCCGTGGCGGGTGCGCGCGTGCTCGAGGATGCGGCGGCCCGCGTCCTCGGCGGTCACGTCGAGCTGCAGCGCCGTGCCGCCCACGGCGTTGGCGGTGCGGGCCAGGCCCTCGCCGGCGGCGGGGACGTCCACGCAGACGACGGTGGCGCCGTCGCGGGCCAGCGTCCTCGCGATCGCCGCTCCGATGCCGCGGGCCGCGCCGGTGACGACGGCGACCTTCCCGGCCAGCGGGTGGTCCCAGTCGGCGGGGAGGTCGGCGTCCGCCGGCCCGACCGGCAGCAGCTGCCCGTCCACGTACGCGGAGCGGGCGGACAGGAAGAAGTGCAGCGTCGCCAGGGTGGAGGCGGCGTCGACGGCGGCGCCGTCGGTGAGCACGATGCCGTTGCCGGTGGCGCCGGCGCGCAGCTCCTTGGCCAGGGAGCGCAGGAAGCCGTCCACGCCGTTGCGGGCTGCGGCGAGGGCGGGGGCGTCGCCGGCGGCGGCCTCGCGCGAGACCGTGATCACGCGGCCGTTGCCGGCGAGCCGGCGCAGCACGGACCCGACGGCGAGGACGGCCTCGGAGACGTCGGTGGGCCGGGCGGCCTCGGTGAGCACGAGGAGGACGGCGCCCCAGCGGGCGTCGTCGGTGGGCTGGCGGCGCACGTCGAGGCCCCAGCCCAGCAGCTCCTTGGCGAGGGTGTCCGCGTCGCCGGTGGAGGCGGCGTCGGAGACGACGAGCACGGGCCCGACGGTCAGCGGGTCGCCCGCGCGGAACCGCCGCAGGACGGCGGGGCGGGGGAGGCCCAGCTTCTTGGCGAGCGTCTTGGTGAAGCCGCTGTTGACGGCACGGGTGTAGGAGTCGGTCATCTCGTTCCTTCTCCGCTCAGACGGACTCGACGACGGCGGTGGCACCGAGGCCGCCCGCGGCGCAGATGGAGATCAGGGCACGGGCGGGCTCGCCGGTCTCGGCCGCCTTCGCCGCCACCAGCTTCGCCGCCGTGGCGAGGATGCGCCCGCCGGTGGCCGCGAACGGGTGGCCCGCGGCGAGCGAGGAACCGTTCACGTTGAGCTTGTCGCGGTCGATGCTGCCGAGCGGTTCGTCGAGGCCGAGCTCCGCCTTGCAGTAGTCGGCGTCCTCCCAGGCGGCGAGCGTCGTGAGGACGGTCGACGCGAACGCCTCGTGGATCTCGAAGAAGTCGAAGTCGCCGAGGGTGAGGCCGTTGCGGGCGAGCAGGCGGGGCACCGCGTGCACCGGCGCCATGAGCAGGCCGTCGTGGCCGTGCACGAAGTCGACGGCGGCGGTCTCGGCGTCGACGAGGCGGGCGAGCACCGGCAGGTCGCGCTCCGCGGCCCAGTCCGCCGAGGCGAGCAGCACGGTCGAGGCGCCGTCCGTGAGGGGGGTGGAGTTGCCGGCCGTCATGGTGGGCTCGGCGGGCTCCGCGAGGCCGCGCCCGAAGACCGGCTTGAGACCGGAGAGCTTCTCCATCGAGGTGTCGGCGCGCATGTTGTCGTCGCGGGTCAGGCCGCGGAACGGCGTGACGAGGTCGTCGAAGAACCCGGCGTCCCAGGCGGCGGCGAGGTGCTGGTGGCTGGCGAGCGCGACCTCGTCCTGCGCGGTGCGGGAGATGCCCCAGCGCGCGGTGGTGATCGCCTGGTGCTCGCCCATCGACAGCCCGGTGCGGGGCTCGTCCGTGGCCGGGGTGAGCGGCTTGAGGTCGGACGGGCGGATCTTCGCGAACGCCTTGAGGCGCGCCTGCAGCGTCTTGGCGTGCGAGGCGTCGAGCAGCGCGCGGCGCAGCCCCTCGCTCACGGCGACGGGTGCGTCGGAGATGGTGTCGGTGCCGCCGGCGATACCGGACTCGATCTGTCCGAGGCGGATCTTGTTCGCCACCGTGATGGCGGCCTCGAGGCCCGTGGCGCACGCCTGCTGCAGGTCGAAGGCGGGCGTCTGCGGGGACAGCGAGGAGCCGAGCACGGACTCGCGCACGAGGTTGAAGTCGCGCGAGTGCTTGAGGACGGCGCCGCCCACGACCTCGCCGATGCGCTCGCCCTGGAGGCCGTAGCGGGCGACGAGACCTTCGAGCGCGGCGGTGAACATCTCCTGGTTGGAGGCGTCGGCGTACTTCTTGCCGGCCCGGGAGAACGGGATGCGGTTGCCGCCCACGATCACGGCGTCACGCACGCCGGCGGGGGCGGACGAGCTCGCGGCGCGGGCGGTGGTCCGGGAGGTGCCGGACGGCTTGCGTGTAGCCACAGGGGTAGTTCCTTCACTCCGTCGGTCAGGTAGGACTCACAGTACCTGATACTCTCAGTCTCGTGAGACGAGTCACAAGGTGCGGCCGATGACGGCCGCAGAGCAGCTCGACGCCCGCTCGAACCAGGATTCTCGATCGGCCCTCGACGGTCGTTCGACGCGCTGGGACGATCATCGTGCCGCGCGGCGGGCGCAGCTCGTGAACGCCGCGCGCAAGGCGGTGCACCGCGGCGGGCCCGGGGTCTCGATGGACGAGATCGCGTCCGAGGCGGGCACGTCGAAGTCGATCGTCTACCGGTACTTCGACGACAAGGCAGGACTGCGCCTCGCCGTGTCCGCGCACGTCGTCGCGACGATGCACGACGCCCTCCGCGAGGCCGCCGAGGCAGCGCCCACCCCGCACGCCGCGCTGCGCGCGATGGTCCGCGTCTACCTCGAGATGATCGAGCACTCGCCCAACGTCTACTGGTTCGTGACGCGCACCGCCATCGGCGGCAACGAGCCCGCGCCGGGAGCCGCCGGCACCGGGCAGGTCGAGGCGCTCGGCGCATACCTCGACTCCGTCATCGAGCTGGTGGCCGAGCCGTTCGCCCGGGCCGTCCAGGTGGCGCCCGGCCTCGCCGCCGCGTGGGCCGCGGGCGCCGTCGGCTTCGTGCGCGGCGCCGGCGAGTGGTGGCTGGGCCACGAGGGCCCCGGACGCCTCACCCGGGAAGAGCTCACCGAGCAGGTGACGCTCTGGCTGTGGACCGGCCCCGTCGGCGTCCTCCACCACGAGGGCCCGACGCCTCCCCAGACCTCCCTGACCTCCGACCCCGCACAACCGCAGGAGAACCGATGACCACGACGTCCGACCGCCCCGCGACGACGCACGCCACCGCCGGCGCGTCCGCCCCCGCGCCGTCCTCAGCCAAGGCGACCGCGCGCGTCGACGTCGCCGGCCTGTCCGAGCAGCTGCTCGGCCGGTGGCCGGAGTGGCGCCGGCACGCCCGTGCCCGCTCGACCGACCCGACCTTCTGGAAGGACGAGTCGCTGTCGATGGCGGAGCACCGCGAGCGCGTGCTCGAGCAGATGAAGCTGCTCGCGACCGACCCGAAGCACCAGGTGTGGCTCGGCTACCCGACGCGCCTCGGCGGGGCGGACTCCCCGGGCGCGAACCTGGCGGGCTTCGAGGAGCTCGCCGTCGCCGACCCGTCGCTGCAGATCAAGGCGGGCGTCCAGTGGGGCCTGTTCGGCTCGGCGATCCTGCACCTGGGCACCCCGGAGCAGCAGGACCGCCTGCTGCCGGGCGCCATGGACCTGACCGTGCCGGGCGCGTTCGCGATGACGGAGATCGGGCACGGCTCGGACGTCGCGTCGGTGGCCACGACGGCCACGTACGACCCCGAGACGGAGGAGTTCGAGATCCACACGCCGTTCCGCGCGGCGTGGAAGGAGTTCCTCGGCAACGCGGCCGTGCACGCCACGGCGGCGACCGTCTTCGCGCAGCTGATCACGAACGGCGTCAACCACGGCGTGCACTGCTTCTACGTGCCGGTGCGCGACCCGGAGACGATGGAGTTCCTGCCGGGGATCAGCGGGCACGACGACGGCCTCAAGGGCGGTCTGCGCGGTGTGGACAACGGGCGCCTCGCCTTCGACCACGTGCGCATCCCGCGCTCCGACCTGCTGGCCCGCTACGGCGCGGTCGCCGCGGACGGCACGTACTCGTCGTCGATCGACAGCCCCGGGCGGCGCTTCTTCACGATGCTCGGCTCGCTCGTGCAGGGCCGCGTGTCGCTGGACGGCGCGGCGTCGACGGCGTCCAAGCTCGGCCTGGCCATCGCCGTGAAGTACGGCGCCGAGCGCCGGCAGTTCACGTCGGCGTCGCCGATCGAGGAGACGGTGCTGCTGGACTACGCGACCCACCGCCGCCGCCTCTTCCCGCGCATCGCGGAGACGTACGCGACGCACTTCGCGCACGACCGCCTGCTCGACCTGTTCGACGACGTGTTCTCCGGCGAGAAGGACACCCCGGAGCACCGCGAGGACCTCGAGACGATGGCGGCGGCGCTCAAGGCGACGTCGACGACGTTCGTCCTCGAGACCCTTCAGGAGGCGCGCGTCGCCTGCGGCGGTGCCGGCTTCATCACCGAGAACCGCATCACGAGCCTGCACCACGACATGGACGTGTACGCCACGTTCGAGGGCGACAACACGGTGCTGCTGCAGCTCGTGGCGAAGCGCCTCGTGGGCGACTACGCGAAGGCGCTCAAGGGCGCGACGTCGACGCCGGCCGGCATCGCCCGGTTCGTCGTCGACCGGGCCGCGGACGCCGCCCTGCACCGCACCGGCCTGCGCCGGGCCGGCCAGGCGATCGCCGACGTCGGCGACCCGCGCCGTGCCGCCGGACACCTGCGCGACGCCGAGACCCAGCGCGAGCTGCTGGCCGACCGCGTCGCGACGATCGTCGAGGACGTCGCCATGGCCCTGCGTCCCGCGCAGAAGGCCGACCCGGTCACCGCCGCGCGGATCTTCGACGAGAACCAGGTGCAGCTCGTCGAGGCCGCCCGGGCGCACGCGGACCTGCTGCGGTGGTCGGCGTTCACCGACGCGCTCGAGCAGGTCGAGGACGCCGGCACCCGCCGCGTCATGACGTGGGTGCGCGACGTCTTCGGGCTCACGCTCATCGAGCGCAACCTCGCCTGGTACCTGCTCAACGGGCGCCTGTCCGTGCAGCGTGCGCGCACGGTGACGTCGTACGTCGACCGCCTGCTCGACCGCCTGCGCCCGCACGCCGTCGACCTGGTGGACGCGTGGGGCTACGGGCCGGAGCACCTGCGGGCCGTCATCGCGTCGGGCATCGAGGCGGAGCGGCAGGACGAGGCGCGCGCCTACTACGCGCAGCAGCGTGCCGACGGCACCGCGCCGATCAGCGAGAAGGCGCTCAAGAAGCAGAAGCGCTCCTGACGTCGGTCGCGCGAACGCCGCTGGGGCCCGGCGAGACGATGTCTCGCCGGGCCCCAGCGGCGTCGTCGTGCGCGCGGGTGCGTCAGGCGGCGGCGGGCGTCGGCTCCCCGGCGGCTCGCACCGGCTGCGGGTACTGCCCGACGGCGGCGGGGGCGTCCTCGGCGGGCGCCGCCGCGGGAGCGTCGGCCGGGGCGGCGACGGCGACCTCGGCAGGAACCTCGACGAGCACGGGCGCCTCGGCGGCCTGCTCGTCACGCAGCGGCAGCCCGAGGGTCACGGTGGCCGGGCGCGAGACGCGCGGCGGCGGGACGGCCAGGGCCACCAGCGCGGCGCCCCCGAGCCCGAGCAGCAGGGCGGCCCACGCCACCCACGTCCAGCCCAGCGCCGCCGACGCGCCCAGCAGGGCTCCGTCCGCGACTCCTACGACGAGCCCGACGACGAGCACCCGTCTCATGCCTACCTCCCACGGTCCGCCTCATCCGTGCCTCTCCCAGGAGACGACAGGTACGGCGCTCGTGCATCCGCTGGGCGGACCGGGCAGGTCACAGGTGCGTCACGGTCGCCGTCCAGGCATGCGCTGCCAGTCGAGCGCGGGCGCCGGCACGGGGACCGGGTGCGGCGCGTCGGCGTGCCCGAGCAGGAGGGGCGACGGCGTGGCGTCGAGCGACGAGCGCAGCTGGTGGTGCATCTCGCCGGTCAGTCGCAGCGCGAGCTCGAACCGGACGGGAGCCACGAAGTCGACGTGCAGCCGGCCACCGAGCGCGGGGTGCGGCGAGAAGGCGAGCACCTCGTCCGCGCGCGGGACCGTGCCCGCGTCGAGGGCGTCCCGGCAGAGGTCCTCGAGGAGGAGGTCGGCGCGCCCGTCGGGTGAGTCGAGCTCGGTGTACATCTCGACCGCGGTGGACCACCGGAGCTCGAGCGACCCCTCGATCGTGTCGAGGAACCACCACCCCTCCAGGGACTCGAGGAAGACGTCGCCGAAGACGGTCGTGAATCGGGGCGTCTTGCCGTGGACCCCCAGCCACGACCAGGACGCCAGCCCGTACGCGAAGGCGCCCGGGGTGAAGGTTCGAAGCAGTTCCACGAGCGAATCAAACCACCTTGTGGTAAAAGACAAAACCCTTGGCGGTCCGGACGGTCGTCGTGGCCTGGCTCACGGAGAAGCGTCACCTGGTCGTGACCTGGGTCAAAGATGCGGGCAGAATGGTCAAGCCGAGGTCATCTCCGCAGGTCCCGGATCGGCCGTCGGGGGGTACAGGAACTCGCCCTCGGCCCTGGGCGTTGTCCCGGGTGCGGTCCGACGACCTCGGGACGCTCAGGACTTTCAGCCCCTCACCCGGAGGTGACCCATGGAGACGCCGGCCGACAGCCGACGGATCGACGCCCGCAGCGTCGCGATCACGGGCCTCACGACCCTGGCCTGGTACGCCGTGCCGGACGTCGTCGGTCCCCGATGGGCGCGTGCCCTCACGAAGGCCGGGGTGCTGGCGGGCGGGGTCGCCCTCGGCATGGCCGTGACCCAGGAGGGCCGGTCCGCGCTCGACGGGGTCCGGGAGGTGCGCGACGAGCTGCGTGACCTCGAGGGGCCCGGCGCGGCGCCGGTCGTCGACGGTGCCGTCGAGGACACCGAGCGGGACGACAACGTGCTGGTCGGCGACGGAGGCCTCGACGGGGCCGACCCGCTGCCGGACCCGGCCGTCGTGGGTGTCGCCGTGGGTGCCGCCGTCGTGGTGGCGGCGGTCGTCGCGGTGGCGGCGGAGAAGTGGGCCTACCGCCGCGGCGAGCGCTGGCGCGAGCGGGGGCTGGTGCTCCCGCACACGCGGGTGGGGCTGCTCCTCGGGGCCGCGGCAGCGGCGGCGACCGCCCTCGACCCCGCGGCGGCCGTGCGTCCCTGACCGGCAGGAACGGCGGGGTCGGCGGAGGTCACGCGTCGCCGGTCGTCGAGGCCCGGACGACGAGCCGCGGTGGCGAGAGCTCCGTGCCGTGCGCGGGGCGGCCGTCGATGGCCGCGAGCAGCAGCTCGGCGGCCCGCTGGCCGAGCCGGTCGAGCTGCGGGTCCACGGTGGTGAGCGGCGGCCGGCTGGCGAGGGCCATGACGTCCCAGTCGTCGTAGCCGGTGACGGCGACGTCCTCGGGCACGCGCACGCCGCGGTCGCGGAGCCGGTCGCAGCCGCCGCGGGCGAGCTGGTCGGAGGCGAAGACGAGCGCGTCGACCGGGAGCGGGTCCCCGGGGCGGTGGTCGCCGAGCACGAGGTCGACGGCGAGCCGGCCCCACCGCTCGGACCACTCGCCGAACAGCGGCTCGCCGACGAGCTGGGCGCCGTGCTCCCCGAGCGCGGCGGAGAGGGCCGCGTGCCGCAGCGTCGACGCGGCCTGGTCGCCGCGCCCCCCGACGTACGCGACCCGGCGCCGGCCGAGGGAGACGAGGTGCGCGGCGAGCGCGGCCATCCCGGCGGTGTCGTCCGGGACGACGGAGGCGTCCTGCGGGTCCTGCGACGGCGAGTAGGCGTAGACCACGGGCATCGGCACCTGGATGGGCGGCCGGGAGTCGGTGGTGCGGCCGGTGACGATGATCCCGTCGACGCGGCGCGCGACGAGGCTGCGCACGTGGTGCTGCTCGCGCACGGGGTCGTGCCGGGCGGTGGCGAGGAGGGCGGAGATCCGCCCGCCGACGAGGGCGTTCTCCGCGCCGAGCACCACGGGCAGCGAGAAGCGCCCGGCGGAGTCCGTGCTCAGCAGGCCGACGGTGAAGCTCCGCCGCGCCGAGAGGGACCGGGCCTGCGCGTCCGGCACGAACCCCAGCCGCTCGGCGGCCTCGCGGACGCGGGCGCGCGTCGCGGGCCGCAGCGAGCCGGTGTCGTTGAGGGCTTTCGAGACGGTGCTGGGGGACACCCCCGCCAGTGCGGCCACGTCGGTGATCCGCACGACGCCCGGAGCCTCCGCCATAGGACCTCCTCGAAGTTTCCTGATGTTCCGCCCCACGGCGGGCGGACGGGTCGATGGTACGCGATATCGCCTGTGAAGATGGTGGTTGACGGCTTCGGTGTCTCTCCCTACGGTAAGGAAAACGGATTCCTAGTTTCCTTCCTCGAGGGAGAGGCGCATGACGACGACGACGTTCAGGACCGACCGCGGGCCGGCCGAGCCCACCGCGGCGGCGATCGCGGCCCTGCGTCCGCTGCCGCCCGGCAGCGCGACCGTCGACGGCGGGCTCTGGGGGCACCGCCTGCGGGTCAACCGCGCGGCGTCCGTGCCCGAGGGCCTGGGGCACCTGCGCGAGTACGGGAACCTGCGCAACCTGGAGGTCGCGGCGGGGCTCGCCGAGGGCGAGGCGACCGGGCCGGTCTTCGCGGACTCCGACGTGCACAAGTGGCTCGAGGCGGCGGCGTGGGAGTACGGGCGCGAGCCCGACGAGGCGCTGCTCGCCGACATCCTGGAGGTGACCCGCGCCGTCGCGGGCGCCCAGGCTCCGGACGGCTACCTCGACTCCGTGCCGCAGCTGCGCGACGTGCCGCGCTACTCGGACCTGCCGTGGAGCCACGAGCACTACTGCGCCGGCCACCTGTTCCAGGCCGCGGTGGCGCAGGTGCGCGCGACCGGGCGGCGCGAGCTCCTCGACGTCGCGGTCCGCCTCGCCGACCACCTCGTCGAGACGTTCGGGGACGGGCCGGGGCGGCTGCGCGAGGTCGACGGCCACCCGGTCGTCGAGTCGGCCCTCGTGGAGCTCTACCGGGAGACGGGCACCGCCGCCTACCTCGAGCTGGCGCGCTGGTTCGTCGAGGCCCGTGGCACCGGGATCATCGCGGGCCACGGCAAGCAGCCCACCTACTTCTCCGACCGCGTGCGCGTCCGCGAGGCGACCACGGTCGAGGGACACGCCGTGCGCGCCGTCTACCTCGGCGCCGGCGCCACCGACGTCGCCGTGGAGACGGGGGACCGCGAGCTCCTCGCGGCGCTCGAGCGGCAGTACGCGGCGATGGTCGACGGGAAGCAGTACCTCACCGGCGGGCTCGGCTCCCGCTGGGACGGCGAGTCGTTCGGCGACCCGCACGAGCTGCCGAACGACCGGGCCTACGCGGAGACGTGCGCCGCCATCGGCGGCGTGCAGTGGGCGTGGCGCCTGCTGCTCGCGACGGGCGACGTGCGCTACGCGGACCAGATCGAGCGGATGCTGCTCAACGGCTTCCTCGCGGGCCTGTCGCTGGGCGGCACCGAGTACTTCTACGTCAACCCGCTCCAGGTGCGCACGGGCGCCCACGCGGAGGAGGAGCGGAACCCCGCGGCGGGCCGCCGCCCGTGGTTCGGCTGCGCCTGCTGCCCGCCCAACATCATGCGGACGCTGTCCAGCCTCGAGGGCTACCTCGCCACGGTGGCCGACGACGCGCTCCAGGTGCACCAGTACGCGCCCGGCACGATCGCGGCCGCGCTGCCCGGCGGCACGCTGCGCGTGCGCGTCGAGACGCGGTACCCGCACCAGGGGCGCGTGACCCTGCACGTCGAGGAGGCGCCCGCGGGCGCGGGCCTCGCGCTGCGCGTGCCCGGCTGGGCCGAGGGCGCCACGCTCGACGGGGCCCCGGTCGGGGCGGGTGCCTACGCGAGGGTGGGCCGCCCTCTCGCGGCGGGCGACGCCGTCGTGCTCGAGCTGCCCGTGACGCCCCGCCTCACCGCGGCCGACCCGCGGGTCGACGACGTGCGCGGCTGCGTCGCCGTCGAGCGCGGCCCGCTCGTGTACGCCCTGGAGCAGGACGACCAGGACCCGGGTGCCGTCGTGGACGACGTGCGGATCGACGTCGCCGGCCCGCTCGGCGAGGAGGAGCGGCCCGACCTGCTGGGCGAGGTGGTCGTCGTGACCGCCACGGGCACGGTGCAGGGCCGGCCCGCGACCGCCGCGGGGGACGGCCCCTACCGGGCGGCGTCGGCGCCGGCCCCGGCCGCCGCCGGCACGGTGACGCTGCGGGCGATCCCGTACCACCTGTGGGCCAACCGCGGCCCGCAGGCCATGCGGGTCTGGGTCCCCGTGGCCTGACCGGCAGCACCTCGCGCGGGGCGCCCGGCCACCGGGCGCCCCGCCCCCCGCGGGCACCGCCGCCCGCGGGACGCAGACGCGGCGCCCGCGGGCGCGGAGGAGGAGAGCGATGGAGCTCACCAGACGGCAGCTGCTCGCGCTGCTCGGCGCGGGCGGCGCCACGGCCGCCGGTGTGGGACTGGCCGGGTGCGCGGGCCAGGTCGCCGCCGTCGACGTCGGGGCCCCCGGGTTCGGGGACGGGGCCCGCGGCACGGTCGAGATGTGGTGCCGCTCGGACACGATCAACGGGGTGCAGGCCGTGGTGGACGCGTTCCACGCGGCGCAGGACCGCGTCCGGGTCCGGCTCACACCGATCCAGGGCGGGCAGTACGTGACCAAGCTCGCCACCGCCATCCGCGGCGGGCGGGTGCCCGACGTCATCGACATCGACGACATCTACTCGACGATGTTCGCGTTCCGCGACGTGCTCACCGACCTCACACCGCTCGTCGAGGACCTCGGCCTCGGCGACGCGCTGAGCCCGGGCCACCTGGCGCTGGCCACCAAGGACGGCCGGCACTACGGCGTGCCGTTCCTGGGGGACTTCTCGGTGCTGTTCTGCAACACCGAGCTGTTCGACCGGGCGGGCGTGGACGTCGCCGAGCACACGGCGTCGTTCGACGGCATCCTCGAGGCGGCCCGCGCGATCGCCGCGCTCGACGACGACACGTACGCCTGGTCGTACCCGGGCAACGCCTCCGGTGCGCTCGGGTTCACCGTGCAGCCGCACGTGTGGGCCACGGGCACGGACCTCATCGCGGGGGACGTCGGGGACCAGCGCGGGAACGTCGCCGGGAACGACGCGCTGCGCCGCACCCTCGACCTCGAGCGCACGCTCTGGGACGAGAAGCTGGTGCCGCCCGGCTGCTTCGCCGACGACGCGTCGCGCTGGTCCGCCGACTACGTGGCCGGCCGGCTCGGGATGTTCCCCGCCGGGTACGGGGTCGTCGCGCCCAACGCCTCGCCCGAGCTGCTCGAGCGGAGCCAGGTCGTGCTGCTGCCCGGGCCGGACGGCGGCCGCGCGTTCTTCGACGGCGGCGACAACCTGTGCATGCCCGCGGGCGGGAAGAACCCGGAGGGGGCCGCCGAGCTCGTCCGGTTCGCCGTCGCGCTGGAGCAGCAGGCGCGGATGCCCGACGGGTTCTACTCGCCGATCCGCTCCGACGTCGTGACGCCCGGGTTCGAGGCCGACCACCCGCTCGTCACGCCGACGCTGAAGGCGCTCGACTCCGGGTACGCCCCCACCACGCTCGCCTACAACCTCATCTACAACCAGCAGGACGGACCCTGGCTGCGCATGTTCCGCCGGGCCGTCTTCGACGGGGAGGTCGACGCCGCCATGGACGAGGCCCAGACCACGTACGACCGCATCCTGCGGCAGGCCCAGGCATGAGCGCCCCGGCCGTCGCCCCGCCCACCGCCGCGGGCCGACCCGGAGCGGCCCGCCGGTCCGCCCGGCGGCACGGCACCCTCACGCACCCCGCCCGCACCGGCCTGCTGCTCGTCGCACCTGCCGTCGCGTTCGTCGTCGTGTTCGTGCTGGTGCCGCTGGTCTCCGCCGTCGGGATCTCCTTCACGAACCTGCCGCTCATCGGGCCGTGGCGCTTCGTCGGCCTGGAGAATTACGCGTCCGTGCTCACCGACCCCACCTTCTGGCGCGCCGTCGGGTACACGCTGCTGTACACCGCGATCGTCACGCTGCCGATCCTCGCGCTCGGCTACACGCTCGCGGTCGTCGTGCGGTCCAACCGCCGCGGCGCCACCGTGCTGCGGACGATCTTCTTCGTCCCGTACGTCGTCGGCCTCACCACGCTGAGCTTCCTCATGCTGCTCGAGGCGCAGCCCAACAGCGGCATGGTGAACGTGGTGCTCAAGGCCCTCGGGATCACCGACGGCACGACGGCGTGGCTCGTCGACGGGCCGCTCGCCACCGGGCTGCTGTGCGTCATGGTGATCTGGGCGGTGTCGGGCCTGACCATGGTGCTGCTCATGTCCGGGATGCAGGGCATCCCTCGCGAGGTCTACGAGTCGGCCGAGCTGGACGGCGCGTCCTGGTGGGTCCGGGAGCGCTCGATCACCGTCCCCATGCTGCGGCGCACCATCGCCATGACCGTCGTGCTGTCGGTCATCGGGTCGCTGCTCGCGTTCACGCAGTTCTACATCCTGACCCAGGGCGGCCCCGGCTCCGACACCACCACCGTGGTGATGGCGATCTACCGGCGGGCCTTCGTGCAGCTGCAGCTGGGGGCGGCGACCGCGATGTCGCTCGTCCTGGTCGTCATCACCGGACTGGTCACCGCGGCGCAGTTCTGGCTGCTGCGGGAGAGGAGCTGACATGGCTGGCACGGCAAGCCTCACGGGCACGGCCCCCACGGCCGACCTCCCCGGCCCCGCCGGGGGCGCCGCCACCGGGCGCGGGCCGTCCTCCGGTGCCACCCGGCCGTCGGGCCCCGAGCGCGACACCCGCGTGCGCCGCACGCTCTACGCGGTCGGCGGGATCCTCGCGGCGCTCGTCTTCGTGGTGCCGCTGGTGCTCGCCCTCGTCCGGGCCGGGCAGCCGGGCGACGTCGTCGTCGCGGCACCCGACGGGCGGTTCCTCGACCTGTCGTGGGTCAACTTCCGGCTCATCCTCGACCAGCCGGAGATCTGGCGCGGCATCGTGAACTCGGTGGTCGTGTCGGTCTCGACGGCGGTGCTCACCGCCGTCCTGGCGACGCTCGCCGGCTACGGGTTCGCCAAGTTCGGCTTCCGCGGCCGGGGGCTGCTGTTCGGCCTGGTGCTCGTCACGCTGATGGTGCCGTTCCAGGCCATCCTCACCCCGCTGTACCTGCAGATGAACGCGATGCGGCTCACGGACAGCCTGTTCGGCCTCGTGCTCTTCTACACGACCGTGAACCTGCCGTTCTGCGTGTTCGTCATGCGCAACGCGTTCGAGTCCGTGCCCGGCGAGATCGAGGACTCGGCCCACGTCGACGGCGCGGGCACCGTGCGCATGATCGTGTCGGTGCTGCGCCCGCTCGTCGTGCCGGGCGCGGCGACCGCCGCGCTGTACGCGTTCCTCGCGTCGTGGACCGAGTTCCTCGGCGCGCTGACGTTCCTCACCGACTCGTCCCTCTACACGCTGCCGGTGTCGCTGGTGAACCTGCAGCAGGGCGCGTACGGCCAGGTGGACTTCGGGCTCCTGGCCGCCGGGTCGGTGGTCGCGATGATCCCGTGCGTCGTGCTGTACGTGGCGCTGCAGCGGTACTACGTGGCAGGGCTCGCGTCGGGGGCCGTCAAGGGCTGACGGGCCGGCCGGGCAGGTCGGGGCGCCGTCGTCAGTCGTCGAAGACGTCCCAGCAGATCGCGCTGCGCGCCCGCTGGTCGTCCAGGACGAGGGCGAGCAGCTCCGCCGGCACCTGCTCCCGCTGCCAGTCGCGCTCGGCGAGGCGCGCGGCCTCCGCCTCGTCGGCGGGGGCCGCGGCGCTCGCGGCCCGGATCGCGTAGGCGGCGGCACCCAGGTCGTGCGCGGCGACGTGCGCGACGGCGACCGCCTGCCCCGCCGCGAGGGCGGCGAACCGCGCCGGGTCGGGACGCCCCTTGCCGGCCGCGTTCGCGACGAAGGCGGTGCGGTGCGCCTCGCGCATCGGCACCTCGCCGCGGATCCAGCCGCGCGCGACGTCGAGCGCGTCGCGCGGGCGCGGGTCGTCGGGAGCCTCCCGCTCGAACAGCGGCAGCACGTGGTCGGCGCAGGCCACGGCCCACGCGGCCAGCATCCGGTGGTGGTCGTCGGTGAGGGACCCGCCCCGCCGCACCGTGATCAGCCGGGGGTCGCGGTCGGTCGGCAGGATCGGCATGGAGCCCATCCTGCCCGGCGCGGGAGGAGGAGGGCGGTCAGGCCTCGCGCGTCAGCGCGAACGCCACGACGCCGACGACGGCGACCCCCGCGCCCCAGGCGGGCAGGCCCGCGGCGGCGGCGAGCGCGCCGGCCGCCACGAAGAGCGTGGCCTGCACGACGAGCCGCCAGGGCTGGCGAAGCCGGTGGCGCGTGGTGCGCGCCAGCCACCGGCCCCACACCGCCACGGCCGCGGCCGGGAGCGCGACGAGCAGGACGACGGAGGCCACGACGGACCCCGCGCCGCCCCCGACGGCGGCACCGAGGCGCCAGCCGGACACGGCCAGGAGCGCGAGCAGGGCGAGCTCGCAGCAGAAGGCGAGGAGGTCGGCCGGGCCCACGTGCTCCGGGGGCTCGGGCCGCCGCGGGTCGTGCCGCGTCGGGGCGCTCATGCGGGCACCCTAGCGGTGCCGTCGGGAGGGCCCGCGGGCGCCGGTAGACTGGTGGTGCGCCGTGTGGCGCCCCCCGCCCGGACCGATGCCGGATACCGGCACCGCGAGGCGGTGCGGCGATCACCCGGTCCGAGCACCCGGAGCATTCCGGCCACCCGTGCTTGTACTCGTGCGACCCGAGGGAAGTTGATGACCGCCGCTGCCGACAGCGCTGAAGCCGTGTCCGCCCCCCGCCCGCAGCTCGACACCGTCGAGCTCGCCGCGTCCACGCCCGACGAGGCGCAGCCGTTCGCGGAGCTCGGGCTCAAGCCGGACGAGTACCAGCGCATCCGCGACCTGCTCGGGCGCCGCCCCACCGCGGCCGAGCTCGCCATGTACTCCGTGATGTGGTCCGAGCACTGCTCGTACAAGTCGTCCAAGGTGCACCTGAAGAAGTTCGGTGAGCGCGTCACCGAGGAGATGAAGGAGCACCTGCTCGTCGGCATCGGCGAGAACGCCGGCGTCGTCGACGTCGGCGACGGCTGGGCGGTGACCTTCAAGGTCGAGTCGCACAACCACCCGTCGTTCGTCGAGCCGTACCAGGGCGCCGCGACCGGCGTGGGCGGCATCGTCCGCGACATCATCTCGATGGGCGCGCGCCCGGTGGCGGTCATGGACCAGCTGCGCTTCGGTGCCGTCGACCACCCCGACACGGCCCGCGTCGTGCACGGCGTCGTCAGCGGCGTCGGCGGCTACGGCAACAGCCTCGGCCTGCCCAACATCGGCGGCGAGCTCGTCTTCGACGGCTCCTACCAGGGCAACCCGCTCGTCAACGCGCTGTGCCTCGGCGTGCTGCGCCACGAGGACATCCACCTCGCCAACGCCACGGGCGTGGGCAACAAGGTGGTCCTGTTCGGCGCCCGCACGGGCGGCGACGGCATCGGCGGAGCCTCCATCCTCGCCTCGGAGACCTTCGAGGACGGCGTGCCGGCCAAGCGGCCGAGCGTGCAGGTGGGCGACCCCTTCATGGAGAAGGTGCTCATCGAGTGCTGCCTGGAGCTCTACGCCGCGAAGGTCGTGGAGGGCATCCAGGACCTCGGCGCCGCGGGCATCTCCTGCGCCACGAGCGAGCTGGCCTCCAACGGCGACGGCGGCATGCACGTCTGGCTCGACGACGTGCTGCTGCGCGACCCCACGCTCAACGCCGGCGAGATCCTCATGTCGGAGTCGCAGGAGCGCATGATGGCGGTGGTCACGCCGGAGAAGCTCGAGCAGTTCCTCGCGATCACCGGCAAGTGGGACGTCGAGACCGCCGTGATCGGCGAGGTCAACGACTCCGGCCGCCTCACCATCGACCACCACGGCCAGCGGATCGTGGACGTCGACCCGCGGACGGTCGCGCACGAGGGCCCGGTCTACGAGCGCCCCTACGACCGCCCGGCGTGGCAGGACGGCCTGCAGGCCGACACCACGGTGGCGGCCGGCCTGGCGCGTCCGACGTCGGCCGACGAGCTGCGCGCCACGGCGCTGCGCCTGCTCGCGTCGCCCAACCTCGCCTCCAAGGCGTGGGTCACCGACCAGTACGACCGCTTCGTGCAGGGCAACACGGCGCTCGCCCAGCCCGACGACGGCGGCGTGGTCCGCGTCGACGAGGCCACGGGCCGCGGCGTCGCCCTCGCGACCGACGCGAACGGCCGCTACGGCAAGCTCGACCCTCGCACGGGCGCGCAGCTCGCCCTCGCGGAGGCGTACCGCAACGTCGCGACGGCCGGCGCCACGCCGCTCGCCGTGACGGACTGCCTCAACTTCGGCTCGCCGGAGCACCCGGACTCGATGTGGCAGCTCGTCGAGGCGATCGAGGGCCTCGCGGACGCCTGCCAGGAGCTGGGCGTCCCGGTCACCGGCGGCAACGTGTCGCTCTACAACGGCACGGGCGAGCCGGGCCAGATCGACTCGTCGATCCACCCGACGCCGGTCGTCGGCGTCCTCGGCGTGATCGACGACGTGCGCACCGCCGTCCCGTCCGGCTGGCGCGAAGAGGGACTGTCGATCCTGCTGCTGGGCCGCACGGCCGACGAGCTCGACGGCTCCGCGTGGGCCGACGTCGAGCACGGGCACCTGGGCGGCCTGCCGCCGCGCGTGGACCTCGCCGCGGAGAAGGCGCTGGCGTCCGCGCTGGTCGCCGCCCGCGAGCAGGGCCTCGTCGCCGCCGCGCACGACCTGTCCGAGGGCGGCCTCGCCCAGGGCCTGGTCGAGGCGTCGCTGCGCTACGGCGTCGGCGCGGACGTCGCGCTCGACGGCGTCACCGGCCGCGACGGCGTCTCGCCGTTCGCCGCGCTGTTCAGCGAGTCCACCGCGCGTGCCCTGGTGGCCGTGGACACGGAGCACGAGCCCGAGCTGGTCGCGGTGGCCGAGGCCGCCGGCGTCCCCGTGCTGCGGCTCGGCCGCACCGCCGGCGACGCGCTGGTGGTCGCCGGCGGCTTCGACGGCGAGACCTTCACGGTGCCGCTGGACGAGGCCCGCGAGGCGCACGAGGGCACGCTGCCGCGCATCTTCGGCTGAGCACGGAGCGCCGTGGGCGCGCGTGGGGTGCGGTCCCGACCGGGGTCGCACCCCCGCGCGCCCACGGTCGTTGAGAGGTCCGCCACGGTGGGGCTTTCGCCGTCGGCGGCCTTCGGCGGCGTGATCTCTCGTGTCACCGGCCCGGTCGACGGGAGAGATCTCCTGCGGGGACGCCGGAGTGCGGGCCAGCGCGTCTCGCCGCGTGAGATGACGTCTCGCCGGTCGACTACCCTGCGAGGGACGTGCGTGTGCCGTGCCGCCCCTCCCGGGCCCGCGGGCGCGTCCCCACCGACCGGGAGGAGCCCCGATGGAAGACCGTCTGCAGCCTGTGTTCGCCGAGGTGCTGCGCCGCAATCCCGGCGAGGTGGAGTTCCACCAGGCCGTGCGTGAGGTCTTCGAGTCGCTGGGTCCGGTGCTGCGCAAGAACCCGCAGTACGTGGAGGCCGCGGTCCTCGAGCGCATCTGCGAGCCCGAGCGGCAGATCATCTTCCGCGTGCCGTGGGTCGACGACACCGGCCGCGTGCGGATCAACCGCGGCTTCCGCGTCGAGTACAACTCGGCCCTCGGCCCGTACAAGGGCGGCCTGCGCTTCCACCCCTCGGTGTACCTGGGGATCGTGAAGTTCCTCGGCTTCGAGCAGATCTTCAAGAACGCGCTGACCGGGCTGCCCATCGGCGGCGGCAAGGGTGGCTCCGACTTCGACCCGCGCGGCCGCTCCGACGGCGAGGTCATGCGGTTCTGCCAGTCGTTCATGACCGAGCTGTACCGCCACATCGGCGAGTACACGGACGTGCCGGCGGGCGACATCGGCGTGGGCGCCCGCGAGGTCGGCTACCTGTTCGGCCAGTACAAGCGGATCACCAACCGCTACGAGTCCGGCGTGCTCACCGGCAAGGGCCTCACCTGGGGCGGCTCGCTCGTGCGGCGCGAGGCCACCGGCTACGGCGCGGTCCTCTTCGCGCAGAGCATGCTCGGCACGCAGGGCGAGAGCCTCGACGGCCGGCGCGTCTCGGTCTCCGGCTCCGGCAACGTGGCGATCTACGCGGCCGAGAAGGCGACGCAGCTCGGCGGCCGCGTCGTGACGTTCTCCGACTCCTCCGGCTACGTCGTCGACGAGGCGGGCATCGACCTCGACCTCCTCAAGGAGATCAAGGAGGTGGAGCGCGGCCGCGTCGCGGACTACGTGGAGCGTCGCCAGGGCGCGCGCCTCGTGACCGACGGCAGCATCTGGGACGTCCCCACCGACGTCGCGCTGCCGTGCGCCACGCAGAACGAGCTCACCGAGGCGGACGCCAAGCAGCTCGTCGCCAACGGCGTGCGCGCCGTCGCGGAGGGCGCCAACATGCCCACGACGCCCGAGGCGGTGGGGCTCCTGCGCGACGCCGGCGTGCTGTTCGGCCCGGGCAAGGCGGCCAACGCCGGCGGCGTGGCCACCTCGGCGCTGGAGATGCAGCAGAACGCGTCCCGCGACTCGTGGAGCTTCGAGCACACCGAGTCGCGCCTCGCGGAGATCATGACCAACATCCACGACAGCTGCCTCGCCACGGCGGACGAGTACGACGCCCCCGGCGACTACGTCGTGGGCGCCAACATCGCGGGCTTCACCAAGGTGGCCGACGCGATGATCGCCTTCGGCGTGATCTGACCGGCGCGAGCCCCGACGTACGACGACGGCGCGTCCCCGGGCGGGGACGCGCCGTCGTCGTGAGCGGGGCCGGGCGGTCGCCCGCGGGCCGGCTCAGACCTCGTGGTTCTCCGACGAGATCATCCACGCCTGCTTCTCGAGGTCGGTGATGATCTCGTGCAGCAGGTCGGCCGTCGTCGGGTCCTCGGCGTCGACGTCGTCGTGCACCTCGCGCGCGACCTCGACGGTCTGCGCCACGCGCTCGACGATCGCGTCGACGGTGTCCTCGACGGACACGAGGCCGGCGAGGTACGGGGACAGGTCCGTCGTGGTGGCGACGGTCTCCGTGCGCCCGTCCGGCACGGCCTGGAGGGCGCGGAGCCGCTCGGCGACGGTGTCGCTGTGCTCGCGGGCGACGTCGACCAGCTCGTCCAGCTGGAGGTGCAGGTCGCGGAACCCGCGGCCCGTGACGTTCCAGTGGGCCTGCTTGCCCTGGACGTGCAGGTCGACCAGCGCGACGAGCACGCGCTGCAGGTGGGCGCGGAGCTTGTCGGACGCCTCGGCCCGGGGGGTGCTGCGCTTCATCGTGGGAGTGGTCATGGGTGAACCTCGCTTCCGTTGACGATCGCTCTCTTGAACCATTCCAGGTTAGAGAGCCTTCCCGTGCCGCGCCAGCAAGGCCAGGCGAACCTTGGTCGTCCGCGGACGGGTGGGCGGACGGGTGGGCGGACGGCTCAGCGCTCGCGCGTCACGAGGTCGAGCACCGTCGTCGCGAACGCCCCGGTGAGCGTGGGGGCGTGGCCGGCGCCCGCGATCGACCACAGCTCGACCGACGTGCCGCCCGAGCATCGGGCCCACGTCGTCACCGTGGTCTCGGGGCCGGGGATCGCGCCGTCGAGGTCGCGCCCGGCGGCGGAGGTGGGCGTCGGGTCGCAGTCGTCGAGGCGGGCCCAGGCGGCGGCGGACTCCGCCGCCGCCGGGTACGCGTGCCCGTCGCGGACCCCGCCGCCCGCGCGGATGACGGTGTCGGCGGTGCCGTGCGCCTGGACGACGCTCACCGCGCGCGAGGGACGGCAGGCGCGGTCGTCGGCCGGCATCGCGCCCGCGAGCGACACCGCGACCGCCACGAGGTCGGCGTGGTCGCACGCCGTGCGGTACGCCATGAACCCACCGTTCGAGTACCCGACGACGGCGACCCGGCCGGGGTCCACGGCGTAGGAGGCCTCGAGCGTGCGGATCACCAGCGCGAGGTAGGCGGAGTCGTCCACGCCGCCGCGGTCCGCGCCGCAGCAGGCGTCGCTCGCGTTCCAGAAGCGGCGCCCGTCGGGCCCCTCGGTGCCCTCGGGGAGGGCGTAGAGCACGCCGCGCGCGAGAGCCTCGTCGCGGAGCCCGAGGGCGGCGTCCACGCGCGCGGTGCCGGAGCCGAAGCCGTGCAGGACGACGACGAGCGGGGCCGGGCGCGCGGGGTCGTACCCGGGCGGCACGTGGACCTGGACGGGGCGCCCCCCGACGTCGACGCTGCCGGTCGCGCCCGCCGGCACCGCCTCGGCGGCCGCGAGCACCACCGGCTGCGACGACGCCCGCTCCGCCGCCGGCGGCGGCACCCGGGAGCCGCAGGCCGCCAGGAGCAGCGCGACCACCGCGACGACCGTCGCCAGGAGGGGCCGATGCGCTGGCATGTCGCCGATTGTCGCGTGCGCGCCGCGCCCGGCATAGGCTGAAAAAGGGTGCGGAGGTGGTGCTCCGATGACGTGGCAGCTGGCGCTGGTGACGGCGGCGGTCGTGGCGTTCGCGACGGTCGCCGCCCGGTCGTGGCTGCGCTCGCGCGCGCACCGCGAGGCCGTCGCGCGGCGGTCGCGCCGGCGCCGCCCGGCCGTCGCCGACCCGCTGCTCACCCTCACCGTCCAGGTGCGCCTGGGGGAGCTGGCCCGCGAGCTGCGCGCCATCGACGACGACCCGCAGGTCTACGCCCGCGCCCACCACGCCCGCGCGGCCCAGGAGGCCTACGACGCGCTGCTGCGCGAGGCGTGCCGCCTGGCCGGGCTGGGCGTCGTCGACGTGCCGCGGCGTGCCGGCGAGCGCGCCGAGTCCGCCGAGCGGCTGCGCGAGGAGCTGGAGCTCAGCTCCCGCGGCTGGTCCTGGTGAGATGCCGAGGAGGCGCGAAGGGGCGGCCCGCACGGATGCGGACCGCCCCTGCTGACCACCTCGCGGGGGCCAGGGCCCCGGCGTCAGGTGCTCGGGGTCAGAGGGCCTCGAGCGCCGTGTTGAACGTGGCGGACGGGCGCATCACCGCGGCGGCCTTGACCGCGTCGGGGCGGTAGTAGCCGCCGATGTCGGCGGGCGAGCCCTGCACGCCGACGAGCTCCTCGACGATCGTCTGCTCCTGCTCGGCGAGCGACGCGGCCAGCGGGCCGAACGCGGCGGCCAGCTCGGCGTCGTCCGACTGCGCGGCGAGCTCCTGGGCCCAGTACAGCGCCAGGTAGAAGTGCGAGCCGCGGTTGTCGATCCCGCCGACGCGGCGCGTCGGGGACTTGTCCTGGTCGAGGAACGTGCCCGTGGCGCGGTCGAGGGTGTCCGCGAGCACCTGGGCGCGCGCGTTGCCGGTGGCCGTGGCCAGGTGCTCGAACGACGCGGCCAGCGCGAAGAACTCGCCGAGCGAGTCCCAGCGCAGGTAGTTCTCCGCGAGCAGCTGCTGCACGTGCTTCGGGGCGGAGCCGCCGGCGCCGGTCTCGAAGAGCCCGCCGCCGTTCATCAGCGGCACGACCGAGAGCATCTTGGCCGAGGTGCCCAGCTCGAGGATGGGGAACAGGTCCGTGTTGTAGTCGCGCAGCACGTTGCCCGTCACCGAGATGGTGTCGAGGCCCTGGCGGATCCGCGCGAGCGAGAACGCCGTCGCCTCGGCCGGCGCCATCACGTGGATGTCGAGGCCGTCGGTGTCGTGGTCGCCCAGGTACTCCTCGACCTTGGCGATGAGCTGCGCGTCGTGGGCGCGCTGCGCGTCGAGCCAGAACACGGCGGGGGAGCCGGTGGCGCGGGCGCGGTTCACGGCGAGCTTGACCCAGTCGCGGATGGCGACGTCCTTGGTGGTGCACGCGCGCCACACGTCGCCGGCCTGCACGTCGTGGCTCAGCAGCACGTCGCCGGCCGCGTCCACGACCTCGACGGTGCCGTCGGCCGGGATCTCGAACGTCTTGTCGTGCGAGCCGTACTCCTCGGCCTTCTTGGCCATGAGGCCCACGTTGGGCACGGAGCCCATCGTGGCCGGGTCGAGGGCGCCGTTGACGCGGCAGTCGTCGATGACGGTCTGGTAGACACCGGCGTACGAGGAGTCGGGGATGACGGCGAGGGTGTCGTGCTCCTTGCCGTCCGGGCCCCACATGTGGCCGCCGCCGCGGATCATCGCGGGCATGGAGGCGTCGATGATGACGTCGGACGGCACGTGCAGGTTGGTGATGCCGCGGTCGGAGTCGACCATGGCGAGCGCCGGCCCGTCGGCGAGGCCCTGCTCGACGGCGGCCTTGATGGCCGCGCCGTCGGGCAGCGTGTCGACGGCGGCCAGCAGGCCGCCGAGGCCGTCGTTGGGGGAGATGCCCGCGGCCTTGAGCTGGTCGCCGTACTTCTCGAAGAGGGCCGGGAAGAAGGCCTGCACGACGTGGCCGAAGATGATCGGGTCGGAGACCTTCATCATCGTGGCCTTGAGGTGCGCGGAGAACAGCACGCCCTCGGCCTTGGCGCGCGCGACCTGCTCGGCGAGGAAGGTGTTCAGCGCCGCGACGGACATGAACGTCGCGTCGACGACCTCGCCCGCCTCGACCTTGAGGCCGTCCTTGAGGACGAAGGTGCCGGCCGGCGTGACCAGACGGATGGTCAGGGTGTCGTCGGCGGGGATCACGACCGACTTCTCGTGGGAGAAGAAGTCGCCGGAGCTCATCGTCGCGACGCTCGTCCTGGAGTCGGGCGACCAGGCGCCCATGCGGTGCGGGTGCGCCTTGGCGTAGTTCTTCACCGAGGCGGGGGCGCGGCGGTCCGAGTTGCCCTCGCGCAGCACCGGGTTGACGGCCGAGCCCTTGACCTTGTCGTACCGGGCGCGCACGTCCTTGTCCGCGTCGGTCTGCGGGTCCTCGGGGTAGTCGGGGATGTCGTAGCCCTGGCCCTGCAGCTCCGCGATCGCGGCCTTGAGCTGCGGCTGGGAGGCCGAGATGTTCGGCAGCTTGATGATGTTGGCCTCGGGGGTGGTGGCCAGCGCGCCCAGCTCGGCGAGGGCGTCGCCGATGCGCTGGTCGTCGCTCAGGCGCTCCGGGAACTGGGCCAGGATGCGACCGGCGAGGGAGATGTCGCGCGTCTCGAGCGTGACCCCGGCCTGGGCGGCGTACGCCTCGACGATCGGGAGGAACGAGTACGTCGCGAGCAGCGGCGCCTCGTCGGTGTGGGTGTAGATGATCGTGGCGGCCTCGGGCCGGGACTCGGTGGTCATGCGGCGATGCTCCCTAGGCAGGGCAGTGATGGACGAGAGATTGTTTGACATCAAGATATCTGGCCGCGGCGGAGCCTGTCGAAAACGGGACGCACGCCACGCACCCTCCGCGCGCGGCCAGGACGGCCCGCCGTTACCGTCGAGCCGTGCCGACGCGTCAGCTCCATCTCGCCCATGCCGGCCCGGCCGAGGTCGCGGACGCCCTCGCCGCCCTCCGCGCGGAGGTCGGGCTGCCCGCGATGTTCCCCGCGGCCGTCCGCGACGAGGCCGAGGAGTCAGCGAAGAGCGGCGGGTCGGCGGTCGACGGCGTCCAGGCGCGGCAGGACCGGCGCGACGTCGAGCTCGTGACCATCGACCCGCCCGGCTCGATGGACCTCGACCAGGCGGTGCACGTCGCGTCGTCGGGACGCGGCTACATCGTGCGGTACGCCATCGCCGACGTCGCCGCCTTCGTGGCTCCGGGGGGCGCGCTCGACGCCGAGGCCCACCGCCGCGGCACCACGGTCTACGGCCCGGACGTCCGCACGCCCCTGCACCCGACCGTCCTGTCCGAGGGGGCCGCGAGCCTGCTGCCCGACGAGGACCGCCCGGCCGTCCTGTGGACGATCGGGCTGGACGCGGACGGCGAGATCACCAGCGCCTCCGTGACGCGCGCGACGGTCCGCTCGCGCGCTCGCCTCACCTACGGCGAGGCCCAGGCGCACCTCGACGCCGGCACCGCGTCCGAGTCGCTCGCGCTGCTGGCCGACGTCGGGCGGCTGCGTCAGGCGCGCGAGCGCGACCGCGGCGGGGTGTCCCTCGAGGTGCCGGAGCAGGAGATCGTGTCGCAGGACGGCGGGACCTTCGCCCTGGAGCTGCGCCGCACGCTGCCCGTGGAGGGCTGGAACGCCCAGATCTCGCTGCTCACCGGGATCGCCGCCGCGGCGATGATGCGCGAGGCCGGCGTCGGCCTGTTCCGCACGCTGCCGCCCGCCGACGACCGCGACGTCGCGCGCCTGCGCCGCACCGCGGCCGCGCTGGGCATCGACTGGTCCGCCGACGTCTCCTACGCGCAGCTCGTGCCCGCCCTGGAGTCGCGCCGCCCGGCCCACGCGGCCTTCCTCGCCGAGGCGACGTCGCTCTTCCGTGGCGCGGGCTACCTGGCGTTCGGGGTTCCCGGGCCGGACGGCGGTGCGCCGGTGGCGCTCCCGGCCGACGCGCGGCACGCGGCGATCGCCGCCGAGTACGCCCACGTCACCGCGCCGCTGCGGCGGCTCGCCGACCGCTACGCCACCGAGGTGTGCCTCGCGCACGGCGCGGGCCGCGAGGTCCCCGCCTGGGTGGCGGAGGCGCTGCCCGCCCTGCCCGAGACCATGGCGGCGGCGTCCCGCACCGCCGGCGCCTTCGAACGGGGCAGCGTCGACATCATCGAGGCCGCCCTGCTGGCGGGCCGCGAGGGCGAGGGGTTCGACGGCGTCGTCGTGGACGTCCGCGGGCCGGCCAAGGACGAGGCCGAGGGCGGGGTGCAGCGCGGCGAGGTGATGCTGACCGAGCCCGCCGTGCGAGCGCGCGTCGACGGCGCCGACCTGC
The DNA here is from genome assembly GCF_042801555.1 of Isoptericola sp. NPDC057559. Classification (NCBI taxonomy): domain Bacteria; kingdom Bacillati; phylum Actinomycetota; class Actinomycetes; order Micrococcales; family Promicromonosporaceae; genus Isoptericola; species Isoptericola sp. NPDC057559. The sequence goes on from NZ_JBHVFQ010000002.1 coordinate 324,752, forward strand.
CCCTCGGCGAGCGGGTCCGCGCGACGCTCGCCGCGGCGTCCGTCCCCGAGCGACGGGTGCTGTTCACCCTGCCCTGAGCGGTCGCGGGCGCCGCGCCGCGCGGTCAGGGCTCGAGGTCGGTGATCCCGGCGCCCGTGCGGACGTCGAGCGGCACCGAGACCTGGTCGTGCGCGATCACCCAGCGGTCGCCGTCGCGGCGCAGGCCGAACGTCCCGCGCACCCACATGCCGGGCACGGCCGTGCCGTCGGCGAGGGTGCCGCTGAGGCGGCCGAACGCGTGCCCGAAGGCGACGCGGTCGTCGACGGTGAGCGTGAGGTCGCGCAGCTCGTAGTCGACGGTGGCGAAGGTGTCGAACACCCGCACCCAATTCCGTAGCTTCGCGTCGATCCCGACGTGCTGCAGCGGCGGCTCGACGTCGAACGACACGACGTCGGCCGCGTAGACCTCGCGCAGCGCGTCGAGGTCCTTGGCGCGCAGCGCGACGGCGATCGAGCCGAGCCGTCGCCGGATCTCCGCGGTGTGCTCCTGTGTCGCGGTCATGGTGGTCGTCTCCTGTCCTCCGGGGTCCACCCTCCCGACGAGACAGCGGTCCGAGACGTGAGGGCGAGCCGTCCCCCGGTGCCGCGGCACCCGAGGTGACGTTTTGATAACACTCCTGCCTTATAACGATTCAACCTCTAGCGGAGCACCGGCATCTATTCGTTAAGGTTCCTGCCCTACGGCCATTGCGGTACCACCGCGGCGCGAGGACGCGTCGCCGACCGGAAGGACCCACGATGAACCGACGTACGACGCGAGGCCGGTGGCTGATGGCGGCCGCTGCCCTCACGAGCGTGACTCTCCTGGCCGCCGGGTGCTCCGGTGGCGACGCCGACGCCAACAAGGACGGGGGCTCGACGAACGCGCCCGCCGCCGAGGGCAAGGCCACCGACCGCGAGCTCGTGATCTGGGCCGGCTCCCAGACCCCGATCACGGCCAACTTCAACCCCTACGCCGTGGGCGTCCTCCACCTGGCCAACGGCGGCATCTACGAGACGCTGTTCGCCTTCAACAAGCTCCAGGACGTGGACCCGACGCCGATGCTGGCCGAGTCCTACGAGTGGAACGAGGACGGCACCGAGCTGACGGTCACGCTCCGCCAGGGCGTGCAGTGGAACGACGGCGAGGCGTTCACCGCCGACGACGTCGTCTACTCCTTCACCAACGCCACGGCCAAGCCCGTCTACCTCGAGGACGCCGTCGCCAAGGACGACTCGACCGTCGTCTTCTCGTTCGCCGACCCCGCGTTCGCCAACGAGTTCGCCATCCTCGGCAGCACCTACATCGTGCCGGAGCACGTCTTCGCCGAGCACGAGAAGGACTCCGGCAAGGACGCCGAGGGCAACGCGCTCGAGGGCCTCGTCGCCTGGGCCAACGCCGAGAAGCCGGTCGGCACCGGCCCGTACACGGTGGACTCCACCTCGAACGCGGCCTACACCGCCAAGGCCAACCCGAACTACTGGGGCGGCGCGCCCAAGGTCGCGTCCCTGCGGTACGTCGGCATCGACGCCAACCAGTCGGCCGAGGACCTGCTCACCACCGGCCAGATCGACTGGTCGACCATGTTCGTGCCCGACCCCGAGCGCGTCACCGCCAGCGGCGCCTACGGCTACGTGAACACGCCGGTCGACCCAACCGTGCTGTACACCTGCGCCAACGTCGACCTCGGCTGCGAGGGCGACCAGACGGACGTCGCCGTCCGCCAGGCCCTCAACGTCGCGATCGACCGCAAGGCGATCAACGACAAGGCCTTCGTCGGCCTCGCCAAGGAGATCTCGCCGACGTTCGCCCTGCTCGGCCGCGACGACAAGTGGATCGCCGACGGCATGCCCAAGGAGTCGCCGCAGACCGCGGACGCCGCCGCCGCCGCGACGATCCTCGAGGACGCCGGCTACACCAAGGACGACAAGGGCTTCTACGGCAAGGACGGCAAGGCCATCGACCTGACGCTCACGTCGGTCGACGGCTGGACGGACTACAACAGCGCCGCCAAGCTGATCGAGGAGCAGGCCAAGGCCGCCGGCATCAAGGTCACCGCGTCCACGATCTCGTGGAACGAGTTCGCCGACGCCCGCGTGTCCGGCGAGTTCGAGCTCATCATGGGCGGCGTCGTCGGCACCTCGATCGCCGACCCGTTCCAGATCTACCGCGAGTGGTTCACCGGCGACTACACCCAGAAGGTCGGCAAGGCCCTCGAGCCCGGCGAGTGGAACTTCTCCCGGTACGACAACGACGACGTGGACGCGGCCGTCCAGGCCGCCTCCCAGACGAACGACGAGGCCGCCAAGAAGGCCGCCTACGCCACCGTCCAGGAGCACATCGTCGAGGACCTGCCGTACATCCCGCTCGTCGTGAACGCGTCGCAGACGTTCTTCAACACGACGGCCTACGCCGGCTGGCCCACGGACGACGACATGTACATGTTCCCGCCGTCGTGGCAGGGCCCGTCCTCGGGCGTCATCCTCGGCAAGCTCGGCGGCGTCGAGTAGCCGACCCACGAGACCGGGTGACCGGCGGGCCCCGCGGCCCGCCGGTCACCCGGTCCGGCGCACCCGCGCCCGGTACGACCAGCACCACGACGACGTGACGCACCAACCGAGGAGGAGCCGCATGCCCGCGAACCCGAAGGGCGGCCCGACCCCATGAAGTTCTACCTGAGGCGGATCGCCTTCTACGCGATCACGCTGTGGGCCGCGATCTCGCTGAACTTCTTCATCCCGCGCCTGCTGCCGGGTGACCCGTTCGACATCCTCATGGCCAAGCTGCAGCGCGCCGGGGGCATCCCGGCGGGCACGGAGAACAGCATCCGGCTCCTCCTCGGCGCCGCCGAGAACCAGTCCCTGTGGGAGCAGTACCTCACGTACTGGAAGAACGTCCTCACGGGCAACCTCGGCGTCTCCATCACCAACTTCCCGACGCCCGTCACCGAGCTCATCGGGGACGCGATCCCGTGGACCCTCGGCCTGGTGGGCACCGCCACGATCATCTCGTTCGTGCTCGGCATCGGGCTCGGCGCGTTCGCCGGCTGGAAGCGCGGCACGTGGGTGGACAGCCTCGTCCCCAGCACCACGATGCTGCAGTCGCTGCCGTACTTCTGGGTGGCCCTGGTCCTCATCTTCGTGTTCGCCGTGAACCTGCAGTGGTTCCCGATCATCGGCGCGTACGACGTCTTCCACTTCAACGGCCCCGAGTGGAGCTGGGCCTTCGTCGGCTCCGTGCTCTACCACGCGTTCCTCCCGGCGGTGACGATCGTCGTCTCGTCGGTCGGCGGCTGGCTGCTCGGGATGCGCAACATGATGGTCTCGACGCTGTCGGAGGACTACGTCACCACCGCCGAGGCCAAGGGCCTGCGGCCCCGCCGGGTGTTCACCACGTACGCGATGCGGAACGCGGCCCTGCCGTCGCTCGCCGGGTTCGGCGTCTCCCTCGGTTTCGTCGTCGCCGGCTCGCTCGTCATGGAGCAGGTCTTCACCTACCCCGGCGTCGGCAAGCTCATGATCACGGCGGTGCGCAACAACGACTACGCGCTGATGCAGGGGGTCTTCCTCGTCATCACGCTCGCGGTCCTCGCGGCGCTGTTCCTCATGGACCTCATCTACGGCTTCCTGGACCCGAGGACGCGGCACAATGACTGACACCCCGACCCCCGACACCTCGTCGCCCGCCACCGCGCCGGTCAAGAAGTCCGCGCTCCGCCAGGTGATGCCCTCGATGTCGGGCAAGCTCGTCGCCGGGCTCGTCCTCATCGGGGCGATCGTGCTCTTCGCGGTCCTCGGCCCGTTCGTCACGCAGGACCCGCACAGCTCCGCCAACGACCCGATGCTGCCGCCGCAGCCGGGCCACTGGCTCGGCACCACGAGCCTCGGCTACGACGTCCTCGCCCAGCTCGCCGAGGGTGCGCGCGGCTCGCTGACGGTCGGCGTGACCGCGGGGCTCATCGCCATCGTGCTGGCGCTCCTTTTCGGCGTCATCGCCGGGTACATGCGCGGCTGGACCGACGAGGTCCTCTCGCTGATCACCAACATCATGATCGTCATCCCCGGCCTGCCGCTGATGATCGTGATCGCCAGCTACCTCCAGGTGCGCAGCACGCTGCTGGTGGCCCTGATCCTCGGCGTGACCGGCTGGGCCGGCGGGGCCGTCGTGCTGCGCTCGCAGGCCCGGTCGCTGCGCGTGCGCGACTACGTCTCGGCGGCCCGCGTGGCCGGCGAGAAGACCCCGCGGATCCTCCTCGTCGAGGTGCTGCCCAACCTGCTGCCCCTGCTGGCGTCGCAGTTCCTCTTCGCCATCATCCTGTCGATCCTCGGCGAGGCCGGCCTGTCCTACCTGGGCCTCGGGCCCAACGGCCAGATCACCTGGGGCACCATGCTCAACGAGGCGCAGGGCGGCAGCGCGCTCTCGCGCGGCGCCTGGTGGTGGTTCGTCCCGCCGGGCCTGATGATCGCCCTCTTCGGCACGGGCCTGTCGCTGGTCAACTTCGCCATCGACGAGATCGTCAACCCGAAGCTGCGTCTCGCCCCGGCCGCCGCCAAGAGCGTCCGCGAGGCCCGCAGGTCCGGCCGCGACAAGCTCGGCCGCGCCTCGGCGGCGCCCACCCCGGCCGCCGACCCCGTGGCCGACGAGGCCCCGACCGACCCGCAGGACTCGTCCGGCCAGAAGGAGAGGGTCGACGTATGACCACCGCCACCACCACGGGCCCGCTGAGCTCCGCGTCCCACGCCGAGCACGTGGCCGGCCTCGACCCCGTCCTCACGGCCCGGCACGTGTCGATCGAGTACGAGGTCGACCCGCCCGTCCACGCCGTCCGGGACGTCTCGCTGACGCTGCACCGCGGCGAGATCCTCGGCCTGGCCGGCGAGTCCGGCTGCGGCAAGACGACGCTCGCCTACGGCCTCAACCGGCTCCTCAAGCCGCCGGCGATCCTGCGCTCCGGCGAGGTGACGTTCCACGACGCGAACGGCACGGACATCGACGTCGTCGGCCTCGGCGGCGACTCGCTCCGGGCGTTCCGCTGGGACAAGGTCTCCATGGTGTTCCAGGGCGCGATGAACTCGCTCAACCCGGTGATCAGCATCCGCAAGCAGCTCGGCGACGTGCTCACCACCCACCGGCCGCAGATGGGCAAGAAGGAACGGGCCGAGCGTTCCGCCGAGCTCCTCGACCTCGTCGGCGTCGACCCGTCGCGGCTCGACAGCTTCGCCCACGAGCTCTCCGGCGGCATGCGCCAGCGCGTCATGATCGCCATGGCCATGGCGCTCAACCCGCAGGTCATGATCATGGACGAGCCGACGACGGCGCTCGACGTCGTCGTGCAGCGCGGCATCCTCCGCGAGATCATGCGGCTCCGCGAGCGGTTCAACTTCGCCGTCGTGTTCATCACCCACGACCTGCCGCTGCTGCTCGAGATCAGCGACCGCATCGCCGTCATGCGGGCGGGCGAGATCGTCGAGCTCGACACGTCCGAGTCCATCTACGCCCGGGCCCAGCACCCGTACACGCGCCAGCTGCTGAAGTCGTTCCCGAGCCTCACGGGTGACCGTGGTTCGTTCGTCCGCACCGGCGTCTCGCAGGACGCCGCCGAGGGGGAGGCGTCATGAGCAGCCTCGAGGTCCGCCATCTCGTCAAGGAGTTCAAGGTCCGCAACGGCGCCCGCAGCACCAGGCTGCGGGCGGTGAACGACGTGTCGTTCACCCTCGAGCCGGGCAAGACGATCGCGCTCGTGGGGGAGTCCGGCTCCGGCAAGTCGACCGTCGCCAAGATGATCTCCCAGCTCGAGACCCCGACCACCGGGGAGATCCTGCTCGACGGCACCCCCGTCCTGCGGCGGGGCAGGGGGCTGGCGTCCTACCGGCACCAGGTGCAGATGGTGTTCCAGGACCCGTTCGCGTCGCTCAACCCGTACCACACGGTGGCCCACCACCTGGAACGGCCGCTGCGGCTGCACGGCGTCGCCTCCGGGGCCGGGCTCGAGCCCGCTGTCCACGAGCTGCTGGAGCGCGTCAACCTCACGCCGGCCGAGATCTACGCGGTGAAGCGGCCGCACGAGATGTCCGGCGGGCAGCGGCAGCGCGTCGCCATCGCCCGGGCCCTCGCGCCCGGCGCGCGGTTCCTGGTCGCCGACGAGCCGGTCTCCATGCTCGACGTGTCCATCCGGCTCGGGGTGCTCAACCTCCTCGCGCGGCTGCAGCGCGAGGAGGACCTCGGCGTCCTGTACATCACCCACGACCTCGCGACCGCCCGGCACTTCAGCGACGAGATCATCGTCATGTACCGGGGGGACATCGTGGAGCGGGGGCCGTCCGACGAGGTCATCCTCAACCCGCAGCACGACTACACGAAGACGCTGCTCGCCGCCGCTCCCGAGCCCTCTCGGCACGGGCGGCTCCGGGAAGAGGTGCGGGCGGAGCTCGCCGCTTCCTGAGCGCTGGTCCGCGTGGTGGTTTCTGCGCGGGTCGGCGAGTGCATCGCGGCGACTGCGTCGCACGGGTCGGTGGGTGGGGGGCTTCCGCGCGGGTCGGCGACTGCTTCGCGCGGACGCGTTCACGGGCGCCAGGGCGCCCTCCACTTCGGGAGGGATACGTCCGCGCGAAGCACTCGCCGACCCGCGCTTCGCTGTCACCTCATCCCACGTCTGTGCGGACCGGGTCTCCGCCCCGGCATGGCGCTGGGCCGGTACGAGGGCGCGGTCCCGGTCGGGCCGCGCCCTCGTACCGGTCGCAGGACGGGGGACGACCACGCCGTGCCGGAGGGGAGGCGTGGACGGCCGGGACGAGGCGGCGCCGAGGCATAGGGTGCTGGCGTGCCTGCTCGACGACGGACCGACCCTGCCGCGGGGCGCGCGGCCGTGGCGGCGTGGCTGGAGGGCGACTCCTCGCGCCCGGTGGTGACCACCGCGGTGCGGTTCACGCTGGAGGAGCTCGCCGACGTCGCGCCGGGGAACTCGGTGGAGGTGCGCGTGCCGCCCGCAGGTGCGGTGCAGGCCGTCGCCGGGCCGCGGCACACGCGGGGGACGCCGCCCAACGTGGTGGAGACCGACGTCGACACGTGGCTCGGCCTGGCCACGGGGCGACTGACCTGGGACGACGCGCTCGGGGCGGGGCGGGTGAGCGCGTCCGGGGAGCGTGCCGACCTGTCCGCGCTGCTGCCATTGCAGGCGGCACGCCCCCGGCGCTGACGCGGTCGTCGCGCGCGGGATAGCGGGTCTCGGCTGCGTCCGCTACGTTCGGCGGCACCGGGCAGGTACCTCCGCCGGGTCCTCGGACGACGACGTCCGGTGACCTGGGGTTCAACCGTGGTTCACACGGTCCTGCTTGGGTGACGTCACCCGCACGTCCGCCGCAAAGGAGCCACCGTGACCCCACCCCGTTCCGCCCGCCGCCGAGGACCGCTCGCGGCCGCCGTGACGGCCGCGCTCGTCCTCCCCGCCGGAGCCGCGCTCGCGGCGCCCGCGTCGGCCGCCGTCTCGCCCGACGCGCCCGTCGTCATCGACGAGGTCTACGGCGGCGGCGGCAACAGCGGCGCACCGTTCAACCAGGACTTCGTCGAGCTGTACAACCCGACGGACCAGCCCGTCTCCCTCGACGGGTGGTCGGTGCAGTACGCGTCGGCCACCGGCGCCTGGGCCAACGGCGCGCAGACCGCGCTGCGCGGCGAGATCCCCGCCCGCGGCTCGTACCTCGTCGCGCAGGCCCTGGGCGCGAACACCGCGCTGCCCGCGCTGCCCACGCCCGACGTCACCGGCATGATCGCGATGTCCGGCACGGGGGCCAAGGTCGCCCTCGTGCGCAGCACCGACCGGCTGTCGTGCGCCGGGGCGGACTGCGCCACCGCCGCCGACGTCGTGGACCTCGTGGGCTGGGGCACGACCGCGAACGCCTGGGCCGGCTCCGGCCCGGCGCCCGCCACGACGAACGCGACGTCCGTCGCGCGCCGCGCCCACGCGCACACCGCCGACAACGCGGCGGACTTCGCGGCGGGTGCGCCGACCCCGGCCGCGAGCGGCACGGACCCGGGCACCGACCCGGGCCCGGGCGAGGACGCGACGATCGCGGAGATCCAGGGCACCGGCGCGACCTCGCCGCTGGCCGGGAAGACCGTGACGACCACCGGGGTCGTCACCGCGACCTACGCCACGGGCGGCTTCGACGGCCTGTACCTGCAGACCGCGGGCACCGGCGGCGACCCCGCCGACGACCCGACCCCCGGCGCGTCCGACGCCGTGTTCGTCTACTCCCGCGCGGCCGCGCAGCAGCTCGAGATCGGCGACCACGTCGAGGTCACGGGCAAGGTCAGCGAGTACTCCGGCCTGACGGAGGTCAGCGCCGACGCGTGGACGGTGCTCGACGAGCCCGCCTCGGTGGAGCCCCTGGCCACGACCTGGCCCGCCACGGAGGCCGAGCGCGAGGCGCTCGAGGGCATGCTGCTCGCGCCGCAGGGCGACTTCACCGTCACCGACAACTACGACACCAACTTCTACGGCACCGTCGGCCTCGCGGCCGGCAGCTCGCCGCTGGTGCAGCCGACGACGGTCGGGCGGCCCGGGTCGCCCGAGGCGAAGGAGCAGGCCGAGGACAACGCGGCCCGCGCCCTCCTCCTCGACGACGGCTCGTCCACCAACTACAGCTCGGCCGCCAACTCCGGCCAGCCGCTGCCCTGGCTGACGGGCGGCGACCCGGTGCGGGTCGGCGCCGCCGTGACGTTCACGCGCCCGGTGGTCCTCGACTTCCGCTTCGACGCCTGGGGGCTGCAGCCGCAGCACCGGCTCACCCCCGACGTGGCCGACGCGGTGCAGCCGGCCACGTTCGAGGACACGCGCGAGGCGACGCCCGAGGCCGTGGGCGGCACGCTCCAGGTAGGCACGTTCAACGTGCTCAACTACTTCACGACGACCGGCGACCAGCTCACCGGCTGCCGGTACTACACCGACCGCGCCGGCGACCCCGTCACCGTGCGCGACGGGTGCGACGCCCGCGGCGCCGCACAGGCGGACGACCTGCAGCGTCAGCAGACCAAGATCGTCGCCGCGATCTCCGCGCTGGGCGCCGACGTCGTGTCGCTCGAGGAGATCGAGAACTCCGCGACCTTCGGCAAGGACCGCGACCAGGCGCTCTCCGACCTCGTCGACGCGCTCAACGCGCACGACGGCGCCGGCACCTGGGCGTACGTCGGTTCGCCGGCGGAGCTGCCCGCCAGCGAGGACGTCATCCGGACGGCGTTCGTCTACCGCACGGCCGGCGCGGAGCCCGTGGGCTCCTCGCGGATCCTCGACGACCCCGTGGCGTTCGGCAACGCGCGCCAGCCGCTCGCGCAGGTGTTCCAGCCGGCGGGCGGGGTCGACGCCGACCCGGGCGACGACGTCGTGGTCATCGCCAACCACTTCAAGTCGAAGGGGTCGGCCGGACCGTGGCCGGGCGACAAGGACACGGGCGACGGCCAGGGCGCCTCGAACGAGTCGCGCGTGCGGCAGGCGACGGCGCTGGTCGCCTTCGCCGACGACGTGGCCGGCGACACCGGCACCGACGCGGTGCTGCTCGTGGGCGACCTCAACTCGTACGAGCAGGAGGACCCGGTCCTGGTGCTCACCGACGCCGGCTACACGGACCTCGGCCCCACCACCGGCGAGTACACGTACGCGTTCGACGGCGCGGTCGGCTCGCTCGACCACGCGCTCGCGTCGCCCGGCCTGGTCGACCGGGTGACCGGCACGGACATCTGGAACATCAACGCGTACGAGCCGGTGGCGAACGAGTACAGCCGTTACAACTACAACGCGACGATCCTCTACGACGAGTCGCCGTTCCGGTCGTCGGACCACGACCCGCTGCTCGTGGGGCTCGACCTCGCGCCGGCCGCGCCCGCCTGGTCCGCGAAGGCCACGTACACCAAGGGCGACCGGGTCGCCTTCGGCGGCGGCCTGTTCGAGGCGCTCTGGTGGTCGCGCGGCGACCGGCCCGGTGCCTCGCTCTACGGGCCCTGGGCGGAGGTCGGCGCTCCCGTCGTGACCGCCGACGGGACGTTCCCGGCCTGGACCCGCACCTGGGTGTACGGCAAGGGTGACGTCGTGGTCCACGACGGGCACCGCTGGGAGGCGCGGTGGTACAGCCGCACCGACGAGCCCGGCGCGTCGGCGTACGGCCCGTGGAAGGACCTCGGCGCCGCCTGACCCGCTCCGCACGGACTACGGCCGGGCCGGTCGGACCACCCACGTGGTCCGACCGGCCCGGCCGTCGTCGTCAGGGCTGCTGCTTGCGGCTGCCCATGCCCGCGACGAGGGAGACGCCCACCGCGGCCAGCACGATCTGGAAGACCACCTCCAGCCAGTCGATGCCGCCGGTGTCCTCGACCCCGAACAGGCTCGCGACCCACGTGCCCAGCAGGGCCGCGACGATCCCGACGAGGATCGTCACCAGGATCGAGATGTTCTGCCGACCGCGGACGACCAGCCGCCCCAGGGCGCCGATGATCGCGCCGATGACGATCGCGCTGATGATGCCGGAGATGCCCACGATGCTTCCCCTCTCTCGACGACGGCGCTGGTCGCGCCCTCGTCGACCGTACGGCGGGCCGTCCGTGCCCGCCGGGCGCCGACGGTGTGCCGGCGGGCCCCACCCGGTGACTTAGGCTCGTGGGGTGAGCAGCTCCGCCCCCGACGGCCCCGAGAACGACGGCGCGACGACGGCCGGGTCCGCGCCCGGCGAGGTCGGCCCCACCCCCGCACCGCAGCACGCCGCGGACGGTCCGGCACCCGCCGACGCGCCCGCGGACCACGCCTCCCCGGCGGACGCCGCGGCCACGGACGACGGCGCGACGGAGGCCTCCACGACGGGGGCCCCCGCGAGCGAGGAGCCGCAGGACGTGACGCTGCTCGTCGACCCGGACCGGGTGCGCCGCGCGCCCAAGTACCCCGTCTTCCTCTGGGTGGGTGCGCTGGTCGGCGCCGTCGTCGGCCTGATCTTCTCGACCTGGCTCATCGACGTCTCCGGCTCCGCCGAGACCCTGATGAAGCCGGGCGTCTACGTGTCGGTGACGGTGCTGGGCGGCATCGCGCTCGGCCTCGGGGTCGCGGGCCTCGTCGCGGTGATCTCCGACCGGCGCAGCCTGCGCCGGCGCTGACTCCTCCGCCGGCCCGTCCGGCGACCCGTCCACGCAGGTCGGCCGCCCGGGCTCCTGTGGGATACTCGGACCATGCCCTTGCGCCCTGACGGCCGCCTGAACCATGACCTCATGCCCGGCGAGAAGGGCCCCCAGGACGCGTGCGGCGTCTTCGGGGTCTGGGCCCCCGGTGAGGAGGTCGCCAAGCTCGCCTATTTCGGCCTGTACGCGCTGCAGCACCGCGGACAGGAGTCCGCGGGCATCGCGACCAGCAACGGTGAGCAGATCCTCGTCTACAAGGACATGGGACTCGTGTCCCAGGTCTTCGACGAGACGGCGCTCGACGCCCTCACCGGACACCTCGCCGTCGGCCACTGCCGGTACTCCACCACGGGTGGCGTGACCTGGGAGAACGCCCAGCCGACGCTCGGCGCGACGGCGGGCGGCACCGTCGCCCTCGGGCACAACGGCAACCTCACCAACTCCGCCGAGCTCGTCAACCTCGTGGCCGAGCGCTACGGCGCGCAGCGGCGCGGCGAGCTCGCGCGCGGCAACACCACCGACACGGCGCTCATCACGGCGCTGCTCGCGGGCGACGCCGACCACACCCTTGCGCAGACGGCGCTCGAGGTGCTCCCGCGCCTGCGGGGTGCCTTCTCCCTCGTCTTCATGGACGAGGGCACCCTCTACGCCGCGCGTGACCCGCAGGGCGTGCGCCCGCTGGTCCTGGGCCGCCTCCAGCGCGGCTGGGTGGTCGCGTCGGAGACCCCCGCCCTCGACATCGTCGGCGCGTCGTACGTGCGCGATGTCGAGCCGGGCGAGCTCATCACGATCGACGCCGACGGCCTGCACTCCGACCGCTTCGCCGAGCCGGAGCGCGCCGGCTGCGTGTTCGAGTACGTGTACCTGGCCCGCCCCGACAACACGATCAACGGCCGATCCGTGCACGCGTCGCGCGTCGCGATGGGCCGCGCGCTGGCCCGCGAGCACCCGGTCGAGGCCGACCTCGTCATCCCGACGCCCGAGTCCGGCACGCCGGCCGCCGTCGGCTACGCCGCCGAGTCGGGCATCCCGTTCGGCCAGGGCCTGACGAAGAACGCCTACGTGGGCCGCACGTTCATCCAGCCGTCCGACACGCTGCGGCAGCTCGGCATCCGGCTCAAGCTGAACCCCCTCCGTGAGGTCATCCGCGGCAAGCGCCTCGTCGTCGTCGACGACTCGATCGTGCGCGGCAACACGCAGCGCGCCCTGGTGCGGATGCTCCGCGAGGCCGGCGCCGCCGAGGTGCACGTGCGCATCTCGTCCCCGCCGGTGAAGTGGCCGTGCTTCTACGGCATCGACTTCGCCTCGCGCGCCGAGCTCATCGCCAACGGGCTGACGCCGGACGAGATCGGGCAGACCCTGGGTGCCGACTCCCTCGGCTACATCTCGCTCGAGGGCATGATCGAGGCCACCGAGCAGCCCGCCTCCCAGCTGTGCGCGGCCTGCTTCACGGGCAAGTACCCGATCGAGCTCCCCACCGCCGACCAGCTCGGCAAGCACCTGCTGGAGCAGGCCGAGCTGCCCCTCGGAGCCCCCGAGGACGGGCTCCGGCAGGTCTCCGTGGGCGCCGGTGCGTCCACCGCCCTCGACCATCCCTGACCGTCGACCGACACACAGCCGACTGACACAGCCGACGAACGGTGAGCCACACGTGACGAACGAACCCCTGACCTACGCCGCCGCGGGCGTCGACACCGAGGCCGGCGACAAGGCCGTCGAGCTGATGAAGGACGCGGTGCGGCGCACGCACGGTCCCGCCGTCCTCGGCGGGGTGGGCGGGTTCGCCGGGCTCTTCGACCTGTCGGCGATCCGCGAGTACCGCAAGCCGCTGCTCGCCACGTCGACCGACGGCGTCGGCACCAAGGTCGCGATCGCCCAGGCGCTCGACAAGCACGACACCATCGGCTTCGACCTCGTCGGCATGGTCGTGGACGACATCGTCGTGGTCGGCGCCGAGCCGCTGTTCATGACGGACTACATCGCCACCGGCAAGGTGGTCCCGGAGCGCGTCGCCGACATCGTGCGCGGCATCGCGCAGGCCTGCGAGGTGGCCGGCACGGCCCTCGTGGGCGGCGAGACGGCCGAGCACCCGGGCCTCCTGGAGCCCGACGAGTACGACGTCGCCGGCGCGGCGACGGGCATCGTCGAGGCGGACGCCGTGCTCGGCCCCGACCGGGTGCGCGCGGGAGACGTGCTGGTCGCGATGGGATCGAGCGGCCTGCACTCCAACGGCTACTCGCTGGTGCGGGCGGTCGTGAAGCACGCGGGCTGGACGTTGGACCGGCACGTCGAGGAGTTCGGCCGCACCCTGGGCGAGGAGCTGCTGGAGCCCACGCGCGTCTACGCGCGCGACGTGCTCGCGCTCGCCGAGGACCCGGCCGCCCGGGTGCACGCGTTCACGCACGTGACCGGCGGCGGGCTCGCGGCGAACCTCGCGCGCGTCCTGCCCGAGGGCACGGTGGCCACGGTCGACCGCTCGTCGTGGGAGGTGCCGCCCGTCTTCCGCACGATGCGCGACCTCGGCTCGGTGCCGCGCCACGACCTGGAGAACACGCTCAACCTCGGTGTCGGCATGGTGGCCGTCGTCGGCGCCGACGGCGTGGACGCGGCGCTGGCGACGCTGGCCGCGCGCGGCGTGCCCGCCTGGGTGCTCGGCTCGGTGGCGGACCTGGACCCGGCCGCCCCGGCCGAGGACCTGGTCGCGGGGACCAAGGGCGTGCACGGCGGGGCCGTCAGGATGACCGGCGACTACCGCTGACGATCCGCAGGGCGGGGGAGGTCCGGCCTCCCCCGCACGGACGAAGGGCCGGACGGCAGCTGCCGTCCGGCCCTTCGTTTCGTGCGACGCAGATTCCCGTCGAGGCGGGAGCCTGACGCTGACGACTCAGCGCTCGTCGTTCCAGGCGTTGTATCGGTTGTCGTACTCGTCGTCGTCGGGGGAGGAACGGTCCTCCGTGGCGACATCCGTGCGACTTCCCTCGCTGCTCCTGAGCTCCTGCTCGAGCGCGTGGTAGTTCGTCTCGGGGCTGTAGTACTTCAGCTCGCGAGCGACCTTAGTCTGCTTTGCCTTCTGACGGCCGCGGCCCATGGCTGAGACCCCCTCAACGTAGGAGCGGGGCTTGCGCCGTCCGTGACGGCGGCCCCGTGCGTAAGTAGTCTGTTCAGATCCCAACGGTACATGCTCGCGCGCCATTCCCTCCACTCCGCGACACGTGCCGTTCGCATCAGTCGACGTCGGAGCGGGTGATCTCGCGCAGATGGTGTCTCAGGTCACGAGACCGATCGGTGCACCTTCCGGTCCGTCGCGGGGCGTCACGGCCTCCAGAACGGGACGGAACGCACATCTCGGGCCAGGACTGGACGATCCGGACGATTTCATCCAGCTCCCAAGTCGCCTCAATCCCGCTTTCTGCACACAATGGATGAGCGAGACCGTGTCCGCACACCGGGCGCCGCCCGGGCCGGTCGCGCACCAGGAGGTGCAGGGGATGTCGCTCCACGGAGACTCCGAGGTTCTGCTGACGCCTGCCGAGGTGGCCAGCCTCTTCCGCGTCGATCCGAAGACCGTGACCCGCTGGGCGAAGGCGGGGAAGCTCTCGTCGATCCGCACCCTCGGTGGGCACCGTCGCTACAAGGAGTCGGAGGTGCGCGCGCTGCTCGGCGCCGCCTCCGAGGAGGCGACGCCGGACAAGTAAGGACGGCCGGGGAGCCGGCCGGAGGGGACCGCTCAGCGGCGCCGGGCGCGGACGACGACGATCACGACCAGCGCCAGGCCCGCGGCGGCCGCCCCGAGCAGCACCTGCGCGTTGCGCCGACGGCGGGGCGCGCCGTCAGGAAGCCCGCCACCGGTCACGAACGCGCCGGCGTCGGACGCCGCCTGCTTGGTGGCCTTCGCGAGCTGGTTCGCCTGGTAGGCGGGGGACAGGCGGGTCGCGAGCTGGTCGAGGGTCTCGGTCAGCTCCGCGCGGGTGCGGGCGACCTCGTCCTCGAGCTCCCGGGTGGTGGGCGCCGGGGTCCTGTTCTCGGGCGTCGTGGACTCGGTCACCGGCGCACCCCCTTCTTCAGCGTCTCCACGTCTTCCTTCACGCGGTCGATCGTCTCGGGCCGGCGCGCGGCCTTCTTGAGCTGGCCGACGGCGATCGCCACGGCGATGCCCGCCACGAGCAGCATGGCGACGCCGACCGTCAGGGCCGAGAGCCACAGCGGCCACGCGGTGGCGAGGCCGGTGATCCCCGCCCAGATGAGGACGCCCACCGCGTACAGCACGATGACGAGGGCGGCCACGATGAGGCCGATCCCGATCCCGGACCGCTTGGCCTTCTCTGCCATCTCGGCCTTGGCGAGCGCCACCTCGGCGCGCACGAGCCGCGTGGCCTGTTCCGACAGCTGCTCCACGAGCCGCCCCATGGAGGGCGGCTGCTCGGCGGGCGGCGTGCGTCCGTCGTCCCAGTCCGTCATCGACTGCTCCGATCCTGCGTGAGGTGATCGTCCGTGCGGTCCCACTCAACCCGTCCCTGCTGGTCCAGGCAATTCGACCGGCCGGATCGAGGGGGGTGAGCCTTGCGGTTCCCGGCGTCCGCCGGAACGACGAAACCCCCGCGCCGTGGGGCGCGGGGGTTTCGGTGGTGGCTCCGACCGGCGTCGATCCGGTGACCTTTCGATTTTCAGTCGAACGCTCTACCAACTGAGCTACAGAGCCTGGACACGAACGCCCGGGCGCCGTTTCCGACGAACCGGGCGCATCATGCGCGACCCTGACGGGACTTGAACCCGCGACCTCCGCCGTGACAGGGCGGCGCGCTAACCAACTGCGCTACAGGGCCATGGCGAGGAGAAATCTCCGCGCCTGGAAGCTCGTTTCGAGCCGAGAAGAAGCGTACCCCATGGTCGGCGGGATCTTGAAATCGTCCGCTGACCAGCAAGAACGCCCTGTTTCGCGGGCTACCGGCGTGGCCGGTGTCCCGCTGACGTACCCCCAACGGGATTCGAACCCGTGCTACCGCCGTGAAAGGGCGGGGTCCTAGGCCGCTAGACGATGGGGGCTGGACCCGGCAAGCATACCCAGGCACCGGACCTGGGCCGCCCGCGCCGTGGGCGAGGATGGGACCGTGGTGGAGATGACGCGCGAGGAGTTCGAGGACGCGGTCCGGGACGGCCTCGACCAGGTGCCGGCCGACCTGGCGGCCATGATGGACAACGTGGTCGTCCTGGTCGAGGACGACGCCCCCGCCGACGACCCGGAGCTCCTGGGGCTGTACGAGGGCGTGCCGCTCACCGAGCGCGACCTGCACTGGGCCGCCGGATCGCTGCCGGACCGCATCACCGTCTACCGGAACCCCACCCTCGCCATCTGCGACACGCGCGAGGACGTGGTGGAGGAGGTCGCGATCACCGTGGTGCACGAGATCGCACACCACTTCGGGATCGACGACGAGCGGCTGCACGCCCTCGGCTGGGACTGAGCGGACACGACCGGACCCACGGCGCGCCGGGGCGCGCCGTGGGTCCGGTCGGTGTCCGCCCGTGGCAGGCCCGGTCAGAGGGGGCTGTACTCCCAGTGCCACGCCTCGGGCTTGCGGCCGTCGGCCTGGGCCCAGGCGGGGTTGTGCCAGCCGAACTTCCCGGCGTTCGCGACCAGCCACTGGTGCTGCGCGCTGGAGTACTCCTGCACTCCGCCGTTGAGGTCGACGGCGATGCCCCAGCCGTGGTCCGAGTACCCGGGCACCGCGGCGAAGTAGCCGCGGCTCGCCTTGACCGACACCTGCGACTCGTAGGAGCGGTAGGAGTCGCGGATCTCCAGGTGCGTGCCGAAGCGGGCCCGGTACGCGACGTCGAGCCGCTCGAGCTGCTCGGCGGCGTCGGCGCGGAGCGTCTCGCCCTTCGCGAACGACAGCTCGGCGAGGTCGGCGGACGGGATGCGCCCGTTCTCGTACCCGTCGGTGTCGTCCGCGTGCTTCTTGAGGGTGGGGGCCGCCTTGCGGGCCGACGCGGCCTGGGCGTGGAGGATCTCGGCGGGCGTCGCCGGCGCGGGCTCGATGCTGACGGCGCTCGCGTCGGTGTCGTCGAGCAGGTCGGTGAGCGCCTCCGTCGCCTCGGCGACGTCCGCCGCGTCCTTGTCGCGGACCTCGAGCGAGGTCCGCTCGCCGGCGCGCGACGCCGCCTCGGCGTCGGACCGGTCCGCGACGAGGGCGCGCAGGTGCTTCGCGCTCTTGGCCACGGAGCGGCGCTCGGCGCGGGGGACGCCCCGCGTGTCGGTCGTCAGCTGGTCGGCGCGGGTCAGTGCCGCCTGGGCGGCGGACAGCGCGTCGTCGCCGCCGGAGGGCGCCTTCGAGCGCTCGGGGGCCGCCTCGTCGGCGGCCTGGGACGCCGTGGTCGCGTCGACGGCGCCGGCCGTCGCGGCGGACGCCCCGGTCAGGGTGGGGTGCGTGATGGCCGCGGCGCCGCTGACGGGCTCGGTGCCGAAGGCGCCGGTGCCGATGCGGCCCACGGAGCTCGCCGCGGGCGTGGTCGACGCCGCGGTGCGGGTCTCGCCGGACGCCTGGGTCAGGCCGGTGGCCACGCCGGTGGACAGGGCCACGACGGCGAGCGCGACGGGCACGCCGGCGCGCACCGCCCGACGCCGCCTGTGGGGGGCGTCGGTGGTGGCGGTGCGTCGGGCGTTGTCGGCGCGTCGGGGACGGTCGGGGTGGTGGATGTCGCGGCGCCGGGGGTGCTGCGTGGGCGCGGGCGCGTCGTCCTGCAGGGCATGCTGGGTCACGTGGTGTGGTCCTTGGTTCGGGGCTCATCCCATCGTGGGGGCCGCCGTGGGGTGCCCCGGGCGATTTGGTTGACCAATCAACAGAAGTCCCGTGCGGACCGGGCGGACGCGATGTGAAGACCCGGACATCCCGGGGCGATCGGCACTCTGCCGTGGGAGCGATCCGGATGCTGGGACGGGGCGTCCCGCCCGGACGCCCGCCGCGCTCGTCGTCGGGCGGCACGCCTCAGGATGCTCCGATGAGCTCCGCACCCGTGACCGTCGCGGTCCACCGCGCCGTCAGCCCCGACCGTGTCCCCGAGGTCACCGCGTGGGTGCAGTCCGGCGTCCGCCTCGCCAACCGGTGGGACGGCTTCCTCGGCTCCGGCTGGATCCGCGCCTCCGAGGGCGCGGCCGACTGGATCATGCTCTACCGCTTCGCCGACGCGACGCGGCTCGACGCCTGGGAGGGGTCGGACGAGCGGCGTCGCTGGCTCGCCGCCGGGGAGGGGCTGGTCGAGGAGCGCCGGGTGGAGAAGCGGACCGGGATCGAAGGGTGGTTCGACCCGCCCGTGCGCCAGGACGAGCCCGCCGGCCCGCCGCTCCTCGCGGCCCCGCCGCGCTGGAAGCAGTCCGTGGCCATCTGGCTGGGCTTCTTCCCGGTCAACCTCGCGTTCACCGCGCTGATGGGCTGGCTCGTGCCGTCCTTCGCGGACCTGCACGTGGTGCCGCGGGTGCTCGTGTCGACCCTCGTGCTCACCCCGATCATGTCGCTCTGGGTGCTGCCGTGGGTCACCGGCCGGCTCACCGGCTGGCTGCACGCACCGCGCCGCTGAGCCGCACCGGGTGCGCGGCGGGGCGTCAGCGGGAGGTCGGGACCGCCGCCGCGTCGAGCCAGCCGCGCAGCGCAGCGGGGCGGTCGGTGATGATGCCGTCGACGCCGGCGTCCAGCAGCGCCTCCCACGTGGCCTCGTCGTTGGCGGTCCACCCGAAGACCTGGCGTCCGGCGGCGTGGGCGGCGGGTACGAGCGCCGGGTCCTCCGCGAGGAGCGCCGCGCCCGGGCTGACGGCCGCCGCGCCGAGCTCGTCGAGGAGCTCCGCCAGGTCGGCACGGGGGTGCTCGAGGAGCAGCGACCGGGGCACCTGCGGCGCGACGTCCCGCAGGGCGGCGACCGTCGTGGGGTCGAACCCCTGCACCATCAGGCGGCCCGTCAGCCCGGACCCGGCGACCACGCGCATCGTCACGGCCACGTCCTCGGCCGTCCAGGCGCCCTTGTACTCGCAGAGGACGTCGAGACCCGGCCGCGCCGCGACCAGGTCGAGCACCTCCGCCAGGGTCGGGATGCGCTGCCCGGCGAACTCGGGTCCGAACCAGGAGCCCGCGTCGAACGCCTGCAGCTCGGCCACGGTGTGGCCGCGCACCTCGCCGGCGCCGTCGGTCGTGGCGTCGACGGTGCCGTCGTGGATCACGACCGGGACGCCGTCGGCGCTGAGGTGCACGTCGATCTCGATCATCCGGGCCCCGGCGTCGTCCGCCGCGGCGAACGCAGCGAGCGTGTTCTGCGGGGCGTCGGCGGAGGCGCCGCGGTGGGCGACGACGACGAGGTCCTGGGCGGGCACGGTGCTCCTTCGGACGGTGCTGTCGGGTGGGCCCCGTGGGGATCGAACCCACAACCCGCGGATTAAAAGTCCGCTGCTCTGCCGATTGAGCTAGAGGCCCGCCGCCGTCCGCCCGAGGGTCGGTCGCCGGCTGCGGACAGCGTACGCGGGAGCGGCTCCGGGTCGTGCCGCCGGCCGTGCGGAGGTCGTGGCGGCGCCGCCCAGAAGGTCACGATCAGGTCACGGAGGGCAACCTATCCATCGCACGACGGGCCTGTCACGCCAGGTCTCACCCATCGGGAGATCTCGTCCCGATCGCGTCTCAGCGTTGCGCCGAGCACCCCGACCCTGTTTCGGTGGACGGGTTCGCCAGGACCGACGAGAGGAGCTCCCATGCTCACCGTGACCGACAACGCCCGTACCGCCGTCGAGGACCTCGCCCAGCAGGCGGGGGTGCCCGACGAGGGTGGCCTGCGGATCGCGCAGTCTGCCGGACAGCCCGGCAACTTCGAGCTCGCGCTCGTCCCCGCGCCGCAGCCCGACGACCAGGTGGTCGACGAGGAGGGCGGCACGCACGTCTTCGTCGAGGCGGAGGCCGCACCGGCCCTCGACACCCTCACGCTCGACACCGACCCGGCGGCTCAGGGCCCGGGATTCGTTCTCACGCCGCAGGCGTGACCCCGGGACGGGACCTCCGACCCGTCGGGTGACGGCGAGGCGACACCGTCCGACGACGACGGCCGGGCACGAGGGACGACCTCGTGCCCGGCCGTCGTGCGTCCGCGCCCGGTCGCCCTGGCCGGATGGCGCGCGGGCACCCCGGTGCGCCATGGTGTGACCCGCGCCGCGACCCCGTGCGGCGCGGAGGAAGGTGACCACCCGTGCCGTCGACCCCGTCCATGTCCCCCGCAGACGCCCCGCGGAGGGCGAACCGCAGCCCCGTCCTGCGAGGCCTCGCCCGCGGCGGCTACGTCGCCTCGGGGGTGCTGCACCTGCTGCTTGGCTGGCTCGCCGTCCGGCTCGCGCTCGGCTCGTCGGGCGGGAGCGCCGACCAGCAGGGGGCCCTGAAGGAGCTCGCGGCGGCGCCCGGCGGCGCCCTGCTCCTGTGGCTCACGGCGGCGGGCTTCGCCGCGCTCGCGCTGTGGCAGCTCACCGAGGCGCTGGTGGGCGTCCCCGGGGCCGACACGGCGAAGCAGGTCGGCTCGCGGGTCAAGGCCGGCGCCAAGGCGGTGCTCTACGGGGTGCTGGCGGGCACGGCGGTCGGCGTCGCGACCGGGGCGTCGGGCGGCGGGAGCTCCGAGGAGGGCATCACCGCGGACCTGCTGGCCGCCCCCGCAGGGCGCTGGCTCGTCGCGGCGGTCGGCGGCGTCGTCGTCGGCGTGGGCGTGTTCCACGTCGTGAAGGGGTGGCGCCGGACGTTCCTCGACGACCTGCGGGGGACCGGCGGCGGGGCGGTCGGTCAGGCCGTGGTGCGGCTGGGGCAGGTGGGCTACGCGGCCAAGGGCGTCGCCCTCGCCGTCGTCGGCGGGCTGTTCGTGGCGGCCGCCGTCACCGCGGACCCGCAGAAGGCGGGCGGCCTCGACGACGCGCTCCGGACCATCCGCGACCAGCCCTTCGGCACCGCGCTGCTGATCGTCACGGGCGTGGGGATCGCCGCCTACGGCGTGTACTCGTTCGCCCGTGCGCGGTACGCGCGGATGTGACGGTCAGGTCGCGGGCTCGACGATCCAGGTCGCGCCGAGCAGCAGGCAGCCCACGGTGACGAGCAGGAAGACCACCACCCACAGGATCCCGGTGGTGTGGGTGAGCGCCGCGAGCTGGTCGGCGTCCGACCGGCGGGCGCGGCCGCGGGTGCGCTGGGCCTGCAGCTCCAGGACCGGGCGCACGGAGCCGAGCAGCAGGAACCATGTCACGGCGTACGCGACGGCGGCCTGCGTGGCCGCGTCGAGCCACCACGAGACCGCGACGAGCGCGGCGCCGCTCACGAGGATCGACCAGAGCCCGAACCAGTTGCGGATCTTCAGCAGCAGGAGGGCGAGCAGCAGCACCAGCAGCCACAGCAGCCCGACGGCGTAGCCGTGCCGGAGCAGCCACGCGGCGCCCAGCCCGGTGAGGCCCGGCCCCACGTAGCCGGCGAACGCCGTGACGATCATGCCGAAGCCGCGGGGGCGCCCGGCGGAGACCGTCAGCCCCGACGTGTCGGAGTGCAGGCGGATCGCGTCCAGCCGCCGCCCGGTGACCATCGCGGCCACGGCGTGCGCGCCCTCGTGCGCGATCGTCACGACGTGCCGTGCCACCCGCCACACGGGGGTGACGAGCACGACGGCGAGCGCGACCAGCCCGGCCGACAGCACCACGGCCTGGGGCGGGGGCGGCACCGGCGTGGTGGCGGCCGTCCAGATCTGCGTCAGCACGTCGGTGACGCCGGCGAGGAAGTCGTCCACGCCGGTCATTCCACCACGCCCGGCTGGGCGACCGCCGAGGAGCCCACGGCGGGACGTGCGACAATGCTGGTGGTGGCTGCGCGTCCGCGCGCCCCGCGTCGTGGAGATCCCCCCGGATTGCGTGCGGCGGACCCCGACCCTCGACGTCTCCGACGTCCCAGCCCGAGAGGCCCTTCTTCTTGACTACCTTTGCCGACTTCGGCCTGCCCACCCCTGTCGTCCGTGAGCTCACGGAGCAGGGCATCACCACCCCGTTCCCCATCCAGACGGCGTCGCTGAACGACACGCTCGCCGGCACCGACGTGCTCGGCCGCGGCCGCACCGGGTCGGGCAAGACCCTGGCGTTCTCGCTGCCCGTCGTGACGCGGCTCGCGACGTCGGCCGCGCAGGCCGTGGCCGCCGGCCGCCCCCGTCGTCGTCCGGGGCGCCCGCGCGCCCTCGTGCT
Organism: Isoptericola sp. NPDC057559; assembly: GCF_042801555.1. Classification (NCBI taxonomy): domain Bacteria; kingdom Bacillati; phylum Actinomycetota; class Actinomycetes; order Micrococcales; family Promicromonosporaceae; genus Isoptericola; species Isoptericola sp. NPDC057559. Next base: position 347,149 of record NZ_JBHVFQ010000002.1, read on the forward strand.
GTGCCCGACGCGTGAGCTCGCCAACCAGATCAACGCCACGATGGAGCCGCTGGCGAAGGCCCTCGGCCTCGTGACGACCACCGTCTTCGGCGGCGTCGCCCAGTCCCGTCAGGTGACCGCCCTGAACGCGGGCGTCGACGTCCTCATCGCCTGCCCCGGCCGGCTCGAGGACCTGCTCGGCCAGAAGCACCTCACCCTCGACGAGGTCGAGATCACCGTGCTCGACGAGGCGGACCACATGGCCGACCTGGGCTTCCTGCCCGGCGTGAAGCGGATCATGGACCGCACCCCGGTGCGCGGCCAGCGCCTGCTGTTCTCCGCGACGCTCGACAACGGCGTCGACGTGCTGGTCAAGCGCTACCTCAAGAACCCCGTGACGCACTCGGTCGACGAGGCCGCCGCCCCGCCGCCCCAGATGACCCACCACATCCTCGCCGTCGCGGACGCCGACGCGAAGAAGGACGTGGTGCACGCGCTCGCGTCGGGCACCGGCCGCCGCGTCCTGTTCACCCGGACGAAGCACCAGGCGAAGAAGCTCGCCAAGCAGCTCACCGGCGCGGGCGTGCCCGCCGTCGACCTGCACGGCAACCTCGGTCAGGGCGCGCGCGAGCGGAACCTCGCGGCGTTCTCGTCCGGCGACGTCAAGGTGCTGGTCGCCACCGACATCGCGGCGCGCGGGATCCACGTCGACGACGTCGAGCTCGTCGTGCACGTGGACCCGCCGGCGGAGCACAAGGCGTACCTGCACCGCTCCGGCCGGACGGCCCGCGCGGGCTCCGTCGGCGACGTCGTCACCGTGATGCTCCCCGAGCAGCGCGGCGACGTCCGCGACCTCACGCGCAAGGCGAAGATCACCGCCCGCCCGCAGCAGGTCGCGCCGGGCGACGCCACCGTCACCGCCCTCGTGGGCGAGGTCGCGCCGTACGTGGCGCCGCCCGCTCCGGCGGCGCCCGCGCCGCAGCGCCGCAAGGGCTCCGGCCGTCCCGCGCAGGGCGGCCAGGGCGGTCAGTCCCGCGGCGGACGCCCGCAGGGTGGCTCGGCCCAGGGCGGCCGGTCCCAGGCGGGTCAGGCGCAGGGTGGTCAGGCGCAGGGCGGGCGCGGCCAGCGCTCGCAGTCGCACGGTGCGTCGGGGGGCGCTCCGGCTGCCGTCCGAGCGGACGGCTCCGCTCCGGCCCGTCGCCGTCGTCGCGGCGGCCGCGGCCGGGGCCACGGCGGCTCCGCGCCGCAGGCCTGACGGCCCGGGCGGAACACCGACGGCACGGCCCGGGTTGACGACGACGGAGGTGTCAGATGACGTACGAAGTCACCAAGTCCGACGAGCAGTGGCAGGTGGAGCTCTCCCCCCAGGAGTTCGCCGTCCTGCGGCAGGCGGGCACCGAGCGGCCCTGGACCGGTGAGCTGCTCGACGAGAAGCGCGTCGGCGTGTACCGCTGTCGTGCCTGCGGCCACGAGCTCTTCCGCAGCGAGACCAAGTTCGACTCGCACTGCGGCTGGCCGTCGTTCTACACGCCGCTCGCCGGCGAGAGCGTGGAGCTGCTGGAGGACCGGTCGCACGGCATGGTCCGCACCGAGGTGCGCTGCGCGCGCTGCGGCTCGCACCTGGGGCACGTCTTCGACGACGCGCCGCAGACGCCCACCGGCGACCGGTTCTGCATGAACTCGCTGAGCCTGACGTTCGAGGCTGCCGAGGGCTGATCGTCCGGCCGCCGTGGGTGTGACCGCGGCCCGTCCTCGCGACGAGGACTGGTCGCGATCCCCGCCGCAGCGCACCTGGTGGGTCGGGTCTAGGGTCGAGCAGGTGACCGAGCCCGTGCCCGCCGCGACCCCGACCGACGCCGACCTCGGCCTCGACGCAGCGCTCGCCGCCGTCTCCGCCGCGTCGTCCGTCCCCGACCACCTGGTCAACCTGCGCGACGTCGCGACCGCCGCCCCGGGCCTCCGGCCCGGGGCGCTGCTGCGTTCCGACGCGCCGCGGTCCGGCGACCGCGCCCCCGAGGGCGTCGCCTGGCCCCCGCGCACCGTGCTCGACCTGCGCGACCCCGGGGAGAACGGGGAGGCGCACCCGCTGTCGTCCGTCGCGCGCGTCGTGCCCCTGCCGGTGCTGAACGGCACGGCGGTGGCGGCGTCCGGCGGGCCCGTGGTGGTCCCCGCCCTGGGCGACCTCTACGTGTCGATGCTCGACGAGCCCGGCGCCGGCCACCTGGTCGAGGCGGTGCGGCTGATCGCCACGGGCGACGAGCCCGTCCTCGTGCACTGCACGGCGGGCAAGGACCGCACGGGGGTCACGGTCGCGCTGGTGCTGGCGCTGCTCGACGTCGACCGGGAGGCGATCGTCGCGGACTACGAGCGCACCGGGCCCCACATGCGCGACGTGATGGTGCGCGCGGCGGTGACGGCCAACCTCGCGGTCCCGGACGCCCACCTGCTGGCGAAGCTGCCCCCGGAGCTCGTGACCGCCCCGGGGTGGGCCATCGAGGCGGTGCTGGGCCGGCTCGCCGAGCACGACGGCGGCGCGCAGGGCTGGTTCCTGGCGCACGGCGGCGACGCAGCCACGCTCGACGCGCTGCGTGCGCGGCTCGTCGTCTGACGGCGGCCGCGGGGACGAGAAACGGCGAGGACCCGGTCCGGGTCCTCGCCGTTCGTCTGCCCCGCCGCCGGCGGTGGCAGCGTCAGGAGCGTGCGTCCCGCCAGCGGACGAAGTCCTCCGAGTAGCGGTGCAGCAGCGTGGCGAGCTGTGAGACGTCGGCCTCGTCCCAGTCGCCGAACGCGTCCTTGTACATCTCGATGCGACGGTCGCGTGCACGGGCGAACCGCTGTGCGCCGTCGGCGGTCAGGGTGATGCGCTGGCCGCGGGTGTCCTCGGGGTCGACCTCGCGGTGCACGAGGCCGAGGTCCACGAGCCGGCTCAGCTGTCGAGAGACCGTGGCCCGCCCGACGCCGAAGTGGGCGGCGAGGTCGGAGCCACGGATCCCAGGATGGGAGTCGATGTGCGCGAGGATCGGGTACGCCGACGCCTCGAGCTCAGGATGCACCCGCCGGGCGGTCTGGGCCGCGGACGACTGGGCGCGACGGATCAGCACCCGGATCTCTCGTTCGAGAGCACCGAACGGGTCGGTGACCGGGTCTGGCGGTGACGGTGCGGCTACGTCGTGCATGCGCCCATCATGAGGCTTCGCCGAGGCAAACGGGAACGTCGCCACCGGGGGAAGTTGCGCCCGGACGGGGCCGCAGCGGGTGAAATCGGCCCCGTCCGGGTGTTTCGCAGGTGTCAGGCCCGCTCGGCGACGGGCGCCGCCGGCTCCGTGACGGCCTCGGGGGCGTCCTTCTCCTCGTCGAGCACCTGCTCGATGCCGGAGCGCTGGCCCAGCGGGATCTCCTTCATGAACAGCACGGCGATCAGCGAGATGACCGCCATCGGCACGGCGTACAGGAAGATCGTCGTGATGCCGTCCGAGTAGGCGCTCTCGACGACGGACTGCACCGGTACCGGCAGCGCGGCCAGGTCGGGCACCGCGCCCGAGCCGGCACCCATGGCGTCGGCAGGGATGCCGAGCTTCGCGAGACCGGTCACCAGGTCCGACTTGATGTGCGAGGCCATCACCGCGCCCAGGGCCGAGACGCCGATCGCGCCGCCGAGGGAGCGGAAGAACGCGACGCCGGAGGTGCCGGCGCCCATCTCGTGCACGTCGAGCGTGTTCTGCGTGGCCAGCACCAGGTTCTGCATCAGCGCGCCGACCGACAGGCCCAGGCCGAGCAGGAACACCGAGATGAGCACGAAGCTCGTGTCCACCTCGATGGTCGACAGGCCGTACAGGGAGGCGGTCAGCAGGACGGCGCCGCCCACCATGATCGCCTTGTACCGGCCGGTCTTGGAGATGATGCGGCCCAGGACGATGCCGGCGAGCATCGTGCCGACCACCATCGGGATGGTGAGCAGGCCGGACTCGGTGGGCGTCTTGCCGCGGGCCAGCTGGAAGTACTGGCTGAGGAACACGGCGGTGCCGAACATGGCGACGCCGACGGAGGCGGACGCGATCACGGCGAGCACGAACGTGCGGTTCTTGAACAGGTGCAGCGGGATGATCGGCTCCGCCGCGGCGCGCTCCACGAAGCCGGCGGCGACGAGCGCCACGACGGCGCCGCCGACCATGGCGGCGGTCTGCCAGGAGGCCCACTCGAACTGGTCGCCCGCGAAGGTGACCCACAGCAGCAGCAGCGCGACGGCGACGGCGATGAGCACGGCGCCCGCGTAGTCGATCTTCACGGCGCGCTGGTCGCGCGTGGGCAGGTGCAGCGTCTTCTGCAGGACGACGAAGGCCACGATGGCGAACGGGACGGCGACGAAGAAGCACCAGCGCCAGCCGAACGAGTCGGTGAGCACGCCGCCGAGCAGCGGGCCGCCGATCTGGCCGACCGCCATGACGCCACCCATGAGGCCCATGTACTTGCCGCGCTCGCGCGGGCTGATGATGTCGGCCATGAGGACCGTCGCGAGGGCGGTGAGGCCGCCGGCGCCGATGCCCTGCAGGGCGCGGAAGCCGATGAGCATCTCGATGTTCTGCGAGAAGCCGGCCGCGGCGGCCGAGACGACCGTGATCGCCAGGGCGATCTGCATGAGGCTCTTGCGGTTCGTGAGGTCGGCGAGCTTGCCCCACAGGGGGGTCGAGATCGTCATCGTCAGCAGCATGGCCGTGACGACCCACGTGTAGGAGTGCTGGGAGCCGCCGAGCTCGCTCACGATCTTGGGCAGCGACGTCGAGACGATCGTCGACCCGAGGAGGGACACGAAGACGCCGAGGAGGATGCCCGAGAGGGCCTCGAGCACCTCGCGGCGGCTCATCGCGGGGGCCGGCGGGGCGGACAGGTCCGGCGCTGCGGGCACCGGGCTGGGGGACTGACTCATCGGGCGGGGATCTCCTCCTGCGCCTGGGCGCGGTCGTGGGTCGTGGTGAGGGCGGCCGCGACGCTGCGGATCCGGGAGGTGGCCTCGGCGAGGTCTTCGTCCGACCAGTCGGAGAAGGCCTCGGAGACGAGGTCGTCGATGCGGCGGAAGGACGCCTCCGCGAACTCGCGGCCGGCGTCCGTCAGGGCGAGGTAGCGCACGCGCCGGTCGTCGTCGTCCACCGTGCGGAGGACGAGGCCGGCGTCGACGAGGGCGCTGACCTGGCGGCTCGCGACGGAGACGTCGACGCGGAGCTTGGCGGCGACGTCGGTGAGCTGGACGCGCCCGCACCGCGTGAGCATGTGCAGCGCGCCGAGCCCGGCGCGGGGGAGGTCCAGGTCGCGCGCCACGCGCATGGCGGCCTCGCGCTGGGCGCGGGAGAGCTCTTCGAGCGTCTCCACGAGCTCGCGGGCCGCGGTGCGGGCAACAGGCATGGCAGGGCCTTTGTGAGAGGAACGAGGGGTGCTCGGGGCCGAGGGGCCGGAGCGGTGCGGCCCGACGGGCCGACTGATTGCAGAGTGCAAACATACGCGCAGTGCTTGCAGCAAGCAAGTGTCCAGGTCGGAGCGTCGGAGCCGGGGGGCGACGACGGCCCGCCGCGTCCGGGGGGACGCGACGGGCCGCCGTCGGTGTCGTGCCGTCAGGCCTGGGCTCAGGCGCGCTTGTACGCCTCGCCCGCCATGTCCTCGAGCTCGACGCCCTTCGTCTCGGGGATCTTGCCCAGGACGAAGAAGAACGACAGCACCGCGAAGACGGCGTACATCAGATAGGGGATCGACGGCCCGAACGACGCGAGCATCGGCGGGAACGTCAGCGTGATCGCGAAGTTCGCGATCCAGTTCGCTGCCGCGCCCACGCCCAGCGCGGCGGCGCGGATGCGGTTGGGGAACATCTCGCCCAGCAGGACCCACATCAGCGGGCCCCAGGTGGCGCCGAAGAACACGACGAACGCGTTCGCCGCCACCAGCGCCATGCCGTTCCAGGGGGCCCCGAGGGTGAGGGAGTCGCCGCTGCCGGTCGACTGCGTGAACGCCAGCGCCATCAGGCCCAGCGACACCGCCATGCCCGCCGAGCCGATGAGGAGCAGCGGGCGCCGCCCCACCTTGTCGATGAGGGCGATGGCGATGAACGTGACCGCGACGTTGGTCACCGACGTGATCGTCGAGACCAGGAAGGCCTGCGACTCGTCGAAGCCCACTGACTGCCACAGCGTCGTCGAGTAGTAGAAGATCACGTTGATCCCGACGAACTGCTGGAAGATCGCCATGACGATGCCGACCCAGACGATCGGCTTCAGCCCGAAACGGTCGCCCTTGAGGGAGCCGAGCTCCGCGTTCTTCTCGTCGGTGGCGATCGACCGGCGGATCTCCGAGATCCGGTCGTCGGGATGCTCGTCCGGGCCGAGCACCGACGCGAGGACCGCACGTGCCTCGTCGTCCCGGTCCTTCGTCACCAGATAGCGTGGCGACTCCGGCATCCGCATCGCGAGGATCCCGTACACCGCCGCGGGGACGACCGCGACGAGGAACATCCAGCGCCACGCCTCCCAGCCGAACCACAGCTCGTTCGCCGCGCTGCCCGCCGCCGTCGCCAGGATCTGGTCCGACAGGAGGGCCGCGAAGATACCGACCGTGATCGCGAGCTGCTGCAGCGAGCCGAGGCGCCCGCGCATGACGGCCGGCGCGATCTCCGCGATGTACGCGGGCGCGATCACCGAGGCGATGCCGATGCCGACGCCGGCCATGAAGCGCCAGACCGCCAGGTCCCACGCGCTCCACGCGATCGCCGACAGGATCGACGACACGAAGAACAGCACGGCGCCCAGCACCATGACGTGCGTGCGGCCCCACCGGTCGGCCAGCTTGCCGCCCGACCAGGCGCCCAGCGCGCAGCCGAGCAGGGCGATCGCCACGACCAGGCCCGTCACGGTGGAGTTGAGGTCGAACTGCCCCTGGATCGCGTCGACGGCGCCGTTGATCACCGACGAGTCGAAGCCGAAGAGGAAGCCACCGACGGCCGCCGCGAAGGCGAGTGCCGTGGCCTTGCGATGGGCGCTGTGCGCCGCGGAACCAGGTGCTGGGCTCGTCATGATCGTCCTCGGTTCGCTCGGCAGAACTTTCTCTCGATGCTAGGTCGGGGTCGCTCTGTCGGCGCGCTGAGCAGGTGGGACGCGACCCCGGCCGGCGCGGGGTGAGACTGGACCGGTGAACGACGCACCCGAGCCGCGCAGGCACCGCCGACCCGCCATGCTCGACCCCCAGACCGCGGAGCAGATCCCGGGCGACCTCGACCCGGCGCTGCGGGACGAGGTCGCCCACACCACCGCCCGCGCCGTCGTGCACCGGGCGCGCGCCGCCGAGGACCCGGTCGTCGTGGACCGCCTCGTGCGCCTCGTCGAGCGGGAGGGGCTCGACGTCGTCGCCGCCCTGTGGTCCGAGGCGGCGCCCGCGTCCCTGCCCGGCGCGCTGTGGCGGCTGTACGTGCTGCGCGAGTGGGTGCGTCGTGACCCGCGCACCGTCGGGCTGCGCTACCGGCTGGGCGTCGACGTGGCGCCCGTGCACGAGGTCGTGGCGGGAGTGCCGCGCCCGCCCGCGCCCGACGACCTGCGGGCGCTCGCGGACGACGTCCTGTCGGGCGTCTTCGCCGGCGACCTGGCCGTGGCGCTCGAACGCGCCGCCTCGTTCTGCCGGATCCTCGCGACGGGCGCGGCCTTCGACGCCGACGCGCGCGAGGTGGCCGACCCGGACGGCGCCACGCGGATGACCCGAGGGGCCGCCGACCTCGTGCGGACCGCGGAGGAGCTGGAGCGGGCCGCGTCGTCCTGGCGGGCGGGCACGCTCGGCTGATCCTTCGGGGTGTGACCTGCGTGTTCGGAGCGCGGGGACGGCGGGGCTTACGATGTTCGCGCGACGTCGGGCCGCGGTAGCCCCGGGCTCCATCTTCAGCCGCTTCGAGCGGCCACGCGCCGAGAGGCGCTCCCGGTCCGGCGTCGCACCTCACCCGAGCTTCCTGCAGCCAGTAGGTGGAATCGTTCAGCGCGCGTTCAACTGGTCGCGCCAGGATGGCCACCTCTAGTCTGTGAGAGTCTCAGCGTCCTCGATCCGGGAGCCACACGTGCGCCTGCGCCTGACACCGCGCGACACGACCTATTTCGACATGCTGGCGACGCTCGCGCAGCACAACGTCACGGGGGCCTCGCTCCTGGCGGAGCTGCTCGGGGCGTCACGGCAGGAGCGGGAAGGGATCGTCCGTCGGCTCAACGAGGCCGAGCACATCGCCGACGACGCCACGCACTCGATCATGCGACGGCTGAACCAGACGTTCGTCACCCCGTTCGACCGGGACGACATCTACGGCCTGGCGTCCGCGCTCGACGACTGCATGGACGCCATGGAGGAGGCCGGCGACCTCATCGTCCTGTACAAGGTCGACGAGCTGCCGCTGCGCGTGTCGGAGCAGGTGCAGGTGCTGCAGCGCTGCGCCGAGCTCACCGCCGAGGCCATGCCCCGCCTGCGCTCCATGGACCAGCTCTCCGACTACTGGGTCGAGATCAACCGGCTGGAGAACCAGGGCGACAAGCTGCACCGCGAGCTCATCGCACAGCTCTTCGACGACACCACCGACCCGGTGCTGCTCATCAAGCTCAAGGAGATCGTCGACATGCTCGAGGAGGGCGCCGACGCCTTCGAGCGGGTCGCGAACATGGTCGAGACCATCGCCCTCAAGGAGTCCTGACCGTGGAGGTGGCGCTGGTCGTCCTCGTCGTCGCGCTCGCGCTCGGCTTCGACTACACCAACGGCTTCCATGACGCGGCCAACGCGATCGCCACCTCGGTCTCGACCCGCGCGCTCACGCCGCGCGTCGCCCTGCTCATGGCCGCGGTCATGAACTTCGTCGGCGCGCTGCTGGGCACCGAGGTCGCCGAGACCATCGCGACGTCGATCGTCGACCTGCAGGACGCCAGCAACCACACGGCCCTCACCGTGGTCCTGTGCGCGCTCGTGGGCGCCATCGTGTGGAACCTCATCACCTGGTGGTTCGGGCTGCCCTCGTCGTCCACGCACTCGCTCATCGGCGGCCTCGTGGGCGCCGGGCTCGCGGCGGGCCTGCCGATCTACGGGCAGGCGATCGTCGACAAGGTCGTGCTGCCGATGGTCTTCTCGCCCCTCATCGGCTTCGTCGGCGCCTACTTCGTCATGGTCGCGGTGCTGTGGATCTTCCGGAACGCGGCCCCGTCGCGCGTCACCCGCCGGTTCCGCCTGGCGCAGACCGCGTCGGCAGCCGCGATGGCCCTCGGCCACGGCCTGCAGGACGCGCAGAAGACCATGGGCGTCATCTTCATGGCGCTGCTCACGGTCGGCTGGGCGGACCCCGACGGGGGCATCCCGCTGTGGGTCAAGCTCGCCGCGGCCACCGCGATCTCGCTCGGCACGGCGTCCGGCGGCTGGCGCATCATGCGCACGCTCGGCCGGCGCATCATCGAGCTCGACCCGGCCCGCGGCTTCGTCGCCGAGTCCGTGTCGGCCCTGGTGCTGTACGCCAACGCGTTCATCCTGCACGCCCCCGTCTCGACGACGCACACGATCACCTCGGCGATCATGGGCGTCGGCGCCACGCGCCGGCTGTCCGCGGTGCGCTGGGGCGTGGCCAAGAACATCGGCGTCGCCTGGGTGCTCACCATCCCCGCCGCCGCCCTCGTCGCGGCACTGACGACCCTGCTGCTGCACCCCGTGCTCGGCTGACGCCGGGCGACCGGCCGGCCGGTCGCCCGGTCGTCAGTACACGGGGGGCGTGACCTTCTCGACGGCGACGACGCGCGGCCCCTTGCCGGTGACGGCGACGTGCGCCACGAGCAGGTCGCCGGGCTCCAGGAACGGGTCGCGGGAGGGCAGCACGTTCGCCACGGCGCGGCGCGAGTGCTGGCCGAGCACGTCCAGCACCGTCGGCAGCACCGGCCGGTGCGTGCACAGCACCGACGACCGGCCGGACTCCAGCAGGTCGCGCACGGTCGCCGCGACGCGGGCCGGGGACCGCTCGTGCTCCGCCTCGCCGAGCTGCTCGCTCAGCTCCGGCCGGGCGTGCGACCCGCGGACGTAGGGCTCGATCGTCGCCGCGCAGCGCTCCCAGCGGCTCGAGACCACCGACGTCACCCCGTACGCCGCGAGCACCGGCACGAGCGCGGCGCCCTGGGCGTGGCCGGTCGGGGTCAGCGGGCGGTCCTGCTCGGGGCCGTGCCAGCCCCCGCGCGCCAGCGCCTTGCCGTGCCGCACGATGACGACGGCGTGGGTGGCGAGCCGGCCCTGCGCGTGCGCCTGGACGAGCGCCTCGAGCGGGCCGCGGTCGGCCTCGCGGGTCAGCCGTGCCGCCGCCGCGTCGACGTCGAGCCACGCCTTGCGGTCCACCTCGTCCCGCGTCGGCGGCTGCACCGGGTAGCGGGCCGTCAGCGCCGCCCCGTCGTCGGCGCGCGACGCCCGCCGGGCCGCCCAGTAGTGCACCCGCTTCACCCGGCCCTCGGGGGTCAGGTACTGCAGGCCTGGCAGCGGCACCCCGAGCACCACCGGCTTTCCCGTCTCCTCCGCGACCTCGCGCGCCGCGGCGGTGTTGAGCGCCTCGCCCGGCTCGAGCTTGCCCTTGGGCCACGACCAGTCGTCGTAGCGGGGCCGGTGCACGAGCTGCACCTGCAGCCGCCCCTCCCGCTCGCGCCACACGAGGGCGCCCGCCGACTCGATGACGGGAGCGTGCTCCACCGACGTGGCCCCCAGCCTGTTCACGAGCGGCGACGCCGCCACGCCCGCCGACCGGCGCACCCCCGCCGCCCTCACCGGGTCCTCTCGGGCCGGCGACGGTGGCGGTCGACGAGGCTCGCCTGCAGGTCCTCCAGCGGCTCGCCGTCGGGGCCGACGCTGTGCCGCACCCAGGTGTCGTCGGGCTGCAGGTGCCACGTCGACGTGAGGTCCGACATCGAGCGGTCCATGAGCTCCAGCAGCTCCGCGACCTGGCCCTCGTCCGTGATCCGCACCAGCGCCTCGACGCGGCGGTCGAGGTTGCGGTGCATGAGGTCCGCCGAGCCGATGTACACCTCGGGGCCGGACTCCGGGCCCTCGCCGATCGCCGGGCCCGCGGAGTTCGCGAACGCGTAGATGCGCGAGTGCTCCAGGAAGCGGCCCAGGATCGACCGGACGCGGACGTTCTCGCTCAGGCCCGGCACGCCGGGACGCAGCGCGCAGATGCCGCGCACCACCAGGTCGACGTGCACGCCGGCCTGCGAGGCGCGGTAGAGCGCGTCGATCGTCGCCTCGTCCACCGCGGAGTTCACCTTGATCCGCACCCACGCCTCGTGCCCGGCGCGGGCGGACGCCGCCTCGCGCTCGATGCGCTCGATGAGGCCGGAGCGCACCGTGCGCGGTGCCACCAGCAGCCGGTGGAAGCGCGACTGCGGCGCGTACCCGGAGAGCTGGTTGAACAGGCGCGTGAGGTCCTGGCCGACGTCGCGGTCGCACGTGAGCAGGCCGTGGTCCGTGTACATCCGGGCCGTCTTCGGGTGGTAGTTGCCCGTGCCGATGTGGCAGTAGCGCCGCAGCCCGTCGGCCTCCTGGCGCACGACGAGGGACAGCTTGCTGTGCGTCTTGAGGCCGACGATCCCGTACACCACGTGCACGCCCGCCTCCTCGAGCTTGCGCGCCCAGGAGATGTTGGCCTGCTCGTCGAACCGCGCCTTGATCTCGACCAGCGCCAGCACCTGCTTGCCCGCCTCGGCGGCGTCGATCAGGGCGTCGACGATGGGGGAGTCGCCCGACGTGCGGTACAGCGTCTGCTTGATCGCCAGCACCGCCGGGTCGGCCGCGGCCTGCTCGAGGAACGTCTGCACGGACGTGGAGAACGAGTCGTACGGGTGGTGCAGCAGGACGTCTCGCTCGCGGATCGCGGCGAAGACGTCCCGCGGCGTCGCGGACTCCACCTCAGCGAGCTGACGGTGCGTCGTGGGGACGAACGGCGGGTAGTGCAGCGACGAGCGCTCGATGTCGGCGATGACGTTGAGGCCGGTGAGGTCGAGCGGCGCGGGCAGCTCGTACACCTCCTCGTCCGCCACCCCGAGCTCGCGGACCAGCAGCTCGCGGATGCGCGGCGAGATCCCGAGCGCCAGCTCCAGCCGCACGGGCGGACCGAACCGGCGGCGCAGCAGCTCCTTCTCCATCGCCTGCAGGAGGTTCTCGGCGTCGTCCTCCTCGACCTCCACGTCCTCGTTGCGCGTGACGCGGAACGTGTGGCTCTCGCGCACCTCCATCCCCGGGAAGAGGTGGTCGAGGTGCTGGGCGATGACCTCCTCCAGCGGCACGAACGACGTCTGCGTGCCGCCGCCCTGGGTGGGCGTCGGCGCGGACGGGCGCCCGCGGTCGTCGACGGCGATGAAGCGCGGCAGGAGCGGCGGCACCTTGACCCGCGCGAAGTGCTCCTTGCCCGTCAGCGGGTTCGCGACGACGACGGCCAGGTTGAGCGACAGCCCCGAGATGTAGGGGAACGGGTGCGCCGGGTCCACCGCCAGCGGCGTCAGCACCGGGAAGATCTGCTTGCGGAAGAACTTGTGCAGGCGCTCCTGCTCGCGCACCTCCAGCTCGTCCCAGTGCACGATCGTGATGCCCTCGGCGTCGAGCGCGGGCTGCACGTCGGAACGAAACACCTCCGCGTGCCGCTCCATCAGCTGGTGGGACGCGTCGCCGATGGCCTCCAGCACCTGGCGGGGGCTCATGCCCGACGCCGCGGTGACCGCGATACCGGTGGCGATGCGGCGCTTCAGGCCCGCCACCCGCACCATGAAGAACTCGTCCAGGTTGGACGCGAAGATCGCGAGGAACCGTGCGCGCTCCAGCAGCGGCAGCGCCGTGTCCTCCGCGAGCTCCAGCACCCGCTCGTTGAACGCCAGCCAGCTCAGCTCGCGCTCGGCGAACCGGTCGTCGGGCAGGGGCTCGACCGCCGTCGCCCGGGCGGCGCCGTCGGCCTCGGGCTCCTCCGCGATGTGCTCGGCGATGTGGGCGGCGAGCTGCGGGTCCATCGGGCGCGACGGCGCGACGGCGGTGGCCCGCGGGCGGCTGTCCGTCACCTCGGCGGCCGCGACGGCGGCGTCCGACGAGGTGGGGGAGTACCGGCCCCGACCGTCGCGGGTCCGGGGCGGTCGGGGGCGCGACGCTGTCATGCCCCCCATCCTGACACCGTGGAGTGAACGGCGGGTGTCCAGCGGGTGCCGCAGGGACCGGGCGTCCGCATCGTGGCTGCTCGGGGAAGGTCCGGCGTGCCGGGCGCCGGGCCGGGCGGGTGGGCTACGCCGCGTCCGGGGCGGCGGGGCGCGCGTACTGGACGTCCGCCGCCGCCCGCTCGAAGCCCGCTCCCGCGTACGTGGCCAGCGCGGCCGCGTTGTCGCCGTCCACGTACAGCACGGCGCGGTCGCAGCCGACGCGGGCCAGGTGACGCAGCCCGACGGCGGTGAGCGCGCGGCCCAGGCCACGGCCCTGCGCGTCGGGGGAGACGCCGACGGCATAGATCTCGCCGGTGCGGCCCTCGCCCGTGCCGCCTCCGTCGTCGAGCGGGCCGGTCTCCACCTTGGTCCACAGGAACCCGAGCGGGGCGGCGTCGGGCGCGCCAGCGTCCTCGACGAGGAAGAAGCCCTCGGGGTCGAACCACGGCTCGCGCTGCCGGTCGTGCAGGTCGTCGACGGTGAGTCGTCCCTGCTCGGGGTGGTCCGCGAAGGCGCGCGCGTTCAGGCGCACCCACGCCTCGTCGTCGGCCCCCGGGCGCACCGTGCGCCACGTGAGTCCCGGCAGGTCGGGCAGGTCGCGGGCGGCGTCCTCGGGGCCGAGCGTGCGGGCCAGCACCAGCAGCTCACGGGCGACCTCGTAGCCGCGCGCGGCCGCGAGCCCCCGCGCCGCCGGGAGGTCCCCGTGCGCCCACACGCGCAGCGGCTTGCCGCGCTGGCCCGGCGCGCCCGAGAACATCGGCAGGCGCGCGTCGCGCTCCGCCGTGCGCAGCAGCACGCTGCCCACGCCCGCGCGGCGGTGGTCCGGGTGCACGACCAGCTCCGCGCTCGCGTCGTCGCCGCCGCGGTCGACCTGGGCGTAGCCGACCGTCGCGCCGTCGCCGTCCTGCGCGACGACGTGGGTCAGCCAGTCCGCGTCGGTGCCCAGCCGCAGCAGCGGCTGCTCCGACAGCGGCGCGACGCCGTCGTGCTGCTCCGCCGCCGTGGCGAGCGCGCGCACGGCGTCCTGCGCGGCGGGGTCGAGGGGGCCGAAGGAGAGCGAGGGCGTCAGGGGCACGGGCCCATTGTCGCCGAGGTTCGCCGGGTCGGTCCCGTCGGGGGCGGGGATCGGGGGGCGAGGATCGGAGTCGGGGACCGGGTCGACGTCCGTGCCAGCGTCGTCCCAGGCCGGCCACAGGTCGGTCCCGGGGAAGCCTGGTGTCCTGTCGTCCCGACCGGCACGCATCCTCGAGGAGACAGCGATGAGCCAGGACACCCGCACCCCGTCCCCCGCCGGCCCCGGACCCGGCCCGGCGCCGGCTCCCGGGCCGGTGTCCCCGCAGCCGGGGTACCCCGGCCCCGGATACGGGGCGCAGCAGTACGCGCCGCCGCCGGCCGACCCGCGCGGGTTCCCGGCGGGGCAGCAGCACCTTCCGGCGCGCTCGCGCCGCCTGTGGACGACACCGGTCGTGGCGGTCGTCGCCGGGATCGCGCTGCTGCTCGGCGCCCTGGTGGGCGCGGGCGCGGCCACCTGGGGCGGGCGCGACGCAGGGCCCGGCAGCTTCCAGCCCGACGACCGGGGCTCGTTCCCCGGCGGTCGGCTGCCCGGGCAGCAGGACGGCAGCGGGACGTCGAGCGAGGGGACGGCGTCCGGTCTCTGACCCGGTCGGGGAACGACGCGGCGGCCGGGACCCGAAGGTCCCGGCCGCCGCGTCGTGCGCTGGGGGAGTCAGTCCTCCGAGCCGGGCTTGGCCGACGAGAGGCCCGCAGCGATGAGGTCCATCACCGACGAGTCGGCGAGGGTGGTCGCGTCGCCGACGGTGCGGTTCTCGGCGACGTCGCGCAGCAGGCGGCGCATGATCTTGCCGGACCGGGTCTTGGGCAGCTCCGGGACGACGAGGATCCGGCGCGGCTTGGCGATCGGGCCGATCTCCTTGGCGACGTGCGCGCGCAGCTCCTCCTGCACCTCGGCCGCGCCCTCGGGGGTCGCGCCGCGGTCGGCGTGCTCGCCGCGCAGGATGACGAACGCGACCACGGCCTGGCCGGTGGTCTCGTCGTTGGCGCCCACGACGGCGGCCTCGGCCACGACGTCGTGCGAGACGAGGGCGGACTCGATCTCCGTGGTGGACAGGCGGTGGCCGGAGACGTTCATGACGTCGTCCACGCGGCCCAGCAGCCAGATGTCGCCGTCCTCGTCCTTCTTCGCGCCGTCGCCGGCGAAGTAGAGGCCCTCGAACCGGGACCAGTAGGTGTCCTTGAAGCGCTGCAGGTCGCCCCAGATGCCGCGCAGCATGGACGGCCACGGCTCCGACAGCACCAGGTACCCGCCGCCGCCGTCCGGCACGGAGTGCGCCTCGTCGTCCACGACGTCGGCCACGACGCCGGGCAGCGCGACCTGCGCCGAGCCGGGCTTCGTCGCGGTGACTCCGGGCAGCGGGCTGATCATGATGGCGCCCGTCTCGGTCTGCCACCAGGTGTCGACGATGGGCGCGGTGTCGCCGCCGATGACGCGGCGGTACCACATCCAGGCCTCGGGGTTGATGGGCTCGCCCACCGAGCCGAGCACGCGCAGGCTCGACAGGTCGAAGCCGCCGGGGATGTCCTCGCCCCACTTCATGCAGGTGCGGATGGCGGTGGGCGCGGTGTACAGGATCGAGACCTTGTACTTCTCGACGAGCTCCCACCAGCGGCCGCGGTGCGGGGTGTCCGGGGTGCCCTCGTAGATCACCTGGGTGGCGCCGTTGGTCAACGGGCCGTACACGACGTACGTGTGCCCCGTGACCCAGCCGATGTCGGCGGTGCACCAGTAGACGTCGCTCTCGGCCTTGAGGTCGAAGACGTTCCTGTGGGTGTACGCCGCCTGCGTCAGGTAGCCGCCCGTGGTGTGCAGGATGCCCTTCGGCTTCCCCGTGGTGCCCGACGTGTACAGGATGAACAGCGGGTGCTCCGCGTCCACCTCGACCGGCTCGTGGACCGGGTCGGCCTGCTCCAGGGCGTCGTGCCACCAGACGTCGCGGCCGTCGGTCCACTCGACGTCCTGCTCGGTGCGGCGCACGACGAGCACGTGCTGGACGGTGGTGGCGGGCTCGCCGTCCTTGGGCGCGAGCGCCTCGTCGACGGCGGGCTTGAGGGCGGACGGGGCGCCGCGACGGAAGCCGCCGTCGGCCGTGATGACCACCTTCGCCTCGGCGTCGGCGATGCGGCTGCGCAGCGCGTCGGCGGAGAAGCCGCCGAAGACCACGGAGTGCGGGGCGCCGATGCGGGCGCAGGCGAGCATCGCGACGACCGACTCGACGAGCATCGGCAGGTAGACGACGACACGGTCGCCCTTGCCGACGCCGAGGGCGGTGAGCGCGTTGGCGGCGCGGGACACCTCGGCCTGCAGGTCGGCGTACGTGACGGTGCGGGTGTCGCCCGGCTCGCCCTCGAAGTGGAGGGCGACGCGGTCGCCCCGCCCGGCCTCGACGTGCCGGTCCACCGCGTTGTACGCGGCGTTGAGCTTGCCGTCGGCGAACCACCGCGCCACCGGCGCCCCGGACCAGTCGAGCGTCTGGGTGAACGGCGTCGACCAGGTGACGAGCTCCCGCGCCTGGTCGGCCCAGAACCCGAGCCGGTCGGCCTTCGCCTCCTCGTACAGGGACGGCTGGGCGTTCGCCGCCGCTGCGAACGCGGGGCTCGGCGGGAACGCTCGCGTCTCGTGCAGCAGGTTCTCGAGGCTGGGGGCGGTGGTCTCGTTCTCTGGCACGCTTACCTCCGGTGCGCATCGTCTCTGGTGCGGTCCGCCGGCACGACACGTCGTGGCCGGGGACGACGGGCCCGCGGGGCCTCGCCGTCGGGAGTCTAGACCTCGCTGGTGACCCGGGTCACGTCGTCCCACGGTTCGGCCGCACTCCTCGCAAAACGGGTCTGCCGGGCGCCCGGCCTCCGGCGTCCTCCGGGCGATATTCGGTAGGGCCGCCGGCGTCCGGCCTGGTAGACGTGCACCATGACGACCCCTGAGGTGACGTGGCCGCGGCGGTCCGGCCCGATCGTGCTGCGCCCGCCCACGTCCGCGGACCTGGACCAGGTGCTCGGCTGGCGCAACCGGCCGGACGTGACCCGCTGGCTGCTGCGGACGCAGGTGGACCCGGACCGGTTCCGCGCGTCGTGGCTCGCGTCCGTGGACGACCCGACCGACCACGGCGCCGTCGCCGACCTGGACGGCGTCGTCGTCGGGACGGGCTCGCTGTCCGTGAGCGACGGGATGGGGCAGTCGCAGGGCGACGTCTGGCGCGGCGCGGAGGGGTCGCTCGGCTACCTGGTCGACCCGTCGTACGCGGGCCGCGGCGTCGCCACCGCGATCGCGCGCGGTCTGCTCGAGGTCGCGTTCGCCGAGCTGGGCCTGCACCGTGTCACGGCCGGCTGCTTCGCCGCGAACGCGGCCTCGTGGCGCGTGATGGAGAAGGTGGGCATGCGGCGCGAGCAGCACGGTGTCCAGGACTCGTGGCACGACGAGCTCGGGTGGGTCGACGGCTACACGTACGGGATCCTTGCCGCGGAGTGGCACGGCCGAGAGGTCTGAGCGGACACGAGGACGGCGCCCGGGAGTCGAGTCCGACCGAGCGCCGTGCCCGCCAGCCCGGACGCGGGTATCAGGCGCTTGATCCGATCACTGGGTGGGGCCGTTCCCACCGAGTGGGTCCTCAACCGTGGACTTCCTGTGCGTGGGTCCTGCGTCCGGCTGTCTTCATCCATGGAACGTCACCCCGTGCGGGGGCGCAAGCGGTCAGGCGCGGCGGCGCACCCACCAGCGGCGGAGCAGCCAGGCGGCCACGCCCGCGGCCGCGACGCCCCCCGCGGCGAGGGCGACGGCGGGCGGCCGGAGGGCCGAGCGGAGCGCCACGGGGCGGGAGAAGGTGAGCACGCCCCAGCCGTTCTCGGCGGCGACGCGGCGCAGCGTCTTGTCCGGGTTGACGGCGAACCCGTGCCCGACGGTGGCCAGCATCGGCGCGTCGGTGACGGAGTCGGAGTAGGCGTAGCTGCGCTCGAGGTCGTACCCGCGCTCGGCGGCGAGCCGCTCGACGGCCTCGGCCTTCTGCTCGCCGTACGCGTAGAACTCGATCTCGCCGGTGTAGCGGCCGTCCTCGACCGCCATCCGCGTCGCGATGACGTGGTCGGCGCCGAGCACCGTGGCGATGGGCTCGACGAGCTCGGCCCCGGACGCGGAGACGATGACCACGTCGTGCCCCAGCTCGTGGTGCTCGGCGATGAGGTCCACGGCCTCGGCGTAGACGTAGGGGTCGATGAGCTCGTGCACCGTCTCGGCGACGATCTGCTGCACCTTGCTCACCTCCCAGCCGGTCGCGAGCTCGGACAGGTGCTTGCGCATCCGCTCGGTCTGGTCGGCGTCGGCGTTGCCCGCGTAGTAGAGGAGGTGCGCGTAGGCGCTGCGCAGCACGTCGCCGCGGGTGATGAGGCCCCCGGCGTAGAAGGGCTTGGAGAACGCGGCCGACGAGCTCGTCGCGATGATCGTCTTGTCGAGGTCGAAGAACGCGGCGACGCGCGACCGCGGTGTCGCCGTCCTCGACGGTGACGTCTCGCGCGGGTCCGGTCCCTGGTCGGTCACGGCCCAGAGCCTAGCCGGAGGGTCGGACCCCTCGACCGGCTGTCCATGCACAATTTCTGTGCACAACTCTTGTGCAGAAGAGTTGTGCATGCTTATTGTGCACGCATGGACGAGACGCCGGAACGCCCGTACACCCACCTCGAGCTCACCGCCGAGGCCGCCAAGGTGCTCGCCCACCCCCTGCGGTCCCGCCTGCTCGGCGCGCTGCGCCGGGAGGGGCCGTCGTCGGCCACGGCGCTCGCCGCCGAGCTGTCGACCAACACCGGCGCCACCAGCTACCACCTCCGCAAGATGGAGTCCGTCGGCCTCGTCACCGACACCGGGGAGGGGCGCGGCAAGGAGCGGCTCTGGCAGGCGGCCACGGAGAGCCACGGCTGGACCGACTCCGACTTCGGCGGCGACGAGGACGCACAGACCGCGCTCGGCTGGCTGGTGCGGGACTACCACCGCCAGTTCGACACCAACTACGCGCACTGGCTCGACGTCGCGGACAGTTGGCCGAGGGAGTGGACCGACGTCGCCGGGATGACGGACACCTGGGTGGACGTCACGCCCGAGCAGGCGCGGGCCTTGTCCGACGAGCTCGAGGCCGTCGTGAACAAGTACCTGCACATCGGCGCCGGCGACCCCCGTGCCCGGCGCCTGCACCTGTGGCGCTTCCTGTTCCCCCTCGCCCCCGACGACGTCCCCGCCGCCGAGACCGCCGCCGAGACCGGGGGCGCGGCCGAGACCGAGGGCGCGGCCGATGCCGAGGGCGAGGACGAGTCATGAGCCCGCAGAAGGTCTTCCTCCTCCTCACGGCCACCCGGTGGTTCCCCGTCGGCCTCGTCGTGTCGATCACGACGCTGCTGCCCATCGAGCGCGGCCTGACCGTCGGCCAGACCCTCACGCTCGCGTCGGTCACCGGGCTGGTGGTGTTCGCGCTCGAGCTGCCCACCGGCGGTACCGCCGACGCGGTCGGACGACGGCCGATGCTCGTCGCGTCCGCCGTCGCGCAGGTGCTGGCCGCCACGACGTTCCTCCTGGCGCAGTCGCTCTGGGCGTTCTTCGCCGCCGCGGCCCTCATGGGCCTGTTCCGTGCGCTGGACTCCGGTCCGCTCGAGGCCTGGTTCGTCGACGCCGTGCACGCCGAGCACCCCGGGGCCGACGTCGACCGCACGCTCGCCCACCAGGGCACGGTGCTCGGGGTCTCGATCGCGCTCGGCGCGCTCGTCTCCGGCGGCCTGGTCTGGTGGCACCCGCTGACGGCGTGGTCGGCGCTCGCGCTGCCGTACGCGGCGTACTGCGTGCTCGCCGTGGCCCACCTCGTGATGGTCGCGCTGCTGGTGCGCGAGGCGCCGCGGCGCACCGGTGGCGCCGCCCCGGGCCCGACGGGGCCGCGCCGACGCTGGCGCGCCGCGCTGCGGAACGTCGCCGACTCGGCCCGAGAGGCGCCGGCGAGCATCGCGTCGGGCCTGCGGCTGGCCCGCGACAACCGCGTGCTGCGCGGCCTGCTGCTCGTGGAGCTGTTCGCGTCCACCGCGATGGTCGTCTTCGAGTCGCTGCAGCCGGTGCGCCTGTCCGAGCTGCTCGGGGGCGAGGCGCAGGCCGGTGCCGTCATGGGCCCGGTCGCCTCCGTCGGGTGGGGGACGTTCGCCCTGGGTGCGGCACTGTGCGGGCTGGCGTCCCGCCGGTTCGGCGTGGCGCGCACGGCCATGGCGTCCCGGGTCCTCAACGGGCTCGGCGCCGTCTGGATGGGGCTCGCCGGCGGCCCGGCGATGCTGGTGGTCGCCTACCTCGTCACCTACGGCCTGCACGGGAGCTCGGGGCCGTCCTACAACGCCCTGCTGCACCGCGAGGCGCGGCGCGAGAACCGCTCCACGGTGCTGTCCATGGCCTCGATGCTGGCGTTCGCCTCGTACGCCGTCGCCTCGCCCGCGCTGGGCTGGGTGGCGCAGAGCTGGTCGACGCCGCTCGCGATGATGCTCGGCGGCGGGTTCAGCGTGCTCGGCGTCCTGTGCTTCCTGCCCGCGCTGCGCGCGGAGCGGGAGCGGGCGCGCCGGGACGGGACCGGGGACGCGGTCGTAGCCGAGGGCGGGGAGGTCGCCGCCGCCGACGGCGTCGCCGGCCGGGCCGTCGCCGCGGCGGCCAAGGACGCGGCCGAGGACGCCGCCGCGGTCTGACGCGGGCGGGAGGCCGTCCCCAGGAGGCGGCCGTCCACAGATCACGGCGCGACGCCGTGGCCGGCGCCGCGGCCGGCCCAGCCTGGGCGCATGGACGACGCACCCACCAGCACGCTGCCCGGCCCCGGAGTGGCCGCGGCTCCCGCGCCCGCCACGGTCCCGCGAGGCGCCCCGCCGGGAGTGCCCGGACCCGTCGGCGGGTCGGCCCGCTGGCCCGCCGCCCGGGGACCGTGGGCGACAGGCCGAGGACGGCGGACGGTCGCCGTCCTCGGTGCGTGCGGCGGCGCCGGGACGAGCGTCCTGGCGGCAGCCCTCGCGCAGGCGCTGCGCCGCGACGGGGAAGGTGCCGTGCTGGTCGACCTCGACCTCCCCGGCCCCGGCGCGGACGTCCTGCTGGGCATCGAGCAGGAGGCCGGTGCCAGGTGGCCCGAGCTCGCCGCCGCCCGCGGCGACGTCGACGGTGTCGGGCTGGTCGCCGCCCTGCCGCGCTGGCGGTCGGTGCCCGTGCTCTCCGGGGCCCGCCTGCAGCCCGTGCGTCCCGACGACGCCGTGGTCGTGGACGTCTGCACCGGGCTGCTGCGCGGCGGCGAGACGGTGGTGCTCGACCTCCCCCGTCCTGCCGCGTGGACCGCCGGCACCCGCATGCTCGTGGCCGCCGCGGACGCGGTGCTCCTGGTGACCCCGTGCAGCGCACCCGGCGTGTCCGGGGCGCTCGCGGCGCGCGCCCAGCTGGCCGACCTCGGCGCGCCCGAGCCGTGGCTCGTCGCCCGAGGACCCGCCCCCGGCCGTGTCGACGCCGGGGCGCTGGAGGAGGCCCTGGGTCTGCGGGTCGCGGTCACGGTCCGTCGTGACGGGCGGCTGCCCGCCGCGGTCGACCGCGGGGACGGGCCGCCCGTCGGCCGCCGGTCGCCGCTCGGACGGGCCGCCGCGTCGCTCGTCGCGGCGCTGGCGGGGGCGTCGTGACGGCCGGCCTCCCGCTCGTCGACCGGGCCCTGCTCGACGACGTGCGGGCCCGCGTGGGCGCGGCCGGCACCGCGGTCGACGACGAGGCGGTGCGCGCGGCGCTGCGGGCCACGGGCCGCGTCTTCGGCTCCGCCGCGCTGAGC
Organism: Isoptericola sp. NPDC057559; assembly: GCF_042801555.1. Classification (NCBI taxonomy): domain Bacteria; kingdom Bacillati; phylum Actinomycetota; class Actinomycetes; order Micrococcales; family Promicromonosporaceae; genus Isoptericola; species Isoptericola sp. NPDC057559. Next base: position 369,191 of record NZ_JBHVFQ010000002.1, read on the forward strand.
GACCTCACCCGCGCGGCGCGGGCCGAGCTCACCGGGGCGGGGCCGCTGCAGGAGCTGCTCGACGCCCCGGACGTCTCCGACGTGCTCGTCAACGGTCCGCGCGACGTCTGGGTGGACCGAGGCGCCGGCCTGGACCGGACGGACCTCGACCTGGGCACCCCGGACGCCGTGCGGGCGCTCGCCGTGCGCATGGCGGCGGTCGCGGGGCAACGCCTCGACGACGCCGCGCCCACCGTCGACGCGAGGATGCCCGACGGCACGCGCCTGCACGCCGTCGTCGAGCCCGTCGCCCCCGCCGGTGCGGTGATCGCGCTCCGGGTGCTGCGGCAGGCGGCGCACTCCGTGCGGACCCTCGTGGCCGGCGGTGGGTTGCCGCCGCACTGGGAGGGGCTGCTCGGTGCCCTCGTGACCGGGCGGGCGAACCTGCTCGTGACCGGTGGCACCGGCACCGGGAAGACGACGCTGCTCGCCGCGCTGCTGTCCCTCGTGCCGCCCGACGAGCGCGTGCTCGTGGTCGAGGAGGCGCGCGAGCTCGCGCCCCGGCACCGGCACGTGGTCTCCCTCGCGGCCCGGCGCCCGAACGTCGAGGGCGTCGGCGAGGTCACACTCACAGAGCTGGTGCGGGGCGCCCTGCGGATGCGGCCCGACCGGATCGTCGTCGGGGAGTGCCGCGGTGCCGAGGTGCGCGAGCTGCTCCTGGCGATGAACACCGGCCACGACGGTGGCATGGCCACCGTGCACGCCAACGCCGTCGAGCACGTGCCCGCCCGGCTCGAGGCGCTCGCGGCCCTCGCCGGGATGCCCCGGGACGCCGTGGCCGCGCAGGCGGCGGCCGCGCTGGACGTCGTGCTGCACCTGCGGCGCCGTGGCGGCAACCGCCACCTCGCGGAGATCGGCGTGGTGGGTCGCGGCGCCGACGGGCGGCTCGTCGTGAGGCGCGCGGCCGCCTGGGAGCCCGGCACGACGCCTCGGACGGACAAGGCCTGGGACGAGCTGGTCGCGCGGTGGGCGCCGTGACGCCGGGGGCCGGTGCCGATCCCGGCCTGGCCGTCGGGTGGTGGGTGGCGCTCGCGGCCTGGCTCCTGCTCGCTCCGTGCGGGCGACGGGCGACGTCGCTCACGCGGACGGACGTCACGGTGCGGGCGGCGCGCGGGTCCGGCCTGCTGCGACACCGTCGTGGCCCGGTGGTCGGAGCGGAGGCGGTGCGGGTCGCCGTGGCGCAGGTGATCGCCCTGCTGCGCGCCGGGGCACCGCCGGCGGCCGCCTGGTCGCGCGCTCTCGGCGTGCCGGTGGACGCCACCGGGGTGCCGGACGCCACGGCGTTGGCACCCGTGGTCGGCGGCGACGGCCACGCCCGGTCGGTGGTCGCGGGCGCCGTGCTCGCCCGCGACGTCGGGGCCCCGCTGGCCGCCGTGCTCGACGCGGTGTCGGGCGCGCTGGTCGCCGAGGCGGAGGCGCGCGCCGAGCGGGAGGCCTCGTTGGCCGGTCCTCGTGCGACGGCCCGGGTGCTGACCGGGCTGCCCCTGCTGGGCGCGCTGCTCGGGTGGGCCCTGGGAGCCGACCCGCTCGCCACGGCCTTCGACGGCGGTGCCGGGACCGCGGCCGTCTGCCTCGGGCTGCTGCTCCTCGCGGCCGGACGGGCCTGGACCGGCCGGCTCGTCGCCGCCGCCCGCTCCGCCGGGGAGGCGGCGGCGTGACCGGGCTGCTGGCCGCCGGGACGTCCACCGGTGCGGCCTGGGCCGTCGCCGCGCTGGTGCTGGTCGGTTCCCTGCCCTGGTGGGTCGCCGCAGCGGCCACCCGGCGGCGGGCGTCGCGGCTGCCCACCGATCGTCGTCCCGCGGAGGACGAGCGCGGGCCGCGGGGTGCGCCGGTGGACGTTCCCGTGCTGCTCGAGCTGCTGGGCGCCGCGCTGCGCTCCGGGGCAGGCGTGCCGCGCGCCCTCGACGCGACCGGGGCGGCGCTCGACGAGGCCTCGGGAGGGACCCCGGACGCGGCGGGGCTGCGGGCCGCCGCCGACGCGTTGCGGCTCGGAGCCGACTGGGAGAGTGCGTGGCGGCGCGCGCCCGACCGGCTCGGGCCGGTGCCCCGCGCGCTGCGCGGGGCGTGGACCGACGGCGCGTCACCGTCCGGCGCGCTGCGGGCGGCGGGCGAGGAGCTGCTGCACGCGCGCCGCTCGGCCGCCCGGACCGCGGCGGCCCGGCTGGCGGTGCGTCTCGTGCTGCCGCTCGGAGCCTGCTTCCTGCCCGCATTCGTGCTGATCGGCCTCGTGCCCGTGCTCCTGGCGCTCGGCCTCGACCTGCTGTCCGGGTGACCGCGACCAGCACCGACGACCCGGAACGCCCGGGCCACCGCGCCTGCCCACCCGGGCTCGCGCGTCACGACCGGCCGGGGGATCCCGGCCGGCCATCGAGAGATCACGGAGGAGACATGAGGGACGACCACGGGAACACCGAGGACGAGAGCCCCCGGCGCGAGAGCACCGGGCACGAGCGGGCCGGGCACGAGGGGGCCGCGCAGCACGCCGGCGGGCCCCCGGGTGGCGGGCAGCTCGACCCGGAGGCCGGGCTGGCCACCGCCGAGTACGCCGTCGCCACGGTGGCAGCGGTCGGGTTCGCCGGCCTGCTCATCGCGGTGCTCAAGAGCGGCATGGTGAAGGGCCTGCTGGAAGGCATCATCAGCTCGGCGCTGTCGATCTGATGACGCGGCACCGCAGGTCAGGAGCCGGCCCGGACGCTCGGACCGCCCGGGCACCCGGGCACCGCCCCGGTGTCGAGGGGTCGGCGGACGCACCCAGCGAGAGACGGCAGCGCGGCGAGGACCACCCTCGGGGCGGCGGCCGGCCTCGACGCGATGGGCAGCGGGGCGCGGTGACGGCGGAGCTCGCCGTCGGGCTGCCGGTCGTGGTGCTCCTCCTGGTCGCGGTGCTCAGCCTCGCGGCCGCGTCCACGGCACAGATGCGTGCCCTGGACGCGGCCCGGGCGGGAGCTCGCGCCTACGCGATCGGGGAGGACGACGCCACGGCGCGGCAGGCGGTCGCCCAGGTGGGCGGCGGGGAGGCCGCCGTGACCGTGTCCCGCGACGGCGCCTGGGTGCGCGTGACGGTCACGCGGCCGGTGGTCGGCGGGTGGTTCGCCGGGGCGCCGGTGCGGGCGTCGGGGGACGCGACCGCCTGGGTGGAGCCGTGAGGCAGGCGGGCGGCGGCGACCGTGGCGCGGGCACGGTGCTGGTGCTCGCGGTCGCCGCGGTGCTGGTGCTGCTGGCGCTCGCCGTCGGGGCCCTGGGATCCGCGCAGCGTGCGCGGGGCTCGGCCCAGGCGGCGGCGGACCTCGCCGCCCTGGCGGGGGCGACGGCGTGGCGGCAGGGTGCCGACCCCTGCGCGACGGCCGCCGAGGCGGTGCGTCGCAACGGCGGCGAGCTGGTGGCGTGCGTCCCGGAGGACGCCGGCACGCTCGGCGTGCGGGTCGTGCGGGCTCCGCTCGGGCCGGCGGCGGGGCCGTGGTCCCGCGCCCTCGGCCACGCGGTCGCGGGTGCGCGGGCCGGCCCGCGGCCTCCGGTCGGCACGGGCGGGTCCGTCGCGCCTGCGCGGACCGTGGTGGTCCGGGCAGGCGCGGCGGGGTCGGCGCGTCCGGATGGAGCGGCGGGAGCGGCCCGCGGGACGTCAGGAGGGGTTGACGTTGAACAGCGCGGCGCGCTCGCTGATCTTGCGGGCGCGGGCCAGGCGCGGCTTGTCCGAGCCGTCGCGGATCACGGACCCGGACGCCTCGAAGTCGGCCAGGAAGTCGATCGCCCAGGCGACGTCCGCGGACGACGGGCTGAACGACTCGTTGATGACGGCCGGGGTCTCGAGGTCCAGGCAGAGCTTGCCGGTCAGGCCGAGCGCCACGCCGTCGGCGGACTGCTCGCGCAGCAGGGCGTGGCTGGTGCCGACGGTCGGGCCGTCGATCGGGCCGGGCAGCCCGCCGATGCGGCTGGCGGTGACGAGGCGCGAGCGCGGGTACGCCATCGCGAGCGACTCGTTGGCGGTGCCCGTGTCGCGACGGTAGTCGCCGGACCCGAAGGCCAGGCGGAAGGCGCCGGGCGCGCGCGCGATGCTCACGGAGTCCTCGATGCCGAGCGCGGACTCCACCAGCGGGATGACGGGCACGTTCCCGCCGAGGCGCTGCACGGTGTCGATCACCTGGTCCGGGGACTCGGTCTTGGCGAGCATCACGCCGGACAGGCCGGACGCGTCGCGCAGGAGGCGCACGTCGTCTGCCCAGGCGCCCGAGCCGCGCTCGTTGATGCGCACCCACGCGCGTCCGCCGCCGGCGAACCAGTCGAGCACCTTCTGACGCGCCTCGTCCTTGCGGCTGTCGTCGACGGCGTCCTCGCAGTCGAGGATGACCTGGTCCGCCCGGGAGAGCTGGGCGGAGTCGAACATGTCGTCGCGCAGGGCCGACAGCAACAGCCACGAACGGGCGTTGGCGGGGTCCACGCGCGTCTCCTCGCGGGAACTGCGGCGTTCGGCGAGGTCGATCTGAGTAGTCACCTCACGATGGTAGGTTCCGCCGGCCCGGGCGCGAGCGTGGTGGCGCACAAACCGCCGGTCCCCTCTTTGTCGCCTCCGGCCTCGGGCCCGCGCACCTCGTCGTCGCCCGGTCACCGACGGTCAGGCGGTGGCGGCCTCCGGGGCGTGCGACAGGACGGCGTCGAGCAGGCGCACGGCGGCGGCCTTGTCGAGGGGGGCGTTGTCGCTGCCGCACTTGGGCGACTGGACGCAGGCGGGGCAGCCGTCGGCGCACGAGCAGGCGACGATCGCGTCACGCGTGGCCGCCAGCCAGCGGGCGCCGAGCGCGTAGCCCCGCTCGGCGAAGCCGGCCCCGCCCGGGTACGCGTCGTACACGAACACCGTGGCCTCGCCCGTGTCGGGGTGCAGCTCGGTGGACACGCCGCCCAGGTCCCACCGGTCGCAGGTGGCGAGCAGCGGCAGCAGCCCGATCGACGCGTGCTCCGCGGCGTGGAGCGCACCCGGCGCCTCGTCGGGGGAGACGCCCGCCGCGCGCAGCACGAACTCGGGCACCGACCACCAGACGGCGGTGGTGGCCAGCGTCCGGGACGGCAGGTCGAGCGGCTCGGTGCCGAGCACCTGCATGTCGGGCAGGCGGCGGCGCTGGAAGCTCACCACCTGGCTCGTCACCTCCACGGGGCCGAGGCCCCAGCGCACGGGACCCCAGTCGCGGCCCTCGACCGGCCGGTGACCCTCGTCGTCGATCGCGATCTCCATGACCTCGCGCGACCACGTGCCGTGCTCCACGTCCTTGCGCACCACGAGCGCCACGTGGTCCTCCAGGTCCAGGTGGTCCACGACGAACGTCGCGCCCTGGTGCACGTACACCGCGCCGTCGTGCACCTGCCCGTCCGCCGACCCGGCATCCACGGTGCCGAGCAGCCGCCCGGTGGTCGCCTCCACGACGCGGACGGGCCGCCCGCCGGAGCCGCGCAGGTCCGCCATCCCCGACGCGGGCTGCGCGTGCGTCCAGTACCAGCCGGACGGGCGGCGGCGCAGGGCGCCGCGCGCGACCAGCACGTCGAGCACCTCGCGCACCGCGTCGGGGTCGCCGAACGCGGAGAGGTCCTCGGCGCGCAGCGGCACCTCCTGGGCGGCGGCGCACAGCTGCGGGGCGAGCACGTGCGGGTTCGACGGGTCGAACACGGTGGCCTCGAGGGCGGCGTCGAACACGGCCTCGGGGTGCGTCACGAGGTAGGTGTCCAGCGGGTCCTCGCGCGCGACGAACGCGACCAGCCCCTCGGCCCCGGCACGCCCGGCGCGCCCCGCCTGCTGCCACAGCGAGACGCGGGTCCCGGGCCAGCCGGCCACCAGCACGGCGTCGAGCCCCGAGATGTCGACGCCGAGCTCGAGCGCGTTGGTGGTGGCCAGCCCGCGCAGCTCGCCCGTGCGCAGGGCCTCCTCGAGGGCTCGCCGCTCCTCGGGCAGGTACCCGCCGCGGTAGCTGGCCACGCGCGCGCCGAGGTCGGTCGCGACCGGCCGCAGGTGGTCGCGGGCCTGCTGCGCCACCGACTCGGCCCCGCGCCGGGACCGGGTGAAGGCGAGCGTGCGGGCGCCGGAGGCGGTGAGGTCGGCGAGCAGGTCCGCGGTCTCCGCCGTCGCCGACCGGCGCGGGTGCGCGGCGGCACCCCGCGGCGTGAGGACGGCGTCGGCCTCCTGCTCGGTGTGCGTCGGGTCCAGCGGGTCGGGCAGGGCCCACGGGTCGTCCTCGTGCGTGGGCGCCTCGCCCGAGGCACGGGAGCGCTCGAAGCCGGCCACCTCCGGCGGCTGCCACAGCGCGAACGTGCGACGTCCCGCGGGCGAGGAGTCGGCCGTGACGGCCACGACGTCGTCGAGCGGGACGCCGGCCAGCCGCGCGGTGCTCACCGCCGGCTCGGCCGTCGTGGCGCTCGCGACGACGAACACCGGGCCCGCGGAGGCCGTGGTGCCCGCCGGGGCCAGCCGGTCCGAGGGGCGGTAGTGGGCGGCGAGGCGGGCGAGCCGCCGCAGCACGAGCGACACGTGCGCGCCGAAGACGCCGCGGTACGCGTGCCCCTCGTCGACGACGACGTAGCGCAGCCCCCGCAGCAGCCGGGCCCAGCGGCGGTGGCCGGGCAGCATCGAGAAGTGCAGGAAGTCGGGATTGGTGAGCACGACGTCGGCGTGCTCGGTCACCCAGCGACGCTCGTCGGTGGGGGTGTCGCCGTCGCACGTCGCGACACGGGGGCGCGGGGCGCCGTCGGGCATCGCCCTGACGAGGCGCTCGAGGCCGACGAGCTGGTCGGCGGCGAGCGCCTTGGTGGGGGAGAGGTACAGCACGGTGGCGGGGGCGGGTCCGCGCACCGCCGTGAGGGCGGGCAGCCAGAACGCGAGGGACTTGCCGGACCCGGTCGACGTGGCGAGCGCGACGTGCCGCCCGGCCCAGGCGGCGTCGGCGGCCTCGACCTGGTGCGCCCACGGCCGCGCGACGCCGAGTGCACGGTAGCCGTCGACCACGCCCGGGTCGGCCCAGGTGGGCCAGTCGGCGGTGACACCCTCCCGGGCCGGGAAGGTGCGCACGTGCGTCAGCCGGTCCGCCCGCGCGCCGCGCGCGGTGAGCACGTCGAGCAGCGGGTGCTGCTCGGACGCGGGGGTGGGGTCGGCGGGCACGGGCGACAGTCTCGCACCGCGCGGGCAGGGCCCGGAGGGCCGGGGGTCCGGGGCCGGGGAGGGGCCGGGTCGGGCATGTCCGCCAAAGACGAATTCGCGCGGAAGGCGCGGCACCTCAACGTTTGATCGGGAATGGCATCGGCATCCGGTGAAGAGGGTGTGACCATTCCCGGACCGGCTTTGTTATCCGATCGTGACACCGTTCCCTGGTACGCATGCCTCGATCCACCTCGCGACGCTCCGTCGTGGCCGCAGTCGCCGGCGCGCTCGTCACCTCCGCCCTCGTGGTGCCCGCCGCGGCCGCTCCCGCGACCGCCACCACCACGACCGCCGCCGCCACGACCAGCGGGCTCGGCGCCCGCTGGGTCAAGGCGGACCGGGCGCGGTTGACGACGACGCCGTCGAGCAGGTCCCGCACGGTCGCCCGGCCCGACGACGGCACCAAGGTGCGCGTCCTCGAGCGTGGCCGGTACCGCCTCAAGGTCCGCACCCCCTCGGGGCGCGTCGGCTGGGCGGCGAAGTCCGCGCTCACGTCGGTGCCGCTCCGGGACGTGGCCGGCACCCGCTACACCAAGAAGCTGGTCGCCGTCCGCAAGGACATGAGCGGCCGCTCGAAGGTGGTCAGGCACGTGCGCCTCGGCACCACCGTGAAGCTCCTGGCCCGCACCACCGGCCGCGACGTCAACCGCGTCAAGGTGCGCGTGCCCGGTGGCCGCACGGGCTGGGTCGCCGCCACCCGTCTCACGACGCGCAACGTGTGGGGCCAGCTCGGCCGCTGCGAGTCGGGCGGCAACCCGCGCGCCAACACCGGCAACGGGTACTACGGCCTCTACCAGTTCACGGGCCGCACCTGGCGCGCCGTCGGCGGCAAGGGCCTGCCGCACCGCCACGGCCGCGCCGAGCAGACCAAGCGCGCGCAGATCCTGCAGGACCGCGCGGGCTGGGGCCAGTGGCCCGCCTGCACGCGCAAGCTCGGCCTCCGCTGAGCCCGACCGCGGAGCCTGCGGCCCCGGTCGTGCGCGGCGCTGGCGCGGGGGGCGAGGCGAAGGTCCGGTGGGTGCCCCCGGGACCATTGCTGTGAGTCGGCTGTGCCCGGTATCTTCCGATCGTCCTGGCGGATGACCGAGGAGCCAAGAGTCGATGCGCACGTCCCTCCACCCGTTCCACGGCCGGCGCTCCCGGGCTCTTGTCATCGGCCTCGTGTCGACCGCGCTCGTCCTCACCCTGGCGCCCGGAGCCACCGCCACGCCGAAACTCGCCGCGGGTGCGGATGCCGAACCGGCGGTGTCCGGCTTCGTCCCCGACGGGGTTCCGGTGGCTCGCGGAGGAAGCGTCGCCCAGCTCGGCCCCTTCGACCCCGTCGGCCCGTCGTACGCGATGTCGACCGAGCCGGCGGCGTACCCGGAGTTCATGCCGGAGGCCCCGGAGGGCGACGACGACGTCGCCCTCTTCGGCTCGTACGGTCACGTCGGGACTGTGCGCGCGAGCGGGACGGTCGCGCAGCTCGACAGCAGCTCCTCGTGGGCGACCAACCTCTTGCACGGTGTTCCTCAGGAGGCGACTTTGGTGCAGGTCGCGGCCAACCGCCGTGGCGGCGCATTCGGTGTGACGAGCACCGGCGCGCTCGTGTCGAACTATTGGGAGTGGGACCAGATCCTGCCCGCCGACCCGGACGGTTCGGGGTTCGTCGGCGTGACCGCAGGCGACGACGTGCAGTACGCGGTTCGCGGAGACGGTCGCCTCGTCGGCTTCGCCAAGCCCGAGCACGGCGACCTCCTCGCGTGCGCGCCGGCCTGGCAGCCCGAACCTGGCACGGCGTACGCGACGGTCAGCGCGCGAGGGTCGGCATGGTCGGCGCTCCGTTCGGACGGGGCGGTCGTGACCTGTGGCTACGACGGCGAGTCCGCCGCCCGGGTGATCGTCCCGGAGGCGGGGGACGAGTTCGTCGGCACGGACGCGGGAGGCCGGTACGCGCTCGCCGTCACGGCGCGGGGCCGCGTCGTCAGCCTCGGTGACGGCCTGGGCGACCCCCTGCAGCCGCACGGCGACCGGACGGTCGTCGGGCTCTCCGCCGGTGACGAGACCGCCGTCGTCGTGCTCGACGACGGGACGGTGCTCCAGTGGGGCGCACAGCTCGCGCTCCCGGGCCTCCCGGGAGGGAACCTGGGATTTGCCGCCGTGGCCGAGCAGGCTGACGGGCGCACTTATGGCATCTGGCGTGGGCCGCTCTCCGCCGCCGACGTCACCGCAGAGGCACCAGCCGCCGTCCGGCACGGGAGCGACATCGGAATCGACGTCCACGTCACGCTCGGCGGAGAGCCTGCGCCGGACGGGCGGCTCTGCGTCAAGGAGGTCGAAGGGTGGGCCGAACCGACGTGCACGACGGCGATCTCCGGCGGGGCCGCGCACGTCGACTTCCCGACGTTCGACCCCTCGGTGCAGACCTTGCCGGGACCTCGACGGTTGCTGGTGGCGTACGTCAGCCCGGTCACGAGGGCGTCCTGGGCGGAGGTCGACGTCGAGGTGCTGCCCAAGGCCGTCACCACCCTCGAGGTCGACGGGCCCGCCGAGTGGCGCCGCGGTGACCGGACCGCTCTCACGGTGCGGCTGGGGGTCGAGGACGACACGGTCCCGGTGGGAGGGCTCGTGCTCCGGGCGATCGTCGGGCAGGACGACGCCGAGCTCGGGTACACGGACGACGACGTCGTGCTGGGCGTGGCGGAGCTCGACGGCGTGCGGGAGGCCGTCGTCGACATCGACACGGCGCCGCTGCCGCCCGGCGACTACGACTACGTGGTGTCCTGGGAACCCAGGGAGGAGAACCCGACGGCCGCGACGAGCCTGCGTGCGCGGGCGACGGTCCGGGGCATCCCGGTGAACCTCGTCGTCACGCCGTCGGACCCCGACTGGCGTGTCGTCCGGGGTACGGAGCTCGAGCTGGTCGTCTGGGCCGCCTCGTCACGGGGCGGCCCCCTCGATGGTGCCTACACCGTCCTGGTCGACGGCAGCGTCGTGGACGACGGGTGGGCGACGGGCGACGGGCCGGTGCGCGTCGTCGTGCCGACCTCCCCGCTGTCGCCGGGCAGCCACGCCCTGGAGGTGCGGTTCGACCCCACCGACCGTGGCGCGCCACCGTACTTCGACCGCAAGACATGGACCGGGCGGCTCGCCGTCGTCGTCCCTCCCCAGGTGTCCGCGACCGCGCCGGGCGGTGCATGGACCTATGGGCGTGCGCACACGGTCGCGGTCCGGGTCGCGGCGCCGGGCGTCACGACCGCCGGCGTGGTCGAGGTCTATCGGGGATCCTCGAAGGTCGGGTCGGCGACGGTGTCCCGGGGCGTGGCGAGCGTGTCCGTCAGTGGCCGCGCGATCCCGGTGGGGTCGAGCCAGCTCACCGTGAAGTACCTCGGGTCGTCGACGGTGGCGGCCGGCACGACCACCCTGCCGGTCACGGTCGGCAGGGCCACGCCGACGGCCTCGGTGTCCGTCGTCGGGACGCCGTGGCGGTACGGGCAGGGCCACTCTCTGCGGGTCCACGTCGCCGCGTCGGGGGTGACGCCGACCGGGCCCGTGGTGGTGTACCGCGGTTCGTCGAAGGTCGGTTCGGCCACGCTCAGGGACGGCTGGGCCACGGTCCGCGTCGGCGGGAAGTCGCTCCCCGTGGGGTCGCGGACCCTGTCCGTGCGGTATCTGGGGTCGTCCACCGTGGCCTCCCGCCGCGTGGAGCGGCCGGTGACGGTGCGCAAGGCCGTGGCGACCGCCTCGGTGCGGCTCGTGGACGACCGGGTGCGTCGGCCGGCCCGCGCGAAGGTCGTCGTCACCGTCGCGTCTCCGTCCGACGTCACGGTGCGCGGCCGCGTGGCGGTGCAGGTCGACGGGCGGACTGTGGCGACGGTCCGTCTGACCGCGGGCGACGTCGGCAGGGCGCGGGCGACGCTTCCCGCGGGCGTCGCGCCCGGCAAGCACACGGTGCGCGCCGTCTATCTCGGGACATCCACAACGGTCCGGGACACGTCGAGGTCACGGGTGCTGACGATCCTGCGCGCCCGCTGACGGCGCTCGCGCCGGGCGGCCGACCGCCGCCCGGCGCACGGTCAGCCGGCGAGGACGGCGCCCATGGCCCGCGACAGGAACCACGGGTCGACGACGGCGGTGAGCTCGCGCGCCGAGTGCATCGACAGGATGGCGGCGCCCACGTCGACCACGCGGATGCCGAGGCGGGTCGCCGTGATCGGTCCGGTCGTCGAGCCGCAGGGGACGGTGTTGTTGGAGACGAACTCCTGGCTCGGCACCTCGGCCGCCGCGCACGCGGCCTGCCAGCGGGCGGCCCCGTGGGCGTCCGTCGCGTAGCGCTGGTTGGCGTTGATCTTGAGGATCGGGCCGCCGCCGGCGTGCGGGTGGTTGGCCGGGTCGTGCCGCTCGGGGTAGTTCGGGTGCACGGCGTGCCCGACGTCGGACGACACGCACAGCGAGGCCGCGAACGCGCGCGCCCGCTCGTCCTCCGACGCGCCGAGGCCGGCGCACACGCGTCGCAGCACGTCCTCCAGGAACGGGCCGGCCGCGCCGGAGCGCGAGCCCGAGCCGATCTCCTCGTGGTCGAAGGCGGCGACCACGCCGATCCCGGCCAGGTCCTCCGGGGAGGTGCCGAGCAGGGCGGTGATCGCGGCGTGCGTGGAGAGCTGGTTGTCCAGGCGGGGCGAGGCCCACAGGGTGGCGCCGATGCCGAAGGCGCGCGCCGGCTGCGTCTCGGCGAGCACCACGTCGTAGCCCAGCACGTCCGCGGCGTCGACGCCGTCGCCCGCGGCCGCGGCGAGCTCGGCCAGCACGTCGGCCTGCGACACGTCGCCGAGGCCCACGACGGGCTGCGTGTGGCGCTGCTTGTCGAGGGTCAGGCCCTCGTTCGCGGAGCGGTCCAGGTGGATCGCGAGCTGCGGGATGCGCGCGACCGGGCCGGTGCGCACCAGGTGCTCGGCGCCGTCGGCGGTGACGAGGCGGCCGGCGAGCTCCACCTCGCGGTCGAGCCACGAGTTCAGCAGCGGGCCGCCGTAGACCTCGACGCCGGCCTGCACCCAGCCGTCGCGCCCGGTCGTGGGCTTCGGCTTGAGCTTGAACCCCGTGGAGTCGGTGTGCGTGCCGAGGATGGTGAACGGCGTCGTCGGGCCGGCCGTCGGCGGCAGCGCGAACGCGATCGCCGAGCCGTCGCGGACGACGACGTACCGGCCGCCGGGCGCCACGTCCCAGGCGGCGGTCTCGTCGAGCCGGACGTACCCGGCCGCCTCCGCGCGGCGCGCCACCTCCTCGGCGGCGTGGTACGACGAGGGCGAGGCGGCGACGAATGCGCCGAGGTCCTCGGTGTGGGCGCGGGCAGCTGCGGGGACGACGTCGGGCATGACCGTCATCCTCCCACGCGGCCCCTGGCCGCGCGCCGGCCGCCGTCGCCCCGGACCGGTCAGTCCCGCGGCGGCCCGAGGTAGCCGTCGACGAGCTGCGTCCACCGGCCCTGGCCGTCGACCGTGAGCCGCCAGCCCTCGTAGGCGGGCCCGCCGTCGGCCGCCTGCATGTCCGCGGACTCCTGGGCGGTGAGGGCGCCGGCGTCGACCGCGTCCTGCCAGTCGGGTGCCGCGGCCTCGCAGGGCTGGGCCATGCGGGGCCAGGCGTAGAGCTCCTCGAGGCCCCCGAGGTGCGAGACCTCCCCGATGCACGGCCTCGTCTCCGACAGCAGCCGCGCGAGGACGGCGTAGACGTCCTCGTCGCGCTCGGCGGCGGGCAGCTCGAGGAGCTCGCGCGGCGACCGTCCGTCCCAGTTCTCGCCGACCCGGCCCGACGCCTCCGCGAGGGCGATGAGCGTCTCGTCGTCGCAGGACAGCGCCGCCGTGAACATCGTGGCGACGGTGGTGCGCGCCGGCTCCGGGACGTCCGTCAGGTCCGGGTCCAGGACGTCCAGACCGGTCGCCGAGCACTCGCCCTCCGCCGACACCCGGTCCGCGGCCGAGGAGAGCCGCGCGCCGTCGTCGTCGAGGACGACGCGCCGCCACCTGGGCGACGTCACGACCGTCGACCCGTGCTCCGGCGACCACACCACCGCGAAGGCCCGCACGTGGTAGTCGCCGTCGGGCAGGCGGTTCGGGTAGGCCGTGGTGCCCTCGGCGATCCCGCCCGGGTCGCAGGTCGAGGTCGCGTAGTCCTCGGCGTCCCGCGAGGTCTCCCCGGTCGACAGCGTGAGCGGCTCCTCCGTGCGGTCGATCCCCAGGTCGACGACGCGCCCGTCCTGCGCCCAGACCAGGCTGGGCCCGAGCAGCACGGTGCCCGCGGGGGTGCCCGCGTCGCGGGTGAACCGTGCGGGCAGGGTGATGGTGGCGCCGTCGCCGTCCGCTACCGCGCCGCCGAGCCGGGGGTCGTCGGGGTCGTCGAGGACGAGCCGGTAGCCGGCCGGGCTGTCGGGGACGTCGCGCTCCGCCATGCCGCACGAGAGGTCCGTCCCGTCGAGCCAGCCCGGCTGGTGCCCGGGCTGGATGGTGTCGACGGCGCGGGCACCGGCGGTGCCCCGGGCGTCCCGCGCGGCTCCGTCGGACGGCGTGGGCGAGGCCGACGGCGTCGGCGTCGGGGTGGTCGCCGGCCCCGGCAACGGCCGGGGCGGGTCGGGCAGCAGCGCCGCCCCGCCGAGCGCCAGCGCGCCGGCGAGGGCGAGCGTGGTCGCGCCGATCCCGGCCTGCTTGACGGTGCGGCGGCGCCGCACGCGCCGGCGGACGTCCCCGAGCGCGGCGTCCAGGGCCGACGCCTGCGCCCCGGCGCCCGCCAGCGTGTCCAGCCCGCGGCGCAGCGCCTCGTCGGTGCGGCCGTCCGCCCAGTCGTCCCGTGCGTGGTTCGTGGTCATCGCCCGGCCCCCGTCCCCGTCGTCCCCGTGAGCGCGGCCGCGCCGTCGGCGTCCACCCGCAGCACGTCGCGGAGGGTCGCCGTCGCGTCGAAGAGGTAGCGCTTGACCGTCCCCTGCGCCAGGCCGAGCGTGTCGGCCACCTGCGGCACGGTGAGGTCCTCGAAGTAGCGCAGGACGACGCACGCCCGCTCGCGGGGGGTCAGCCGCCCGAGCGCCGCGGCGACGTCGGCCCGCGCCGTCGCGCCCGACGCCGCCCCGCGGACACGGTCGTCGGTCGCCACCAGGTGGCGCGCCGACGTCCAGCGCCGCGTCCGCCGGTGCTCGTCGAGGAAGAGGGTGAGGATCGCGCGCCGCACGTACGCCTCGCTGGTCCCGCCCCCGTCCAGCGCGTGCACCCCGGGTCGGTCGGCGGCGCCGCGGCGCAGCCGGGCGAACACCTTGACCAGCGCGTCCTGCACCAGGTCCTCCGCGAGCCGCTGGTCCCCGCACAGCACGTACGCGTAGCCCACCAGGGCCCGTCCTCGTGCCCGTGCGAGCTCCGCGAGCTCGTCCTCCCAGCGGCTCATGGCCCCTCCTTGTGCCGTCCTCACCCACTCGGACGGTCGGGGGGCGCGAACCGTTGGGTCAGGATGTCACGGCGGTTCGTGACGGCCGTCACATGTGGGTAGACTCCCCGCATCCCGCCGTCAACGGCGACGGCGGGACCTTACCGACGGGCGGTCACCGCCGCTCCCCGTCGGGTCGAGGAAGCACGTCAAGGAGGACGGATGCTCACGTTCGGATCCAGCAGCATCACCATCGTCGCCGTGATCGGGGTGATCGGTCTGGCCGCCCTGGTCTGCGCGGCAGCCCTGCGCAGACAGGTGCTCGCCGCCCCCGAGGGGACGTCCGGCATGCAGGAGATCGGGCGGGCCGTCCAGGAGGGCGCGTCGGCCTACCTGAACCGCCAGTTCCGCACCCTCGCGCTGTTCGCCGTCGTGGTGTTCGCGCTGCTCTTCCTCCTGCCGGGCGACGGCGGGGTCCGGGTGGGGAGGTCGATCGCGTTCCTCGTCGGCGCGGGGTTCTCCGCCGCCATCGGCTACCTCGGCATGTGGCTCGCCGTGCGCGCCAACGTGCGCGTCGCGGCCGCCGCGACGCGCCCGGACGGGAGGGCCGACGGGGCCCGGATCGCGTTCCGCACCGGCGGCGTCGTCGGCATGTCCGTCGTGGGGCTGGGCCTGCTGGGTGCCGCGCTCGTGGTCCTCGTCTACCGCACCGAGGCTCCGGCGGTCCTCGAGGGCTTCGGTTTCGGCGCCGCGCTGCTCGCCATGTTCATGCGCGTCGGCGGCGGCATCTTCACGAAGGCGGCCGACGTCGGCGCCGACCTGGTGGGCAAGGTCGAGCAGGGCATCCCCGAGGACGACCCCCGCAACGCCGCGACCATCGCCGACAACGTGGGCGACAACGTGGGCGACTGCGCGGGCATGGCCGCGGACCTCTTCGAGTCGTACGCGGTGACGCTCGTCGCCGCCCTCATCCTCGGCAAGGCGGTGATGGGCGAGCAGGGCCTCGTCTTCCCCCTGATCGTCACCGCGATCGGCGCGTTCGTCGCGCTGCTCGGCGTGCTCGTCACCCGAGTCCGCGGCAGCGAGAACGGGCTCGCCGCGATCAACCGCGGCTTCTACATCTCCGCCGTCGTCGGCGCCCTGCTGGCCGCCGTCGCCGCGTTCGTCTACCTGCCGTCGTCGTTCTCGGAGCTCGCCGGCACCGCCGACATCGGCGACGTCACCGCGGACCCGCGCGTGGTCGCGTCCCTGGCCGTCGCGATCGGCGTCGTCCTCGCGGGCGTCATCCTGTGGATCACGGGCTACTTCACGGGCACGACGTCGAAGCCGACGCTGCACGTCGCGGCGACGTCGCGCACCGGCGCGGCCACGGTCGTGCTGTCGGGCATCGGGGTCGGCTTCGAGTCGGCCGTGTACACCGCGGGCGTCATCGCCGCCGCGATCTGCGGAGTCTTCCTCCTCGCCGGCGGCTCGATCTGGCTCTCCCTCTTCCTCGTGGCCCTCGCGGGCTGCGGCCTGCTCACCACGGTGGGCGTCATCGTCGCGATGGACACCTTCGGCCCCGTGAGCGACAACGCGCAGGGCATCGCCGAGATGTCGGGCGACGTCGACGAGGAGGCCGCGCAGATCCTCACCGACCTCGACGCCGTCGGGAACACGACCAAGGCCATCACGAAGGGCATCGCGATCGCGACGGCCGTCCTCGCCGCCACCGCGCTGTTCGGCTCGTACGCGGACGCCGTGACGGGCGCGCTCGCCGACGTGAAGGAGATGGGCGCCGGCCTGGTGCCCGCGATGCTGAGCTTCGAGATCGTCTCGCCGGTCACCCTGGTGGGGGTGATCCTCGGCGCCGCCACCGTGTTCCTGTTCTCCGGGCTCGCGATCGACGCCGTGACCCGCGCCGCCGGCGCCATCGTCTTCGAGGTGCGCCGCCAGTTCCGCGAGCACCCCGGGATCATGACGTACGAGGAGCGGCCCGAGTACGGCCGCGTCGTCGACATCTGCACCCGCGACTCGCTGCGCGAGCTCGCGACGCCCGGCCTGCTCGCCGCGTTCGCGCCCATCGCCGTCGGATTCGGCCTGGGCGTCGGCCCGCTCGCCGGGTTCCTCGCCGGCGCGATCGGCGCGGGCGTGCTGATGGCCGTGTTCCTCGCCAACTCCGGCGGCGCGTGGGACAACGCCAAGAAGATCGTCGAGGACGGCGCGTTCGGCGGCAAGGGCTCCGAGGCGCACGCCGCCACCGTCATCGGCGACACCGTCGGAGACCCCTTCAAGGACACCGCCGGCCCCGCGATCAACCCGCTCATCAAGGTGATGAACCTGGTGTCCGTGCTCATCGCGCCCGCCGTCGTCATGATGAGCGTGCCGACGGACGCGAACCAGGTGCTGCGCATCGTCATCGCCCTGGCCGCCGCGGCCGTCGCCTTCGGCGCCGTGATCATGTCCCGCCTGCGCGCCGCGCGCGTCGACCGCGAGCAGGCGGACGAGGCGGCGAGCGTCCCGGCGGCGTAGTCCTCCCACACAGCGACGGCGCGGGTCCCGGGGTCGCTCCCGGGCCCCGCGCCGTCGTCGTGCGGCCGGGCGGTGCTACTGGCCGGTGCGGCCGTCGATGCACTCGCGCAGCAGGTCGGCGTGCCCGGCGTGACGGGCGTACTCCTCGACCAGGTGCTCGAGGACGTCCCGCACCGAGAGCTGCTCGCCCTCGCGCTCCACGGTGCGGCCCATGTCGGCGTCGGTCTGGGTGGCGAGCCAGGCGTCGGCGGCCGCCGTCTCGCGTCGCCACGTGGCCCACGCCTCCTCGACGACGGCCGGGTCGGCGACGGCCCCGTCGAAGTCCGCGTCGGGCGCGTCGGGGCTGGTGTACAGGGGCGCCAGGTCGGGCTGACCCTGCAGCCGCCGGCGGAACCAGGTGTGCTCCACCTTCGCCAGGTGTCGCACCAGGCCGAGCAGGGAGAGGGTGGAGGGCGGCACCGAGCGGCGCGCGAGCTGGTCGGCGTCGAGCCCCTCGCACTTCATCTCCAGGGTGCTGCGGTAGGCCTTGAGGTAGAACCAGTGGGTCTGCAGCTCGCCCACCGGGTCGGCCCACTGCTCGCGGGGGTCGTCCTCGGGGTCCACCCACATGTCGGGGAACTGTCTCTGCGCGGCGTCGCTCATGCGGTCATCCGACCGCCCGACCCGCCCGGGCCGCAACCGGATTTCCCGGCGCCGGGCTCAGGCCGCGGGCGCGGGTCGGCGGCGCAGCACCGCGCCGACCACCGCGGACCCGACGGCCACCGCCGCGCCGACGCCGACCGCCCACCACAGCTGGGTGCGCAGCGGCACCAGGAGCGCGTCGACGGTGTCGTCCAGCACCTGCCGGCCCGACGCGCCG
Organism: Isoptericola sp. NPDC057559; assembly: GCF_042801555.1. NCBI lineage: Bacteria > Bacillati > Actinomycetota > Actinomycetes > Micrococcales > Promicromonosporaceae > Isoptericola > Isoptericola sp. NPDC057559. The sequence goes on from NZ_JBHVFQ010000002.1 coordinate 387,154, forward strand.
ACGTCGAGCCGGGCGAACGCCGCCTGCACCGTCTCGGGCAGCAGCACCAGGAGCACCAGCATGGCCGCGGCGACCAGGCCGCCCATGACCGCCGCCGTGCGCACGCGCCGGCCCGGCCGGGCGGCGAGCACGGCCAGGACGGCGAGGAGCACCGTCACCGGCAGGGTCCACGGCGCCCAGCGTTCCACGAGCGCGACCGCCGACTGCGCGGCGGCCAGGTCCCGCGACGCGTACAGGACGACGTCCGCGCCGGTCGACGCGAAGCCCTCGGGGACGGGCAGCCCGCGGTCGCGCAGCGCCTGCCCGACCGACTCCAGGAACGGGTCGAGCGGCAGCGTCACCACGCCGTCGGCGGCGTCGACCACGGCGCTCTCGTCGCGCAGCACGGCCACGGTCGAGGCGTGCCCCTGCCGGCTGGCCGCCTCCCAGGCGGGCGGGAAGGAGTCGGAGCGGACGAACGCGTCCGCCACCTCGCCGACCACGGGCTTCAGCGCCCCCGCCAGCACGCCCGAGTCGATCTGCCCGACGACGGTGTCCGTCAGCGCCTCGGCGACGGCGTCCTGCGTGGTGATCTCGTGCGCCAGCGGCGCGGTCGCCGCCACGTAGGCGTCGGTGTCCAGCAGCGTGCCCTCGACGTACCGGGCCGGCACCGTGACCACCGCCGCGAGGACGGCCAGGGCGACGAGGACGCCGCTGAGGAAGCTCCGCATGAGGGGCACGCTACGCGGCCCCGCGGGCGGGCGGGTCAGAGGCCGGTGCGACCGTCGATGCACTCGCGCAGCAGGTCCACGTGGCCCATGTGGCGGGCGTACTCCTCGAGCACGTGCAGCAGCACGTCGCGCGCCTCGACGGAGCCGCCGTCGTACGGGACCTCGCGGCTCATGTCCTCGCCGGCGAACCAGTCGTCGGCGGCCTCGACGGCGCGGTGCCACGCGTCCCAGGCCTCGTCCACGCACGCCGGGTCGGGGAGGGCGCCGTCGAAGTCGACGTCGGGGTAGCCGGGGAGCTCGAACGGCCCGCGGTCGGGGCTGCCCTGCAGCACGCGGCGGAACCAGTGGTGCTCGACGTTCGCGAGGTGCCGCACCAGCCCCAGCAGGGACAGCGACGACGGCGGCACGGAGCGGCGCGCCAGCTGGCCGGCGTCGAGGCCCTCGCACTTCATGACCAGCGTCATCCGGTACCGGCAGAGGTACTCCCAGAGGGTCTCCTTCTCGCCGACCGGGTCGACGCCCGTCGCTCGCGGGTCATTCTCAGGATGCACCCACAGGCCGGGCGTGGTAGAGGTCACGCGCGTAATCTGGCCGAACGTCAGCCGCGGGTCAAGCGGCCGCCTCCCACCTGCGACGACGTACCGTGCGCGCCGGCTGTGGCGGTAGCCTTCGCGACCATGGGGGCCAGCAGGACACGAGCTCGCGGGCGGTCGCGCACGCCGTCTCGTGCCGTGCCCCGACTCGTGCCGCGCGCCCTGGCACGACCGGTGCCGGGGGCGTGGCGCCGGCGGTCGTCGCTCGTCGCGGCCGGGGCGCTGGCGCTGATGACCGGGCTCGGCGCGGGGTTCGCGACGGGCCTCGTCCCCACGGAGCCGGACGGCGTCGCGCTGCCCGACGGGCCGGCGGACGAGTGCGCGGTGGTGCAGGCGGCGTGGTCGCAGTCCGCGAGCCTGCAGGTGGGGATGTCGGTGGACGACCCGGCCTCGCTGCGGCACGGGTTCGTCGGCGCGCGGGACGCCCTCGCGGGGGTGCGGCCCCCGGACGACGTCCTGGAGGACTGGCGGACCGTCACGGACTACGTCGGCACGGTCGCCGACACCGTCGAGGCGGCGGACGAGGGCGACGTCGCGGCGGCGGTCGCGTCGGCCATCGCGGAGCTGGACACGGCGGCGATGACGCAGGCCTCGAACCGTGTCACGACGTTCCTCAAGGACGGCTGCGGCACGACCGCGCCGGCCGACGACGCCGGCTGACGGGCCGGCACGCGCCGCGGGGGATTTCCGCGCGCGCGAGCGGTGGTTCACGATAGGGGGATGCGCCGCGCCCGCCTCGTGCCCCGTCAGCTCCCGTTCGTCGTCGCGGGGATGCTCGTCACGGGGGCCGCGCTCGCGGCGTGCGGGCAGGGCGGGGACGGTGGCGCGGAGCCGGCGGCGGAGCCCGCGCCGGCGGTGTCGATCCCGAGCGACCTGAGCATGGGCGTCGAGGGGGAGGCCGCGCGCTCGGGGTCGTCGCGTCCCTCCCCGAGCACGAAGGACGACGCGGCGGACGACGCGGCGGCCGCGCAGGCGGAGAGGTGCGCCGAGCTGCAGCAGGCGTGGTCCACCACCAACCGCGCGCTCGTGGACCTCAGCCCGGACCACCCGCGCGCCCTGGTGCAGAGCTTCCGCACGGCCGGCAAGGCGATGGGGGAGCAGGAGCCGCCCGAGGACGTCGCGACGGCGTGGGGCACCATGGCCGACTACCTGGGCAGCGCGGTGACGGCGTTCGAGGACGTCGACGAGGACGACGCGAACGCGGTCGGCTCGGCGATGGCGGGCGCGATCACCGCGGACGACACGGCGGAGGCGACCGCGGCCGCGAAGGACATCACCACGTTCCTCTCGACGTCGTGCACGGGCCGATGAGCGCCGGCGCCTCGGCCCCGGTGCCGGGCGCGGCCGCCGACGCCGCCCCGCTGGTCGACGTCCTGCGGGGCGACCTCACGGCGGCGGGCTACACGGTGGACGGCGTCGAGGAGGCGCTGGGGGCCGTCGCGTCCGCGGCGCTGCACCGCGAGCAGACGGTGCCGGCGCGCCGGGAGCTCGCGCGGGTGGCCCCCGGGTCCGACCCGCGGGCGGCGCTCGCCCGGCTGTTCCTGCTCGGCGACGACGTCCCCCGCGCGGAGCTGGACCGGGCGCTCCCGGGCCTCGGCGCGTCGGGCGCGGTCCGGCTCGGTCTGGTGTCCGCCGCGGGCGAGGATCCCGGCGACGCCGTGCGCGCCGTCGTGGACCTGCGCCCGTACGCGGCCGTGGACGCCGGGGGAGAGGCGTCGTGGTGGCTGTCGAGCGACCTCGCGGAGCTCGCGACCGGCGGCCGCCTCGCGACGGACCACGTCCTGGGCGCGGGCGGCGCCTCCACGACGCTCGCGCAGGTCACCGCGCGCACCCCCGTGGGCCGCGTGCTCGACCTCGGCACCGGCTGCGGCATCCAGGCGCTGCACGCCGCGCGCCACGCCCGCGCGGTGGTGGGCACGGACCTGTCGCGCCGCGCGCTCGGATTCGCACGGTTCAACCTCACGCTCAACCTCGCCGGCGACCTTGCCGGCGACCTTGCTGGCGACCTCGCCGCCGACGCTCCGTCGGCGGGCACCGAGCTCGAGCTGCGGCACGGCTCGATGCTGGAGCCGGTGGCGGGCGACCGCTTCGACCTCGTGGTCTCGAACCCGCCGTTCGTCATCACGCCGCACGCGGGCGCGGCCGGCCGCGCCGTCGCCGAGGCGCTGGGCGACTACGAGTACCGCGACGGCGGCCGGTCGGGCGACGACCTGGTGCGCGACCTGGTGCGCGACGTCGGGCAGGTGCTCGCCCCCGGCGGCGTGGCGCAGCTGCTCGGCAACTGGGAGCACCGCCGCGGCGAGCCGTGGGAGGAGCGCGTGGGCGAGTGGCTCGACGCGTCGGGCCTCGACGGCTGGGTGATCCAGCGCGAGGTGCTCGACCCGGCCGAGTACGCCGAGACGTGGATCCGCGACGGCGGCACGACGGCGGAGCGCGAGCCCGCCGCGTGGGAGGCCGCGTACGGGGCGTGGCTGGACGACTTCGCGGGCCGGGACGTCGAAGCCGTCGGGTTCGGCATCGTCACGCTGCGCCGCCCGCTGGACGGCGCGCGACCCACGCTGCGCCGTCTGGAGGAGCACACCGGTTCGGTGCACCAGCCGCTGGGCGCGCACGTCGCCGCCTCGCTGGCGGCGCACGACTGGCTCGCCGCGCGCGACGACGAGGCGCTCGGCCGGGCCCACCTGGTGGTGGCGGACGACGTCACCGAGGAGCGGTTCCACACCCCGGGCCAGGCGGACCCGAACGTGGTCGTGGTGCGGCAGGGCGACGGGCTCGGGCGGGGCGTGCACGCCTCGACGGGGCTCGCGGCGTTCGTCGGGGTGTGCGACGGCGAGCTCGCCGTCGGACAGATCGTCGGGGCCCTCGGCGCGCTGCTCGACGTCCCCGCCGACGACCTGCGGGCCGAGCTGCTGCCCGCCGTCCGTGGGCTGGTCCGCGACGGCTTCCTGCGCCCCGCGGATGACGCTCGCTGAGAGCTCGCGGGACGTGGGCTGTGCCACATGGGCAGTTCTCCCCGTGGACCGGGGGCGCGTGATCCGGCCCCGTCCGTCACCATGGTGGCCATGCGCAACCGACAGACCATGACCCGTGCCTCGGCCATCGCCGCGAGCGCCCTCATCGCCCTCGGCCTGGCCGCCTGCAGCGGCTCGGGTGACGGGGACACCGGCTCCACGGACGGCGGCGCGACCGCCGCCGAGGAGCAGGAGACGCCCCAGGAGGAGGCCGCCGCCGGCGGCGACGACGTCTGCTCGGCGGTGGAGGCCCTCACCGACGCCTCGTCCGCGATGAGCGACGTCGACCCGTCCGACCTGCAGCCCACGGTCGACAAGCTCGAGGAGCTCACCACCACGCTCGAGGGCGTCAGCGAGCCCCCGGCGGAGATCGCCGACGACTGGGCGACCCTCACCACGTCGTTCCGCACCGCGACGGACGGCATCGGCGCCGCGGCGAAGAACCCGACGGACGCCGACTCGATGACGAAGCTCCAGGACGCCATGACCGCGATGACCGGCTCGGAGTTCACGGACGCCGCGCAGTCCGTCGGCACGTACGCCGGCACCAACTGCTGACCCCGCTCGCCGAGGCAGCCGCCGCCCGGGACCCGCGATCGGGTGCCCGGGCGGTGGTCCGTCCGGAGCCTGCGCGGCGGGGAGCTCCCCGGCCCGACCCGCCGGCGGAGGTGGTCGTCAGCCGATGAGGACGGCCGCCCCCGGCCGCCGGTACAGCCGCTGCCGGTCGCGCATCGCGAGGCCGGTGCCCAGCGTGATCGGGCCGAGGCGCCCGAGGAACATCAGGGCGACCAGCACCAGCTGGTGCCAGGCCTGCATGTCGCCCGTGATGCCCGTGGACAGCCCGGTGGTGCTGAACGCGGAGACCACCTCGTAGAGCACCTGGTCGAGGGTGAAGGCGCTGGTGGACAGGGTGATCGCCAGCGTGGGCACGACGACCGCGGCCACCCCGATGAGCGCCACCGTGAGCGCCTGCCGCTGGGTGCCGGGCGTGAGCCGCCGGTCGAAGAGGGTGGCGTCGGGGTCGCCGCGCAGCTCGGACCAGATGGCGACCGCCAGGACGGCGAAGGTGGTGACCTTGATGCCGCCGGCGGTGCCGCCGGAGCCGGCGCCGACGAACATCAGCATGTCGGTGAAGAACCAGGTGCCGTTGTTCGCCTGCGACAGGTCCACCGAGTTGAACCCCGCGGTCCGCGGCATCACCGCCTGGGTGAACGCGGCCAGCACCTTGGCGGGCGGGTCGAGGGGGCCGAAGGTGCCGGGGTTGCGCCACTCGGCGGCGAGGAAGAACCCGGTGCCCACGACGAGCAGCACCGCCGTCATGAGCAGGGTGAGCCGCGTGTGCACGCTCCAGCGGGACAGGCGCCGCAGGTCGGAGGGGCCGTCCGCGGCGCGGCGGGTGCGGTGCAGCCGCCACAGCTCCAGCAGCACGGGGAAGCCGAGGCCGCCCACGATGATCGCCGCGCAGATCGGCAGGCAGACCCACGGGTCGGCGACGAACGGCACGAGGTTCTGGCTGTAGACCGAGAAGCCGGCGTTGTTGAACGCCGAGACGGCGTGGAACAGCCCGGACCAGGCGGCGTGCCCCAGCGGCTCGTCGTAGCCGGTGGCGAACCGGACCGTGAGGACCGCGGCCACGGCGAGCTCGCTGACCACGGTGAAGCGCAGCACGCCCAGCAGCACGCGCCGCACGTCGCCCATGCCGACCGAGCGGGTCGTCTCCGTGGCCACCAGGCGGGTGCTCAGGCCGAGGCGCCGCGTGAGGAGCAGCCCGAGCAGGGACGCGAGCGTCATGACGCCGAACCCGCCCACCTGGATGAGCAGCAGGATCACGACCTGGCCGAACGGCGTCCAGAAGTGCTCGGTGTCCACGACGGCGAGCCCGGTCACGCAGGTCGCGGACGTGGCGGTGAACAGGGCCTCGACGAACCCGGCGTTGCGCCCCGTCGCGGAGATCGGGAGGCTCAGCAGGGCCGTCCCGGCGCCGATCGTGGCGAGGAACGCGAGCGTGACCACCTGCGCCGGCCGGCGGCGCAGGCTCGCCGGGGACGTGGGGGCGGCGGTGGTGTGCGCCCGGTGGGGGCGCGGCCACGGGGTGAGGCGCACGAAGGATCAGTGTGCACCCGGGAGCGGCCGGCCCCCACCGCGCGTGCCCAGGGCGTCAGTCGACGACGCGCTGCGCGTCCGGAGCGGCGAGCGCGGCCACGAGGATGGCCTCGATCGCGAAGGCGGTGTCCTCGGCGAGGTCGACGGCGTCGGGCGCGAGCAGCCACTGCACCTGGAGCCCGTCCATGACGCCGATGACGGCGCTCGCGGCGCGCCGTGCGCGGGCCTCGTCGAGGTCGGCGCCCCGCTCCTGCGCCACCTGCAGGAGGGCCCGGGTGATCTCGCCGCGCAGCACCGCGAAGCGCTCGGTGACCCAGGCGGCGGCGGGGTGCCCGTCGGTCACGGACTCGCCGGTGAGCACGGCGTAGGCCTGCACGATGCCGCGCCGGTCGGCGTTGATCCGCGCGGTGGTCATGAGGTGGCGGAACAGGTCGAGCCCACCGGGGATGTGCTGGCCCTCGAGGTGCTCGACGTCCACCCGGTCGCGGTACTCGAGCACGGCCCACAGCAGCTTGTCCTTGCTGCCGAAGTGGTGCAGCACGCCCGCGTGCGTGATGCCGACCTGCTCGGCCACGTCGACGAGCGACCCCGCGTGGTAGCCCTTCGAGCCGAACACGCGCGTCGCCGCGCCGAGGATCTCCTCGCGCCGCTCGGCCTTCGAGGGGCGGGTCCGTCGCGGGGAGCTGCCGTCTGCCATGGCGTCACCATACTGTGACCTTGGTCTACTTACTTACCTGTCAGTAACTGTGGTTCACTGACGCCAGTCGGTGCCCACGAAGGCCGCCGACCGGGACGAAGGAGTACCACCGCGTGTCATCGCAGACCGCAGCCACCAGCACCGACGCCGCCGCGCGCGCCGTCGCCCCCGCGGGCGACGAGCGGGTCGAGCGGGCGATCGACGCGCTGGTCGACCGCCTGCACCTCGAGGAGAAGACCGCCCTCGTCGTCGGCGCGTCCCTGTGGGCCACCGCCCCCGTGGAGCGCCTGGGCCTCGAGCCGGTCGTGATGTCCGACGGGCCCGTCGGGGTCCGCGACCCGGAAGGCCGCGGGACGTCCGCGATGCTCCCCGCCCCGTCGGCGCTCGCGGCCACCTGGGACGTCGACCTGGCCCGCCGCGCGGGCGCCCTGTTCGCCGCCGAGGCCCGTCGCCACGGCGTGGACATGGTGCTGGCGCCGCAGGTCAACCTGCAGCGCACGCCCGTCGGCGGCCGCCACTTCGAGTGCTACTCCGAGGACCCGCACCTCACCGCCGAGGTCGCCGTCGCCCTCGTCACCGCGGCGCAGGAGCGCGGGGTCGGCATGTGCGTCAAGCACTACGTCGCCAACGACTCCGAGACGGACCGCACCCGCTACCTCGCCCGCGTGGACGAGCGCACCCTGCGCGAGCTGTACCTCGCGCCGTTCGAGCGGCTCGTCGCGGCGGGCGCCTGGAGCGTCATGGGCGCCTACAGCGGCGTGGACGACGGCCGGGTGGCCGCGCCCGCGCTCGAGCACCGGCCGCTGCTCACCGGCGTGCTCAAGGAGGAGTGGGGCTTCGACGGGCTCGTCGTGAGCGACTGGGTGGCCACGCGGTCCGTGGCTCCCGCCGTCCGCGGCGGCCTCGACCTGCAGATGCCCGGCCCGGACGGGCCCTGGGGCGACGGGCTGCTCGACGCCGTGCGCTCCGGCGCCGTCGACGCCGCCGACCTCGACGACAAGGTGCGCCGGCTGCTGCGCCTCGCGCACCGCGTGGGCCGGCTCCCGCTGCCCGGCGTCGACGCCGCGCCCGCCGCCCACGCCCCCGTGGACGCCGTGCCGCTGCTGCGCGAGCTGGTCGCGCGCTCGGTCGTCGTGCTCAAGGACGACACCGGCCTGGTGCCGCTCGCCGACGGGCCCGCCGGCGCGCCGCTGCGCGTGGCGCTGCTCGGCGCGCACGCGGTGGAGCCGTTCTTCCAGGGTGGCGGCTCGTCGTTCGTCGTGCCCGACCGCCTCACCCACCCCGCGGACGCCCTGCGCGACGCCCTCCCCGCGGGCTCCGTCGTGGACGTCGTCGCCGGGTCGCGGGTGCTGCGCAACCCGCCCGCGCTGGACCTGTCCCGCTGCACCGACCCCGTGACCGGCGCCCCCGGCGTCCGGGTCGAGCTGCTCGGCGCCGACGGCACGGTGCGCCGGGCCGAGACCCGCACCGCCTGGGACGGCTGGTGCGCCGACGTCGGCCCCGACGACGCGACCCTGCGCCTCACCGCCCGCGTGCGCACGGACGAGCCGGGCACCCACGAGCTCGGGGTCGGCACCGTCGGCGTGCACCGCGTGCGCGTGGACGGCCGCCTCGCCTCCGCCGCGGACGTCGTGGCGCGGGAGGACGTCATCCTCGCCTCCGCGCACAACCACCCCGTCGCCGCGACGCTCGCGGTCGAGGGCGGCGCCGACGGCGCGCTCCTCGAGGCGGAGCTGCAGGTCGTGCACCCCGTCGGCTACGACCGCTTCGTGCGCGGCGCCCTGGTGCACCGGCTGCCCGGCCCGTCCGCCGAGGACGAGCTCGCCGCCGCCGCGACGGCGGCCCGCGCGGCCGACGTCGCGGTGGTCGTGGTGGGCACCACGCCCGAGGTCGAGTCCGAGGGCTACGACCGCGTCGACCTGGCGCTGCCCGGCACCCAGGACGAGCTGGTGCGCCGGGTGCTCGCCGCCAACCCGCGCACCGTGGTGGTCGTCAACGCCGGCGCCCCCGTGCTGCTGCCCTGGTACGACGACGCCCCCGCGGTGCTGTGGGCCTGGCTGCCCGGCCAGGAGGCCGGCACCGGGCTCGCCGACGTGCTCACCGGCGCCACCGAGCCGTCCGGCCGCCTCCCGTGGACGCTGCCCGCGAGCGCCGAGGACGTGCCCGTGCCGCACGCCGTCCCCGTCGGCGGCGTCGTCGACTACGCCGAGCGCCTCGACGTCGGCTACCGCGCCTGGGAGCGCCGGTCCGACGCCGGCCCCGCGCCCGCGCCGGCCGCCCCGTTCGGGCACGGCCTCGGCTGGACCACGTGGGAGCACGAGTCCGCCGTGCCGGTCCCGGCCGACGACGACCGCGGGACCGGCGAGGTCGTCGTGCGCGTGACCGTCCGCAACACGGGCGTCCGCGCGGGCCGCGAGGTCGTGCAGGTCTACGTCGTGCCGCCCGCGGGCACGGCGGCGGCAGACCCCGCGCGGCCCGTGCGCTGGCTCGGCGGGTTCGCCGTCGTCGACGCGGCGCCCGGCGAGCGGGCCACCGCCGACGTGCGCGTGCCCCGGCGCGCCCTCCAGACGTGGGACACCGCTACCGGCGGCTGGACCACCCCGCCCGGCACCTACCGGCTCGTCGTGAGCCGGTCGGTGCGCGACCCGCGGCTGGACGTCGAGGTCGACGTCCCGCCCGGGCCGCTCCCCACCACCCCCTGACGTCCCACCCAGCTGTCCCATTCCCAACCGCCCCGCTTCGCCGGGGCACGTGCAAGGAGGCACACCGTGAGAATCCGCAAGCTCAGCACGGCGGTCGCGGGCGCGGCGGTCGTCGCCCTGCTGGCCGCAGCCTGCGGCGGCGGCGGCACCGGCGACGGAAGCCCCTCCGCCTCGGCCGGCGGGGTCGGCACCGAGACCCTCACCGTCGGCATGCCCAACGGCGTCCAGACGGAGAACCAGTCGCCGTTCGCCACCGGCTCGTCGGCGCTCTCGCTCGGCTACGCGTTCGTCATCTACGAGCCGCTCATGATGCGCAACCAGGCCAAGCCCTCGGAGGAGCCGAAGCCCTGGCTGGCCGACAAGATCGAGTGGAACGAGGACTACACGCAGGCGGTCATCACGCCGCGCTCGGGCGTGACCTGGTCCGACGGCGAGGACTTCACCGCGAAGGACGTCGCCTTCTCGATCCAGCTGCGCATCGACAACGACGGCCTCAACGCCGCCGCGCTGCCGTACGACAAGGTCGAGACCGACGGGTCCACCGTGACCGTGTCGTTCACCGCCCCGCAGTACGTCAACCAGTCCAAGCTGTACGACCTGCTCATGGTCCCCGAGCACCTGTGGAAGGACGTCGACGACCCGACGACGTTCACCAACACCGAGCCCGTCGGCACCGGCCCCTACACGCTGAAGTCGTGGACGCCGCAGGCCGCGACCGTCGTCGCGCGCGACGACTACTGGGGCGGCCAGCCCAAGGTGCCGGAGATCCGGTACTCGTCGTACAACGACAACAACGCGCTCACCACGGCCCTCACCACCGGCGAGGCCCAGTGGGGCTGGACGTTCATCGCCGACTACGAGAACGTCTACATCGCCCAGGACCCGGAGCACTACCACCAGTACGCCGCCGCGGGCCTCGGCATCGACGCGCTCTTCCTCAACAACGAGAAGAAGCCGTTCGACGACGTCGCGTTCCGCAAGGCGCTCAACATGGTCGTCGACCGCCAGGAGCTGGTGGACGTCGCCACCTCCGGCGTGAACCCGCCGCTGACGAACGCCACCGGCCTGCCGCTGCCCGCCGGCGAGGAGTTCCTCTCCGACACCTACAAGGACACGGACCTCACGGTGGACGTGGACGGCGCCAAGGCCGTCCTCACCGACGCGGGCTACACGTGGGAGGGCGAGAAGCTCGTCGACCCCGACGGCGAGAAGGTGACCTTCGAGCTCACCAACCCGGCCGGCTGGAACGACTACCTCACCGCGCTCGACCTCATCAAGAACGCCGCCGCGAAGCTCGGCGTCGACGCCACCGTCAAGCCCGTCAACCAGGACGGCTGGTTCGCCGACGTCATCCCGCCGGGCGACTTCCAGGCCTCCCTGCACTGGACCGACGGCGGCGCGACGCCGTGGGACATGTACGCCGACCAGTTCGACGGCGCGCAGTACAAGAAGCTCGGCGAGCCGGCCACGTGGAACTTCGGCCGGTTCAAGGACGACGCCGCGACGAAGGCGTTCGCCGACTACGCCGCCGCCACCGATGACGCCGCCCGCGCCGCCGCGCTGGAGACCATCCAGAAGGTCTACGTCGAGCAGGTGCCGGCCATCCCGATCTGGTCGCGCCCGGCCACCGCGCAGTACTCGTCGCTGAACTACACCGGCTGGCCGTCCGAGGACGACCCGTACAACCAGCCGCAGCCCACCGGCGTGCAGGCCGCGCAGATCGTCATGAACCTGGAGCCCGCGTCCTGATGCCCGCCCAGACCACCTCCCCCGGGGCGCCCGCCGGCGCCCCGGGGGAGGCCCCCCAGCCCGACCCCGGGGCGCCCGCGCTGGAGGCCGTCGGGATCACCAAGCACTACCCGGTCAAGGGCGGCGGCACCCGCCGCGGCGCCGTCGTGCACGCCGTCGACGGCGTGGACCTCGCGCTGCACCGCGGCCGCGTCGTCGCCCTCGTCGGCGAGTCCGGCTCCGGCAAGTCGACCGTCGCGCGCCTGCTCGCCCAGCTGCAGCCCGTCACCGCCGGCCGCCTGCTGCTCGGCGGCGCCGACGCGCGCGCCCGCGGCCGGCGCGCGTTCCGGCGCTACGTCAACCGGGTCCAGATGATCTTCCAGGACCCCTTCGCGTCCCTGAACCCCGTGCACCCCGTGCGGTACACGCTCACGCGCGCCCTGCGGATCCACCGCGGCCGGCTGCGGGGGCCCGAGCTGGAGCAGGCGCTCGCCGAGCTGCTCGAGCGCGTGCACCTCACGCCCGCCGAGCGGTACGTCGACAAGTACCCGCACGAGCTGTCGGGCGGGCAGCGCCAGCGCATCGCCATCGCCCGGGCGCTCGCGGCGGACCCCGAGGTGCTGCTGGCCGACGAGCCCATCTCGATGCTCGACGTGTCCATCCGGCTCGGGATCCTCAACCTGCTCGCCGACCTGCGCGACCGGCTGCACCTGGCGATCCTCTACATCACCCACGACATCGCGTCCGCGCGGTACTTCGCCGACACCACGCTGGTGATGTACGCCGGGCGGGTCGTGGAGTCGGGGGACAGCGAGTCCGTCACGCAGGACCCGAAGCACCCGTACACGCGGCTGCTCCTGGCGTCCGCCCCCGACCCGGAGGACCTGACCGAGCGGCCCGCCGGCGCCGCGCGCGGCGAGCCGCCCAGCCTCGTGACCCCGCCGAGCGGCTGCCGGTTCCACCCGCGCTGCCCGTTCGCCACCGACCTGTGCCGCACCGAGGCGCCGCCCCTGCTCGACGTCGGCCGCGGGCCGGCGGGCGAGCCGCGGCAGGCCGCCTGCTGGGGGTACGCCGACCGCGGCGACGCCCCGGCACTGACGTCGACGGGGGTGGACGCATGAGGTTCGTGCTGCGCCGCGCGCTCTTCTACCTGTTCACCGCCTGGGCCGCCATCACCATCAACTTCTTCGTGCCGCGCCTGCTGCCGGGCGACCCGGTCACCGCCCTCATGGGACGCATGCAGGGCCGCATCGACTCGAACGCGGAGGAGTCCCTGCGGGTGCTGTTCGGGCTCGACCAGGACATGTCCCTGTGGGACCAGTACGTGCACTACTGGCAGATGCTGCTGCACGGCGACCTGGGGCTGAGCTTCACCCACTTCCCGACCCCGGTCTCCGAGATCGTCGTGCAGGCGCTGCCGTGGACCGTCGGCCTGGTGGGCATCGCCACGATCATCGCGTTCCTCCTCGGCACGGCCGTGGGCACCGGCATCGGCTGGCGGCGCGGCACCTGGGCGGACTCGCTGCTGCCGATCACCACCTTCTTCTCGGCGGTGCCGTACTTCTGGCTGGGCCTCATCGCCATCGCCGTGTTCGCCGTCAACCTCGGCTGGTTCCCGTCCAACGGCAGCTACGACCGCGGCATGGTGCCGTCGCTGAGCTGGGACTTCGTCGGCTCGGTGATCTACTACGGCACCCTGCCGGCCCTGACGATCGTCGTGTCGTCGGTCTCCGGCTGGATCCTCGGGATGCGCAACATGATGGTGACCGTCTCCAGCGAGGACTTCGTCACCGTCGCGCACGCCAAGGGGCTCTCGTCCCGGGCGGTCGTCGTGGGCTACGCCGCGCGCAACGCCGTCCTGCCGCAGGTGTCGAGCTTCGCCCTCGCCCTCGGCTTCGTCGTGGGCGGCACGCTCGTCATGGAGATGGTCTTCAGCTACCAGGGCATCGGCTACACGCTCTACCAGGCCGTCTCCACCCACGACTACCCGCTGATGCAGGGCTGCTTCCTCGTCATCACGCTGTCCGTGCTGGTCGCCAACCTCGTGGCCGACCTGGCGTACGCGGCGCTCGACCCCCGCACCCGGCAGGAGGGCTGACATGGCCACCGGAACCACCGCGATCGAGGTCGCGGCCCCGACCGGGGCGGACGACGTCGGCCCCGGCGTCGCGCGCCCCGGGCGGCGCCCGCGGCTGCTGTTCCTGCGCAACTCCAAGGCGCTGGTCGGCATCGCGATCCTCGTGTTCTTCGGGATCCTCGCGGTCGTGGGGCCGTGGATCGCGCCCTACGACCCGAACCAGGTGAGCACCGCCCTGCTGCAGCCGCCGTCCGGCGCGCACTGGCTCGGCACCGACCACACCGGGCGGGACATCCTGTCGCAGATCATCGTCGGGACCCGGGGCGTGCTGGTCGTGGGCCTGGTCGCCGGGCTCGGGGCCACCGTGCTCGGCGTGCTCGTCGGGGTCACCGCCGGGTTCGTCGGCGGGATCGGCGACGAGGGGCTGTCCGCGCTGTCGAACGTCTTCCTCGTCATCCCGCAGCTGCCGCTGATCATCATCATCGCGGCCCAGCTGCCCAGCGCGGGCGGCATCACGGTGGCGCTCGTCATCGGCGTCACGGGGTGGGCGTGGGGCGCGCGCGTGCTGCGCGCCCAGACCCTGTCCCTGCGCAAGCGGGACTTCGTCGAGGCGGCGCGCGCCACCGGCGAGCGCACCTGGCGGATCGTCCTGGCCGAGGTGCTGCCCAACCTCACGGCGATCATCGCCGCGGGCTTCGTCGGCACGGTGACGTTCGCCGTGCTGAGCCAGGTGACGCTCGCGTTCATCGGCATCACGCCGGTGAGCGAGTGGAACTGGGGCACCATCCTGTTCTGGGCGCAGAACAACCTGGCGCTGCAGCGCGGCGCCTGGTGGTGGTTCGTGCCCGCCGGCCTGTGCATCGCCCTGCTGGGCATGGCGCTCACCCTGATCAACTTCGGCATCGACGAGCTGGTCAACCCGCGCCTGCGCAGCACCGGCATGCACGCGCGCACCCTGCGCCGCCGCGGCATCCGCCCGCGCGTCGGCTTCACCCCGGTGGTGAGGCCGACGGGAGCCGGGGCGCGCGACGTCGAGCGCACCGCACTGCACCAGGCACCGCACACCGAGGAGGAACGATGAGCGAGCCCGTGCTGGAGATCCGCGACCTGCGCGTGGACTACGGCTTCGGCGACGACCCGACGCACGTGCTGCGCGGCGTCGACCTCACCCTGCACCGCGGCGAGGTGCTGGGGCTGGCGGGGGAGTCGGGCTGCGGCAAGTCGACCCTCGCCTACGCCGCGACCCGGCTGCTGCCCCCGCCCGGCCTCGTCACGGGCGGCGAGGTGTGGCTCACCGACCGTGAGGGGCGGCGCAGCGACGTGCTCGGCCTCACCGACGCGCAGCTGCGCGCCGCCCGCTGGCGCGACGTCGCCATCGTGTTCCAGGGCGCGATGAGCTCGCTCAACCCGGTGTTCCGGATCGGGCGCCAGCTCACCGACGGTATCCGCGCCCACCGGCCCGGCCTCTCGGCGCGGGACCTGGACGCGCGCGCCGCGGAGCTGCTGGAGATGGTCGGCATCTCCGCGGACCGGCTCCGGGCGTACCCGCACCAGCTGTCGGGCGGCATGCGCCAGCGCGTGATGATCGCGATGGCGCTCGCCCTGGAGCCGCAGGTGCTGCTCATGGACGAGCCGACGACGGCGCTCGACGTCGTCATGCAGCGCCAGATCCTCGAGCAGATCATGGAGCTGCGCGACCGGCTGGGGTTCTCCGTCGTGCTCATCACCCACGACGTGTCCCTGCTGGTGGAGGTCGCCGACCGCATCGCGATCATGTACGCGGGGGAGATCGTCGAGGAGGCCACGGCGCAGGAGGTCTACCGCCGCCCGCGGCACCCGTACTCCGCGGGGCTGCTGAGCTCCTTCCCGCCGCTGCACGGCCCGCGCCGCGAGCTGTCGGGCATCCCCGGCGCCCCGCCGGACCTGCAGCGGCTCGGCGCGGGCTGCCCGTTCGCGCCGCGCTGCCCGCACGCGATGGACGTGTGCCGGGACGTGCGGCCGGTGCTGGGCCCGCCCCGCACGGGCGAGGAGCGGCGCGTCGCGTGCCACCTGCACGACGCCGGGCTCGTCGCCGCGGGCTCGGGCGTCGGCCTGCCGCCGGAGCTCGCCCGCTGACCCCTTCGAGCACGGGATCCGTATCGCCGAACGACCTCGTGGCGACACGGATCCCGTGCTTGAAGGGGACGGCGCTCAGCGTGCCTCCGCCCCGACCGTCGTGGCGGCGGCGTCCGCCCCGCCGGCGGCGGGCGCCTGCGGGTCCCGGCCGAGCAGGACGGCGCTGAGCACGGCGCCCACCAGCGCGATCACGGCCGCGCCGACGAACACGGCGGAGAACCCGTCGGTGAGGGCGACGACGTCGCCGAGGGCGGTCGCGCCGGCCGCGGCGCCGACGGCCGTCATCGCCGCGAGGCCGAGGGCCGAGCCCACCTGGTAGCTCGTGTTGACGATGCCGGAGGCCAGCCCGCCCTCGGACGGCGCCGCGCTGGAGATGGCGGTGCCGAGCGACGGGATGAACGCCAGGGACATGCCGAGGGCGGCGACGAGCGTCGCGGGCAGGACGTCGACGACGTAGCTGCCGTCGGGGCGCACCAGCGCCAGCCAGCCGAGCCCGGCGGCCAGCAGGACGAGGCCGGTCACGGTGGTGGCGGTGGTGCCGAACCGGGCGATGACGCGCGGCGCCAGCACCACCATGCCGAGCATGATCAGCGCCGTCATGGGCACGAGCGCGGCGCCCGAGGCGAAGGCGTCGAACCCGAGCACCTGCTGCAGGTAGAGGTTGAGGAAGAACCACATCGGGATCCACGCGGCGCCGAGCAGCAGCTGGGCGAGGTTCGCCGCGCCGAGCCGCGGGGTGCGGAAGATGCGCAGCGGCACCAGGGGCTCGCGCCGCACGGCCTGGCTCACGACGAACAGGACCAGGAGCACCGCGGCCCCGCCCAGCACCAGCCAGGTCTGCGGGGCGGCCCAGCCGACCTCCGGCGCGCGGACGACGCCGTAGACGAGGGCGCCGAGACCTGCGGTGACGGTGAGCGCGCCGACCAGGTCGACGGAGCCGGAGGCGCCCGTGCGGGCGGCGGGGAGCAGGCGCGGGGTGAGCAGCAGGACGGCGAGGGCCACCGGCACGTTGAGCCAGAACACCCACGGCCAGCTGAGGTACTGCGTGATCAGGCCGCCGAGGAAGACGCCGGCGGTGCCACCGGCGGGGGCCGCGGCGCCGTAGACGGCGAGCGCCCTGGTGAGCTCGCGCGGGCTGGACCCGAAGACGGTCATGAGGAGGGTGAGCGCGGCGGGCGCGATCATCGCCGCGCCGACGCCCTGGACCGCGCGGCCGGTGAGCTCGGCGGCGACCGACCCGGCCGCGCCCGCGAGGACCGAGCCCGCGAGCAGCACCACCCAGCCGAGCGTGAAGAGCCGCCGCGCGCCGAACAGGTCGGACAGCCGACCGCCGAGCAGCAGGAGGCCGCCGAACGCCACGACGTACGCGTTGAAGACCCAGGAGAGGTTGCCCTGGGAGAACCCGAGGTCGTCCTGGATGCGGGGGAGGGCGACCCCGATGATCGAGGTGTCCATGATGACCATGAACTGCGCGGCGGCGATGAGCGCGAGAGCCCCGCCGCGTGCGGTGGTGGACATGAGGTTCCGTTTCCGGCTCGGGCCGTGGCGGCCGTGCCTGAAGGGCTGGGCTAGATACCTCGGCGGGGTATGACGGGGAACGTAACCTACCCCCGGGGGGTATGCAAGGGGTTGGTGAAGACCGGTGTGCGCGGTCGAGGGGACGACGTGGCCCGCGAGGTCTGGTCCCGGCTCTGACCAGCCGCTATGTTGCACGCAGTCTCGACGGAGAGGGCGGTGGCGCATGGGCGCTGGAGTGCGGCGTTGGATGGCGGCGGTCGGGGCGGCGCTCACGCTCGCCCTGGTCTCGACGGGGCTCGTGGTCCCCGCGGCGGCCGACGACGCGGGCGAGGACACGATCGTCGTCACCCCCACCGAGCAGCGCTGGTGGGTGGGGCAGGACATCACTCTCGAGGTGAGCGTGACCCAGGACGGCGCGCCGGGCGTCGGGGAGGTGTCCTGGTCGGACGACGGCCAGATCTCGACCCTTTGGCGAGCCCCCCTGACGGACGGGCGGGCCACGATCACGATCCCGAGCGACCGCATTCGGCCCGGCCAGCAACCGGTCGTCGTCCAGCACATCGACACGTCCTCGGCCGTCGATCCGGCCACCGGGCAGTACCCCGTCCGGTCGACGGGATCGGTCGTGATCGAGGTCGCCGACCCCGCGACCCCCGTCCTGAGCGCGACGTCGTGGTATTACGGCGACGATCACGAGCTCCGCTTCGACCTCAACGGCACCGACGAGCCGCGGGAGGGCATGGTGGCCGTCGACTTCGGCGGGGGCGTCGAGCGGTCGGCGCCGCTGGTGGACGGTGTCGCCACGTTCGGTCTCGACGGGACGGAGCAGGTCCACGGGCGCCTCCGGTTCGTGCACACGACGGTCGCGGGCTCCGTCGTGTCGAGCTG
Source organism: Isoptericola sp. NPDC057559 (assembly GCF_042801555.1). NCBI lineage: Bacteria > Bacillati > Actinomycetota > Actinomycetes > Micrococcales > Promicromonosporaceae > Isoptericola > Isoptericola sp. NPDC057559. The sequence goes on from NZ_JBHVFQ010000002.1 coordinate 405,296, forward strand.
GGCGTGGTGGGCGTCGGCCAGGAGCAAGCCGGTCACGCTCAAGGCGTCGGCGCCGTCCTCGGTCCGCTACGGGTCGGACGTCGTCGTGCCGGTGCGCGTCACCTCCGCGCTGGGAACGCCCGCGGGGCGGGTGTTCGTCACGCTCGGCACCGGCGAGAAGGCCCTGACGTCGGCCGTCCTTGTCGACGGACGGGCGACCTTCCGGTTGCCCGCGAGCAGGCTCGGCCTGGGCCAGGCGCGTCTGGTCGTCAGGTTCGATGGCTCCCTGGAGTTCGCCGCGAGGCTGTGGTCGGCTGCGATCGTCGTGCGTCCTCGCGCCACGTCCGTCGCCGTGTCGACCGCGAAGACATGGACGTACGGCAGGGCGCGCCGGGTGGCGGTGACGGTTTCGTCGCCCGACGCGACGCCGACGGGCCGGGTCGAGCTGTGGTGGAACGATCACAAGGTGCGCTCCGCCACGCTCGCGAGAGGGAGGGCGTCCCTGTACGTCCCGGCGACGAGGGCCTCCGCGGGGAAGCACCGCATGGTGGTCAAGTACGTCGGGCCGTCCATGTTCGAGAGGTCGCAGCGCGGCTGGACTCAGAAGGTCGCCCAGGCGCGGCCCCGGGTCACGTTCCGCATGAACCGCACCTCGTTCCCGAACGACTGGTCCGCGACCCGCTCGGTCGGGGCGACGGTCACCGTCCGCACCGCGGGGCTTCCGGAGCGGGGCAGACTGTGCGTCTGGTCGCGTGACTCGCACCTCTTCGATGACCGGTGGATCGGCTGCTGGTCCAACTGGACGTGGCGGGTCACGGACGGGAAACGGACGATCCGCGTGCCCGGGCACGTCCTGGGGATCACGGACGCCGTTTCGGGAAAGACCTACGTCAAGCTCGAGTACATCCCCAGGGACCCCAACGTCCGGTCGGTCTTCTCCAACACGATCACCCTGAGGCACCACGCGCCGTAGGAACCCGACCGATCACGCGCTCACGCGGAGGCCCGGCGGTGCAGGCCTGCGCGGGAGCGGGGAGAGCTCCCCACGTCGCGCATACGTTTCCGACACACCGCAGTGGGTAGCGTGGTCCCGTGCTCACCGCGACGCGCCCCCAGACGCCGCCGACCCCCTCGCAGGGGACGGCGGGAGTCGGCGCGCCGATCCTCCGGGTCGGCGCGTGGCGCGGGGAGCGGCCCAAGCCGAGGACGCGGACGGCGCCGCGCGTCGTGGCCGCCGTCGTCGCGCTGCTCGCGGCGGTCGGCGTCTGGCTCGTGTGGCGGTTCTTCGTCGGCACGGCGGCGGGGCAGCGGGTGGACGAGCTCGCGTTCTTCGGCGCCACCCACGGCCAGGGCCGGCTCTGGCAGGTGGCCGAGCCCGTGCTCGACGTCGTGTCCGTGGCGTTCGTCGTCGCGGGCGTCGGGGTCGCGGTGCTGGTCGCCGTGCTCCGCAAGCGGTGGGTGCTCGCGCTGCAGGTCGTCGTCCTCGTGGCGGGCGCCAACATCACCACGCAGGTGCTCAAGCACGGGATCCTCGGCCGGCCCGAGCTGCTCGACGGCTGGACCGGGCCCAACACGCTGCCCAGCGGGCACACCACGGTCGCCGCGTCGGTGTCCGTCGCGCTGCTGCTCGTCACGCCGCGCGCGTGGCGTGCCGTCGTCGCCCTGCTGGGCGCGGCGTACACGGGGGCGACGGGCGTCTCGACGCTCGTCGGCCAGTGGCACCGCCCGTCCGACGTCGTGGCCGCGGTGCTCGTCGTGCTCGCGTGGGGCGCGCTGGTGTGCGCCCTCACGCCGGCGTCGTCCACCGACGAGCTGCGCCGCAGGGGAGAGTCGTACTCGGCGCCGGGTTCGTACGTCGTCGCGGGGCTGCTGCTGCTCGGGTCGCTGGCCGGGGCCCTGATCTCCGGCGCGACGCTCGTCGGCCTCGTGCGCAGCGGGGACCCGGTGCCCCTCTCGCCCGACCTCACCGCCTACGCGGCGGGCGCCCTGGGCGCCCTCGCCGTGACCGCCGCGGCGTTCGCCGCGCTCCTCCTGCTGCGCCAGCTCACCGCGCAGCCTCGCCGCACGTCTCGGTAGAGTGCCGCCCGACGGCCCGTGTCGGGGAAGTGACGAGCGGATGTCGTACCGTGACATGACCGGTCGGCGGGCCGCCGCCCAGCATCGCCGCCAGCACCGCAGCACCAGGGAAAGCAGGAACGGATGCCCCAGCCACGCAAGCTCGTGATCGTCGAGTCGCCCACCAAGGCTCGCAAGATCCAGGGCTACCTCGGCGACGACTTCGAGGTCGAGGCGAGCGTCGGGCACATCCGTGACCTGCCCCAGCCGCGGGACCTGCCCGCGGAGATGAAGAAGGGCCCGTACGGCAAGTTCGCCGTCGACGTCGACAACGGGTTCGACCCCTACTACGAGGTCCACGCGGACAAGAAGCAGAAGGTCCGCGAGCTGAAGAAGGCCCTCAAGGAGGCGGACGAGCTCTACCTCGCCACCGATGAGGACCGCGAGGGCGAGGCCATCGCCTGGCACCTCATCCAGGAGCTCAAGCCCAAGGTCCCGGTCAAGCGGATGGTCTTCCACGAGATCACCCGCGAGGCGATCCTGCGGGCGCTGGAGAACACCCGCGAGCTCGACGAGGACCTCGTCGACGCGCAGGAGACCCGCCGCATCCTCGACCGCCTGTACGGCTACGAGGTCTCGCCGGTGCTGTGGCGCAAGGTGCGCCAGGGCCTCTCGGCGGGCCGGGTGCAGTCGGTCGCCACGCGCCTCGTCGTGGAGCGCGAGCGCGAGCGCATGGCGTTCGTCCCCGCCGACTACTGGGACGTCACCGGGCAGTTCGCGCCCACCGGGGGCGACGACGCGGGGCAGGCGTTCCGCGCCCGCCTCACCGGCCTCGGGGCCGACCGGGTCGCCGCGGGCCGCGACTTCGACGACCGCGGGCGGCTCAAGGTCCGCACCGGCGTCGTCCAGCTCGACGAGGCGTCGGCGAACGCCGTCGTCGCCGGGCTCGCGGACGCCGCGTTCGCGGTCCGCTCGCTGGAGACCAAGCCGTACTCGCGCAAGCCGGCGGCACCGTTCACCACCTCGACGCTGCAGCAGGAGGCGGGCCGCAAGCTGCGCATGAGCTCGCGGCAGACGATGCGCACCGCGCAGGGGCTGTACGAGAACGGCTACATCACCTATATGCGGACCGACTCGCCGTCGCTGTCCGCGGAGGCGACGGACGCCGCGCGCCGGCAGGCGGCGGAGCTGTACGGCCCGGAGTACGTGCCGGGCCCGCCGCGGCTGTACGCCCCCAAGAACAAGGGCGCCCAGGAGGCGCACGAGGCGATCCGCCCGGCGGGCGACTCGTTCCGCACGCCCGCGCAGGTGGCCCGCGAGATCTCCGGCGACCAGTTCAAGCTGTACGAGCTGATCTGGAAGCGCACCGTGGCCTCGCAGATGGCCGACGCCAAGGGGTCGACGGCGTCCGTGCGCGTCGCGGCGCCGCTGGCCGACGCCGCGGGCGAGCTCGCGGGCCGCGACGCGGTCTTCTCGGCGTCGGGCACCGTCATCACGTTCCGCGGCTTCCTCGCCGCGTACGAGGAGGGGACGGACGTCGCCGAGGGCGACCAGGGCGCCGCGTCGGCCAAGGACGCGCGCCTGCCCCGCATGGCCGAGGGCGACGCGCTGCGCGGCGACGACCTCGCCGCGGACGGGCACTCGACCACGCCGCCCGCCCGCTTCACCGAGGCGTCGCTGATCAAGGCGCTCGAGGAGCTGGGCATCGGCCGGCCGTCGACGTACGCCGCGACGATCTCGACCGTCCAGGACCGCGGCTACGTGCGCACCAAGGGCCAGGCGCTGGTGCCGACGTGGCTCGCGTTCGCCGTCGTGAAGCTGCTCGAGGAGCACTTCCGCTGGCTGGTGGACTACGACTTCACGGCCGAGATGGAGGCCGACCTCGACCAGATCGCGTCGGGCAGCCGGGACCGCGTGGCCTGGCTGACGCGCTTCTACTTCGGCGACGGCTCGGGCGAGAGCACCGGCTGGGGCCTGCACGAGCTGGTGGAGAACCTCGGCGAGATCGACCCGGTGGCGATCAACTCCGTCGAGATCGGCGAGGGCATCCGCGTGCGCGTCGGCCGGTACGGCCCGTACGTCGAGGACCTGGGCGCCGAGGTCGAGGAGGGCCAGAGCCCGCCGCGCGCGTCGATCCCGGAGGACGTGGCCCCCGACGAGCTGACGGTCGCCATGGCGCGCGAGCTGCTGGCCGCGGGCGCCGACGACGGCAAGCAGCTCGGCACCGACCCGGTGTCGGGCAACGCGATCATCGCCAAGTCGGGCCGGTACGGGCCGTTCGTCACCGAGGTGCTGGACCTGCCGGAGATCGACCCGAGCCTGTCGGCCGCGGCCCAGAAGCGCGCGAAGGCGGCGCAGCCGAAGCCCCGGACGGCGTCGCTGTTCAAGGACATGTCCCTGGAGACGGTGACCCTCGACGACGCGCTCAAGCTGCTGTCGCTGCCGCGTGTGGTGGGCACCGACCCGGAGTCGGGCGACGAGATCACCGCGCAGAACGGCCGCTACGGGCCGTACCTCAAGAAGGGCACGGACTCGCGGACCATCGCGTCGGAGGAGCAGCTCTTCACGATCACGCTGGACGAGGCGCTGAAGATCTACGCCGAGCCCAAGCGGGGCCGCGGGGCCCGTGCGGCGACCCCGCCGCTGCGCGAGCTGGGCGACGACCCGACCAGCGGCAAGCCGATCGTCGTCAAGGACGGCCGGTTCGGCGCCTACGTCACCGACGGCGAGACGAACCGGACGCTGCCGCGGGACCTCACGCCGGAGAGCATCACGCCCGAGCGGGCGATCGAGCTGCTGGCCGAGAAGCGTGCCGCGGGCCCGGCCAAGAAGCGTCGCACGACGGCCACCAAGTCGACCGCGGCGAAGAAGCCCGCGGCGAAGAAGTCGACCGCCAAGAAGTAGCGCGCGGCCGCGGCGCGACAGAGGGGACCGTCCGGTCACGGACGGTCCCCTCCGTCATGAGCGGCCCTCGGGGCCGGCGCGCACTCCTGGCGCTCAGTCCTCGCGCTCAGTCCTCGCGCTCGACGAGGTAGACGTGCCCGTCGGGCCGGGTGACGCGCTCGAGGGTCTGCCGCAACCGGGTGTCCCGGGCGATGTCCTCCTCCGTCGGGGGCACCGGTGGGGACTTCCGGATCGACGCCGGCCCGAAGAAGGGCAGGAAGAACTCGGTGACCTTCATCCCCCAGGTCCGGTCGTCCTCGCGACGTGCGCGCCGTGCCATGAGACTCCTCGAGAAATCACTTGGTGGTCCAACTGTTGGTGCACCAACTATAAACGCCTCGTAGGCTGTGCGCATGGACCTGCCCGCCGACCCCCTGCGCCTCGAGGCCCAGGTGTGCTTCTCCCTCTCGGCGGCCGCGCGCGCGATGGTGTCGATCTACCGGCCGATCCTCGAGCCGATGGGGCTCACGCACCCGCAGTACCTGGTGATGCTGGGCCTGTGGCAGGACGACCGAGCGGGCACCCCCACCACCGTCACCGGGCTGTCCGCCCGGCTGCTGCTCGACCCGGGCACCCTCTCGCCGCTGCTCAAGCGGCTGGAGCGGCAGGGCCTCCTCGAACGGCGCCGGGCCAGCGGCGACGCGCGCGTCGTCGAGCTGCACCTCACCGACGCCGGCCGCGCGCTGCGGGCGCGGGCGGAGCAGGTCCCCGCCGCCGTCGTCGCCGCCAGCGGGCTGAGCCTGCCCGAGCTGGAGCAGGTGCGCGACGTCGCCGACCGGGTGGTCGCCGCCTCGCAGGGCGCGCAGCCCGCGACGGGGCCGAGGTCGAGGTGAGCGGTTCGAGCTCGAGGTCCGGAACATCGATCTCGGGCTCTCGCCTCGACCTCGCGGCGAGGCAGGTACGGTGACGCTCATGACCGACGTCACACCCGCCTCGTTCGCGCCCGGCCTCACCCCCGACGACCTCGCGGGGACGGTGCCCGACCCGCGCACCGCGCCGGCCGTGCGCTGGGGCGTGCTGGGCGCCGGCAACATCGCCGGGTCGTTCTCCGACGGGGTCCGGCAGCACACGGCGTCGTCGGTCGTCGCGGTGGGGTCGCGCGACGTGGCCAAGGCGGAGGCGTTCGCCGCCGCGCACGCGCCCGGCGCGCGGACGCACGGCGACTACGCGGCGCTCGTGTCCGACCCGGAGGTCGACGTCGTCTACGTGGCGACGCCGCACAGCCACCACCACGAGCACGCGCTGCTCGCGGTCCGCGCCGGCAAGCACGTGCTCGTGGAGAAGGCGTTCACGCAGGACGCCGCCCAGGCGCGGGAGGTGCTCGACGCCGCCCGCGACGCCGGCGTCTTCGTCATGGAGGCGATGTGGACCCGCTTCCTTCCGCACGTGGCCGCGCTGCGGGGCGTCCTCGCACGCGGCGAGATCGGGCGCGTCGTGAGCGTCATCGCCGACCACGGACAGCACTTCCCGTTCACGCCCGAGCACCGCCTCTACGCCCCCGGCCTGGCCGGCGGAGCGCTGCTGGACCTCGGCGTCTACCCCGTGTCGTTCGCCCAGGACCTGCTGGGCGCCCCCACGACCGTCACGGCGGTCGGGGCGCTCGCCGAGACCGGCGTGGACGGGCAGGTCGGCATGGTGCTCGGCTACCCGGACGGCGTGCAGGCCACGCTCTCGACTACGCTGTGGTCGCGCACCGCGAACACGGCTGTGATCTCCGGGACCGAGGGGCGCATCGAGGTGGCGCGCACCTTCTACGCGCCGACGTCGTTCACGGTCGAGCGGCACGACGGCGCCACCTGGGCCTACGACGGGTTCCGCGGCGAGGGCAAGCAGTACCAGGCCGCCGAGGTCGCGCGCCGCGTCACGGCGGGGGAGACCCAGAGCCCGCGCATGTCGTGGGACGGCACGCTGGAGGTCATGGACACCCTCGACGAGGTGCGCCGCCAGGTGGGGGTCGTCTACCCGGGCGAGTGAGCCGCCTCAGCGCGTGAGGCGCCGGCCGCTGACGTCGGTCGGCGTGATGCTCACCCACACGTTCTTGCCGTCGTCCTGGTAGCTGACCAGGCCGGTGGCGCGCGCGGCGTCGAGCTCCGCGTCGGTCTCGAGGATCCGCGCCGTGCCCTTCACCACGACGCTCGTCGCGACGCTCTCGCCCCACTCGTCGGCCTCGAACGCCACCCGCGAGTTCACCGTGAGCTCGACGAGCTTCGTCCCCGGGTGGGTGCGGAAGTACACGACGCCGTCCGCCGCGGCGAAGGACACGGGGAAGATCTCCGCCTCGCCGCCGACGGCCGTGGCGAGCCGGCCGAGGCTCTGCGTGCGCAGGAAGTCCCAGCAGGCGTCCTCCGTGAGGAGGGTGACGGGCTGGCTGGACGACGACTCGGCAGGCATGCGACCTCCTGGTACGACGGGCGGTGTCGCTCCCATCGTCGCGCCCCGACGGCCGTGTCGCGCGGCGGGCCGGGATGGAGTGGGTCACGCGGTGCCCGCGCGACGCGTTGTCGCCGCCACCGACTACCGTGTCTGCGTGAGCAGCGCACCCGGGTACTTCGTCTCGTTCGAGGGCGGCGACGGCGTCGGCAAGACCACGCACGTCCGGCTGCTGGGCGACTGGCTGCACGAGGTGACGGGCCGGGAGGTCGTCGTGACGCGCGAGCCGGGCGGCACGGCGCTCGGCCTCGAGCTGCGCAGGCACGTCCTGCACGGCGGCGACATGGACGCCCGCAGCGAGGCGCTGCTGTACGCGGCGGACCGCGCCCACCACGTCGCGACGGTCGTGCGGCCGGCGCTGGAGCGCGGCGCGGTGGTCGTGACCGACCGATACCTCGACTCGTCGGTGGCGTACCAGGCGGGTGGCCGCGAGCTCTCCGAGGAGGAGATCGAGGCGCTGTCGCTGTGGGCCACCCGCGACCTGCTCCCCGACGTCACCGTGCTGCTCGACCTCGACCCGGTCGTCGGCGCCGCCCGCCTGTCCGGGGCGCCGGACCGCCTGGAGCGCGCCGGCGACGAGTTCCACCGGCGCACGCGCGAGACGTTCCTGCGCCGCGCGGCGGCCGACCCCGAGCGCTGGGTGGTGGTGGACGCGGCCGCGCCGCTCGACGACGTGCAGGCGCAGGTGCGCGTGGACGTCGCCGCACGCCTCGACCTCACGCCGGTGGTCGAGGAGGCCGTCTCCGACGCGGTCGCCGAGGCCGACGAGGCGGCCGAGCCGGGGGAGGGACGCGCATGAGCGTGTGGGACGACGTCGTCGGGCAGCCCGACGCGGTCGCCCTGCTGCGCCGCGCCGCCACCGACCCGTCCGCGATGACGCACGCGTGGCTGCTCACCGGGCCGCCCGGCTCCGGCCGTTCCGTGGCGGCGCGCGCCTTCGCCGCGGCGCTCCAGTGCACGGGCAGCGACGGCGAGACCGGCGGCTGCGGCCGCTGCCACGCCTGCACGACGACGCTCGCCGGCACGCACCCGGACCTCACCGTCGTGGCCACCGACAAGGTGGTCATCACCATCGACGAGGTGCGCGACCTCATCATGACGGCGTCGCGCACGCCGTCCTCGGGCCGCTACCGCGTCATCGTCGTCGAGGACGCGGACCGCATGGCGGAGCGCACCACGAACGTGCTGCTCAAGGCCATCGAGGAGCCGCCGCCGCACACCGTCTGGGTGCTGTGCGCCCCGAGCGCCCAGGACGTGCTGCCGACCATCCGGTCCCGCTGCCGGGGCGTCGTGCTGCGGGTGCCGCCCGCCCAGGACGTGGCGGACCTGCTGGTGCGCCGCGACGGCGTCGACCCGGCGGTCGCGCTGACGGCGGCGCGGGCCGCGCAGTCGCACGTCGGGCTGGCGCGCCGGCTCGCGCGCGACGGGGACGCCCGCCGGCGCCGCGACGCCGTGCTCGAGGTGGCGCGCCGCATCCGCGGGGTGGGCGACGCCGTCCTCGCGGCGGGCGAGCTGGTGGACGTCGCCAAGGCCGAGGCCGTCGCGGCGACGACGGAGCGGGACGCCGTCGAGAAGGCGGAGCTGCTGCGCGCGCTCGGCGTGCACGAGGGCGACACGCTGCCGCCCCGCCTGCGCTCGCAGCTCAAGCAGCTCGAGGACGACCAGAAGCGGCGCGCCACGCGGCGCCAGCGCGACGTCCTCGACCGGTCGATGGTGGACCTGCTGTCCCTGTACCGCGACGTGCTCGTGGTGCAGCTCGGCGCCGCGGTCGACCTGGTGAACGCCGAGCACGACGCGACCGTCCGCGCGCTCGCCGCCGACTCGACGCCGGAGCAGACCATCCGCCGGATGGACGCGATCGGCACCGCGCGGGAGCGCCTCGAGGGCAACGTGGCGCCGCTGCTCGCCCTCGAGGCGATGACCGTCGCGCTCCGCCCGCAGGGCTGATCCCAGGCCGCCCGAGCGGCTCCGGGGGCGGTCGGTGGCGCCTCGGCGCGAGGCCGATAGTTGCCTGATCGCCCCCCGATGCTGTGAGGTGTTCCGCGGCGGGGGCCATGGTGGCCTCCGCGATCTGACTGGGGGTTGGCATGAGGATCCTGCTGCTCGTCTCGGCGTTCAACGGGCTCACGCAGCGCGTGTGGGGGCATCTGGCGGACCGGGGGCACGACGTCGGCGTCGAGCTCGCGCCGGCCTTCTCCGCGCCGGAGGACCTGGTCGCGCGCGTCGAGGAGATCGGCCCGGACCTGATCCTGGCGCCGTTCCTCAAGCACCGCGTGCCCGAGGACGTGTGGCGGCGCTGGACCACCGTCGTCGTCCACCCCGGGCCGGTCGGCGACCGCGGGCCGTCCTCGCTGGACCACGCGATCCTCGAGGGGCGCGAGCGCTGGGGCGTGACCGCCCTGTCCACGGTGGAGGAGATGGACGCCGGCCCCGTGTGGGCGACGTCGACCTTCGCGATGCCGTCGCCGCCGGTCGCCAAGAGCGCGCTCTACAACGGGCTGGTCGCGGACGCCGCGATGGCGTGCGTCGACGAGGTGCTGCGGAAGGTCGCCGCGGGCGAGCCGCCGGTCCCCGCCGCCGAGCTCGACCCCGAGGTGCCCGGCACGGGCGAGCTGCCCCTGCTGCGCCGCGCCGCGTTCGAGCTCGACCTGACGCGCCCCGCCGCCGAGCTCGCGCGCACGGTCGCGGCCGCCGACGGGGCGCCCGGCGCGCCCGCGACCGTGCGCGGCGCGCGGGTCTGCCTGTTCGACGCGGTCGCGACCCCGGAGACGATCTCCCCGGACGCGGAGCCCGGCACGGTCGTGGGCCGCGACGAGGACGCGGTGGCCCTCGCGACCGGCGACGGCACGCTGTGGGTCGGGTACGCCGCCACGCTCGACCGGAAGCGGGGCACCAAGCTGCCCGCCGCCTGGGTGCTCGACGTCGCCGGCGTCCCGTTCCACCCGGCGCCCGAGGCGCTCGCCGAGTCCCTCTACGAGCGCGACGGCGACGTCGGGTACCTGACGATCCGCTCGTACAGCGGGGCCATGCACACGCAGCAGTGCCGCCGCCTGACCACCGCGGTCGAGAAGGCCCTCACGGAGGACACGCGGGTGCTGGTGGTGCGCGGCACCGAGCACGCGTTCTCCAACGGCATCCACCTGGGCGCCATCGAGGCCGCCGAGGACCCGGCCGCGGAGGCGTGGGCCAACATCCAGGCCATCGACGACCTGTGCGAGGCGATCGCCCGCGCCGACCAGCTCACCGTCGCCGCGTTCACCGCGAACGCCGGCGCCGGCGGCGTGATGGCCGGCCTGTGCGCCGACGTCGTGCTGGCCCGCGACGGCGTGGTGCTCAACCCGTACTACGACATGGGCATCTTCGGCTCCGAGCTGCACACCTGGACCGTGGCGTCGCGGCTCGGCGAGGTCGACGCCGACCGGCTGCTCGGCGCCAAGCTGCCCGTGTCGGTCGCGGAGGCCGCGCGCGTCGGGCTGGTCGACGCCGTCGGGCCGCGCGACCCCGGCCTGTTCGCCGCCTGGCTCGCCGACCGCGCCGCGGCCCTGGCGACGCCGGAGGGGCACGCCGAGGCGGCCGCCACGGCCCAGCTGCGCGCGCCGCGCCGCCCGCTGTCGTACTACCGCACGGTGGAGCTCGCCGAGATGGCGCGCGACCTGTTCGACGACCGCCGCGGGTTCGCGGCCAAGCGGCGGGACTTCCTGCGCAAGTCCGCGCCCGCCGTGACGCCGGAGCGGTTGCGGTTCGAGGACGCCCGCGAGACCGTCGCCCGATGACGACCCTCGCGCGCCGCGCCGCCCGCGGCCTCCTGCTGGCCGGAGCCGCGGGGGTGCTCGCCCTCCTCGTCACGGCGTGCGCGTCCGGCGAGGGCGCGGGCGGCGCGGCGACCTCGGCCTCGCCGTCGTCCCCGGAGCCGTCGCCGTCGGCGTCCGAGTCGTCTCCTGAGCAGGGGGAGGACCCGGCGGCCCTGGCCCCGGGCGAGCACGCGCGGGGTCTGCCCGAGGGCGCCGAGGGCACGATGGACAGCCCGGCCGGCGCCGGCTGGTCGCCCACGCCCGGCGTGCTGCTGGTCGTGACCTACGGGTCGAGCACCTGCCCGCTGCTGGCGCAGCCCGAGGGCGAGCGGGACTCGTCCGGCGGGACGGCCGTCGTGACGTTCGAGAAGCTGCCCGACGGGCCGTGCACGATGGACTACATGCCCACGACCAGCGCCGTCGCGCTCCCGGAGGGCGCCGACGCGGGCGACCCGCTGACCGTCCGGCTGGGCGACCGGGGCACCGTCGAGGTGGCGCCGCGGGGTGCCGAGGGGGAGACGGGGCCGATCGCCTGGGTGGCCCCGAAGGGGTGACCCGACCCCTGCACGGACCACGCGAGGGGCGACGGTAGGTTGGGCGGGTGAACCTCGACGAGCGCCGCCCGACCGCCCGCCGCACGACCACACCCCGCACGACCGGTCGGCGCGCGTCCGCCGCTCTCGTGGCGGGGGTGCTGCTCCTCGCCGGGTGCACGGCGCCCGCCAAGGAACAGGCGCCGGCGGGCTCGGCGTCGGGCCCCGCGGCGTCGCAGGCACCGGACGGGTTCGAGAAGTTCTACGGGCAGGCGCTCGAGTGGACCGACTGCAAGAACGGGCTGCAGTGCGCGACGGCCGCGGCGCCGCTGTCCTGGCACGACGCGGGCGCGGGCAGCATCGAGCTGGCGTTGGTGCGCAACCCCGCCGACGGCAAGGACCCGCAGGGCTCGCTGCTGGTCAACCCCGGTGGCCCGGGCGCCTCGGGGGTCGACTTCGTGCGCAGCGACGCCGAGAACGACGGCTCCACGTTCGGCAAGAAGCTGCGCGACGCGTTCGACATCGTCGGGTTCGACCCGCGGGGCGTGCAGGACTCGACGCCCGTGACGTGCTTCGACGACGCGCGCAAGGACGAGTCGCTGGCCAAGGACTTCGACCCGAGCACCGACGACGGGCTGGCCGCCATGGAGGCGGAGTCCCGCGCGTGGGGCGAGGCGTGCGCGGAGCACACCGGTGACGTCCTCGGCCAGGTCGACACGCAGAGCGCCGCCCGGGACATGGACATGCTCCGCGCCGTCCTCGGCGACGACCAGCTGCACTACCTCGGGTACTCGTACGGCACGCAGCTCGGCGCCACCTACGCGGGCCTGTTCCCGGGGCGCGCCGGCCGCCTGGTGCTGGACGGCGCCATCGACACGACGCTCTCCTCGGACGAGATCTCCGCCGGGCAGTCCGTCGGCTTCGAGAACGCCCTGCGCGCGTACGTGGCCGACTGTCAGGCCGGCAAGGGCTGCCCCCTGCCCGGGTCGGTGGACGACGGCATGCAGCGGATCAAGGCCCTCTTCGACCAGGCGTACGAGCGCCCGCTGCCCACCTCCGACGCCGACCGCCCCGTGACCCGCACGCTCGCGTTCTACGGCGTCGCCCTGACCCTGTACAACCAGGCGAACTGGCCCGTCCTCACGCAGGCGCTCACGGAGGCGATCACCAGCGGGACGGGCGACACGCTGCTCTACCTCGCCGACGCCTACAACGACCGGAACGCGGACGGCACCTACTCGTCGAACTCCTCCGAGGCGTTCCGCGCCGTCGGCTGCCTCGACGACCGCGGCACCACGGACGTCGGCGAGATGCGTGCCGAGGCGGCGGAGATCGAGAAGAAGGCGCCCACCGTCGGCGAGTTCTTCGCCTACGGCGGCACGACGTGCGCCGACTGGCCGGCCCCGCTGGCGAAGAAGGAGTTCGACGTCCACGCGAAGGGCGCGGCGCCGATCGTCGTCATCGGCACCACCAACGACCCCGCCACCCCGTACGCGTGGGCGGAGGGCCTGGCGAAGACGCTGGACTCCGGCGTCCTCGTCACCTACGAGGGCGAGGGGCACACCGCGTACTCGCCGTCGCGCCCGTGCGTGGCGGACGTCGTCGAGTCGTACCTCGTGGACGGCGACGTCCCGAAGGACGGCACGACTTGCTGACGCCCGCGGGCGCCGCCGTCAGGCGAGCTCGTGCTCCACGGCCGCCGGCTGGTGGCTGCGGGCCCAGTGCCGCAGGGCGAGGACGCCGAGCACGGAGATGACCACCAGCCCCACCACGTAGAAGACGGTGGACCACGTCGACGCGCTGTCCGCCGTCGCCGGCAGCAGCTGGCCGTAGGCGAGCTCGTAGTGCAGGCCGCCGGTGACCTTGATCGCCAGCCAGGCGGACAGGAAGCCCATCGAGTCCCACAGCGCGTGCAGGCCGACGACGGTCAGGTAGGCGAGCAGCACGCCCCCCGTGAACCGGTACTTCCCCGCCGCGGAGGCGGCGCCGAAGATCGCGGCGCCCAGGATGGCCGTCCACAGCACGTGCCCGACCGGGGTGAGCAGGCCGCGCACGGCCTCCGTCTGGAGCAGGGAGTCCAGGTCGATCTGGCCCAGGCGGGTGAGGCTGGCGTTGAACGCGTAGCCCGCCGACTCGAACGCCGCGAACCCGGCGCCGACCACCGCGCCGAGGAACGCGCCCTTGAGGCCGGTCTTCTGGGCGACCCGCGCGCCGACCACGAGGAACACGGCGATCTTCACGGCCTCCTCGATCGCGCCGACACCCACGTAGATCCACCACGACGGCGACAGGTGCGACTCCAGGATCGACGCGCCCAGCACACCGAAGATGCCGCCGAAGAAGAACGCCGCCAGCAGCAGCATGATGTCGATCGACCCGTGCGCCTTCTCGACCACGAACAGCACCACGGTGAACGGCACCAGGAAGCTGCCGAGCAGGATGACCGTCGGGATGAGGTTGGAGTTCTGCGTGCTGAACGTGACGGCCGCGGTGACCGCCCACAGCAGTACGCCCAGGATCAGCGACTTCCACCACCAGCCTCGGCCTGTCGGCACGGAGACCGTCTGCGGCGCGGGGGTGGGGTGCATGGTCGTCCTCCAGATGTTCGGCCAGGCGACCGGCGCCGGGCGCGCGCGGTGCGGCAGGGGTGCTGTACGGGTGCTGCGGGGCTGCTGAGCACGAGTATGCGGAGGTCAGCGCACTCTGTCGCGCGGAAGGGAGATCGCTTCCCGCCCACCGGTTTGGAGAGCGCGCGGCGCGTCGGGTACTGTGGGCGCGCTCGTTGATCCGGTTGCAGCCGGGCGACAGCGACGCCGCCTTAGCTCAGTCGGTAGAGCGATTCACTCGTAATGAATAGGTCATCAGTTCGATTCTGATAGGCGGCTCCGACACGGAAGGCCCCGGATCTCGACGATCCGGGGCCTTCGTCATGCCCTCGGGCGAGCACCATCGTGCGGGTCAGGGGCAGGAGACCAACAGGCTGGTCAGGACGCTGCAGTCGGCGGCGGCCGTGTCGTTGCCCGGGTTCGGATCCGTGGGCGTCGACGCGGTACGGGTCGCCGTGGCCGGCAGCTGGCCGATCGACAGCAGGCCGAGGGTCGCGCTGAACGATCCGGCGAACTCGTCGCCGTCGGCGATCGCACCGGTCGCGCACGTCACCTCGTCCGTGGCCGAGGCGTAGGTGCATCCGGCCGGGAGGCCCGACACCGAGCTCACCTGTGTCGGCAGGTCCACGACGACCGTCGCAGACCCCACGTCGCCCGGTCCCGTGTTGGCGGCCACCACGTCATAGGTGATGCGCGAGGAGAGCAGGCTCGCCGTGGCGTCGAGGGACACGGCGACGTCCGCCTCCGCCTCGGCGATCGTGAGGACCGCTTGGCCGGGGCTCACGAACTCGCACGGCCCGTTGGCGGGGCATCTCTGGACCGTGGTGCTGAACGTGTCCGTGTGGCCACCCGGGGCGTCGTCGTCCACGACGAACACGAACGACCCGGTGACCACCGCACCGGCCGCCAGGGGGGTCGGGAAGTCCAGGTCGAAGCCCACGCCTCCGGGGTTGGAGGCCCCGCCCGAGCAGGTCGCGCCGGCCGAGGCGGTGCACGACACGAAGGCGAACTCCGACGCCAGGTCGGTCGGGTCGCCGCTGAAGGCGGTGCCGAGGCGCAAAGGTCCTCCGGTGTCGTTCGTGTAGGTCACGTCGACGGTGAACGTCTGGCCCGGCTCCAGCACGTCGTCGCTGATCACGACGGACAGCCCTGAACCTTCGATCACGATCTCGTCCGCCTGCGCCGGTAGGGCCGTGGCGAGCAGGCCCGCCGCGGCGAGCGTTCCGCCGGCTGCGACGCCGGCGATCATCCTTCGTACCGATCTCATGGTGACTCCCCATCACACGTGAGTGCCGATGCCCCGAACGACCCTGTCCGAGGCACGTGAACGTGCCCGGGCCCCTGTGCCCAGGCACGCGCAAGCGCGGCGACTGCCGCGCAGAATGGGTACTGGTCCAGGCTGGGCGGTACGGCAGCCCACGGCAACCGAACAGCGATGGACGATGGCGCGACGAACCTGCGTAGGCCCCGGTCAACCGATGGAACCGGTCGGACGCCACCACCGAGAGTTCACCCGCTCCGGCGTCGCTCAGCGACGTGTCGGCGTGATCTCGATCACGACGAGTGGACCTGAAGATAAGTTGAGGTTGCAGGCTGGGTGCCTCAGGGGACGGCCATCGAGGGCAGTCCCGGACTGCGCTGTTGAGGAGCCTGTCATGCACGAGAACCGCGTCGTGGTGGTCACCGGGGCGACCGGGCGGCAAGGGGGTGCCGTCGCACGCGCCCTGCTCTCCCGCGGCTGGGAGGTGCGGGCCCTGGTCCGCGACCCGGACACGCCGCAGGCGCTCGCGCTGAAGGAGGCCGGGGCGATGCTGGTGCGGGGGGACCTGGACGACGACGCCTCGTTGGACGCGGCCCTGGCCGGGGCCTACGGCGTGTTCAGCGTGCAGACGTTCACCGGCCCGGACGGGTTCGTCGGCGAGGTGCGTCAGGGCAAGGCGGTCGCGCAGGCGGCTGCTTGCGCCGGGATCGCCCACCTCGTCTTCAGCTCCGTCGACGGCGCCGATCGCCCCGGCCGGGTGCAGCACTTCGCGACCAAGGGCGAGGTCGAACGCCACATCGAGGCTCTCGGGCTGCCCGCGACGATCCTGCGACCGACGTTCTTCATCACCAACTTCGAGCACCTCGGCCCGCGATGGGTCGACGGAGAGCTCGTCTTCACCATGGCGCTCGACCCTCGGACCCGACTGCAGATGATCACCCCGGACGACATCGGGACCCTGGCGGCCGACGCCTTCGACGCCCCGTCCGACCACCTGGGCCGCGCCATCGAGATCGCCGGTGACGAGCTCACCGGCCCGCAGATCGCCGACGTCTTCGCCCGCGCCGCCGGTCGCTCGGTGCGCTTCGTCGCCCAGCCGGTCGAGCAGGTCCGCGCTCACAGCGAGGAGGTGGGTGCGATGTTCGACTGGTTCAACACGATCGGGTTCCGCGCGGACGTCCGCGCGCTGCGCGCGGCGCACGCCTCGCTGACCACCCTGCAGGACTGGGTCGCCGCACACTGGTCGCTGCCGGCGGAACCGGAACCGGCCATCTGAACGACGCCTCGTGGCGGTCCGCGCCGACCGAAGGACCTGTGCCGTGGGGTCCCGTGCTCGGGTCGAGACCCGGGCGGCGCTGGTGCCGGGGCCCCGCCGTGGGTCACAGTGGCCGCATGGCCGCCAACGAGGTGAAGTTCCAGATCGACGTCCCGACGGAGCTGGAGGGCGGCGTCCCCGCGGACTTCGCGTCCCTGTGGCACACGTCGACGTCGTTCGTCATCGACTTCGTCGCGGCTACGAAGCCGCCGCAGCCGGTGACCGACCCGGACACGGGGGCGGTCACCGGCCGCGTGGTGCCGGGTCGCGTGGTGTCGCGCGTGCGCATCCCCCCGCAGCAGGTGTTCGAGCTGGCGCGGGCGCTCACGCAGCAGCTCGACGCCTGGGAGCGGGAGACGGGGAAGAAGACGGGCGAGACCGCCTGAGCCGTCGTCAGCGGGGTCGTGGGGCCGCGAGCTTGGCGAGGACCACGAGGTAGCGGCAGGGGCTCCGGGTCGCGTTGACGAAGGTGCAGTCGGCCGGCGTGCCCAGCTGGAGGCAGTCGCCGGCCTCGAGCTCGTGCACCAGGTCGCCCTCGACGAACCGCAGAGCGCCGTCCAGCACCCAGATCTGCTGGTCGACGAACCGGAACGCCTCGGCGGGGTAGGTCACCTCCGCACCGGGGGGCAGGTCGACCTCGACGAGCTCGAGCGAGGTGCTCGCGGGCGGGGAGACGGCGCGACGCGTGTACCCCGTCTCGGAGTCCGTCCAGCGCGGCTGCTCGGCCCGGCGGGCCACGCGCCTCGGGTCGCCCTCGGCGCGGGCGACCAGCTCCGAGAGCGTCATCCCCAGCGCCGCGGAGAGGCGGCCCAGCAGGGCGGCGGTGGGCTGGGCGTCGCCGCGCTCGATGCGCGAGATCATCGCGCGTGAGACCCCCGACGCCTCCGCGAGCGCGGCGACCGTCAGCCCGCGGTCGGCGCGGGCGGCCTGCACCGTGCCGGCGAGGGCTCCGCTCAGGTCGTCCGTCATCGGACGTCGCTGTATACGATAGTAGACATGGTGGCTACTATAGGCCCATGTTGCTCCGTGACGCCGCCGACTCCGACCTGGACGGCATCCTGACGATCCACAACGACGCCATCCGCACCTCCACCGCGATCTGGACGGACGACGAGGTTCCGCGCAGCGAGCGGGCGGCGTGGTTCGCCGCGCAGCGCGCTGCCGGCAACCCGGTCGTCGTCGCGGACGACGGCGGCGAGGTCGCCGGCTACGCCACGTACGCGCAGTGGCGGGCCAAGTCCGGCTACCGGCACACCGTCGAGGACTCGATCTACGTGGCCGACGGGTACCGGGGGCGTGGCCTGGGCCGCGCGCTCCTGGTCGAGCTCGTGGCCCGCGCCCGCGCCGCGGGCCACCGCACGATGCTCGCGGACATCGAGGCCGGGAACGTCGCCTCCGTCCGGCTGCACGAGTCCCTCGGCTTCGGTTCCGTCGGACGGCTGCCGGAGGTGGGCACGAAGTTCGGGCAGTGGCTCGACCTCGAGATCCTCGCGCTCGCGCTGCAGGACGGCGCGGAGACGGCCGGCGTCGCGCCGCGGCCGGAGAGCGTCGGCCACGACGGCTGACGGCCGCGCAGGCCCGGCCGGGTCAGAGCACGCGCTCGGGCCGGGCGAGGATGCCCGGCACGAGGCGGGCGCTGAGCGCGGCGGCTCCTCGGACGGCGAGGAAGCCGAGGGCGAAGACCGCGAGCGCGGTGATCACGGCGACCGGCTGGATGAACACCGCCATCCCGACGAGGGGGAAGATCAGCACGCCCGCGACGAGGGCGGAGCCGCCCGCCACCATCCACAGGGCCGACATCACGGCCCGCCGGGAGGCCTCGCTCATCACGGAGCGCGGCACGCCGAGCCGGTCGAGCGACACGTGCACGGCGCCGCGGTCGAGCGTGGCCGCGGCCTGGTTGATGGCCACCGAGCACGCCACCATGAGGAACGACCCGGCCACGGTGACCAGGACGCCGGTCGAGATGTCGTGCATGAGCCAGCGCTCGTCGGCGTCCATCTCGTCGGTGGCGGTCATGGTCGAGAGGGCCAGGCCGACGGCGCCGAACACGCCCACGAAGCTCGTCATGGCGACGCCGCTGACCTGCCGCCAGGCGGCCTTGGGGTCCTCGAGGATCATGCGCGCGGCGAGGAGGCGGGGCACGGTGCCGGCCTTGCGGGCCTGCCGGCGGGCTCGCACCCGCACGAACCACGGCCCGAGGGCGTCGAGGGCGAGCAGCATGCCGGCGAAGATCGCCGCCATCGTGCCGACGACCGCGACGATGCCGCCCAGCTCGCCGAGCACGCCGAGGAGCTGCATGAGGACGAGGCCGATGAGCAGCACGCCGACGGCGACGACGACGCGCACCCAGTGCGCGGTGCCGGCGCGCTGCCGGGTCCGCACGCCGAGCGGCGTCACGACGACCGCCCGCAGGCCGACGACGGCGCTCCCGGCGGCCAGCAGCGCGACGCCGAGCACGGCCAGGGGGAGCCACCACCAGGGCACCCACATCTGCGACCCGAGCGCCTCGCCGCGGAAGTGCAGCAGGCCGACCAGGGGCGCGGTCACGGCGTAGACCACGACGCCGAGCACGGCGCCGACCAGCGCGGTCACGGCCGCCTCCAGCACCGTGAGGACCGTGATGGTGCCGGTCGTGGCGCCGAGGAGGCGCAGCGACGCGAGGCGCTCGTCGCGCCGGCGGGCGGCGAGCCGCGCCGCGGACGCGCCGACGGTGGCCAGGGGCACGAGCAGCAGGACGACGGCGATGACGGCGAGCGTGGCGTAGGTGGAGGCGAGGTCGTCGTCCCACCCGAAGAAGGCCTGCGCGCCGCCCAGCACGAGGAGCAGCAGCGCGGTGACGACGGCGAAGCTCACCACGGGGAGGGCGGTGGCGAGCCGGTCGCCGTCGCGGCGCCGCGCGAACAGCGGCGCGAGCGCGACGGCGGTGGAGACGGGGCCCGTCGAGCGGGAGCCCGGGAGGGCGGTGGCGGCGGTCATCGCACGACCTCGGCGGCGTCCGCCGTACCGGGGGCCGCGGGCGCAGGCGCCGCGCCGGTGTCGGAGACGACGCGGCCGTCCCGCAGGACGACGGTGCGGGCGCAGCGGCGGGCGACGTCCGCGTCGTGCGTGACGACGACGAGCGTGCGGCCGGCGCGCGTGGCGGACAGCAGCAGGTCGAGGACCTCGACCGACGTGGCGGAGTCGAGCGCGCCGGTCGGCTCGTCGGCGAAGATCAGGCGCGCCCCGGTGACCTGGGCGCGCGCGATGGCGACGCGCTGCGCCTGGCCGCCGGACAGCTCGCCGAGCCGGCGCTGCTCCAGGCCGGCGAGGCCGAGGTGGTGCAGCCACTGCGCGGCCTCCGCCTCGGCCTGCGCGCGCGGCACCCCGCCGAGCATGCGCGCCACGGCGACGTTCTCCAGCGCGGTCAGCTCGTCGAGCAGCAGGCCCTGCTGGAAGACGAACCCGAGCTCCTCGCGCCGCAGCCGCGACCGGCCGGCGTCGTCGAGCGACTCGACGCGCACGGGCCCGCCCGCGGATGCGAAGGTCACGGAGCCGGCCGTCGGCCGCAGGATGCCGGCGAGACAGTGCAGCAGCGTCGTCTTCCCGGAGCCGGAGGCACCCATGACGGCGACGGACTCGCCCACGCCGATGTCGAGGTCCACCGCGTCGAGGGCGGGCGTGACCCCGCCGGGGTACTGCATGGTCAGGCCGCGCGCGCTCAGCAGAGGTGTCATGCCACCCACCCTCGCTCCGGGCGGGGAGCGGGCGCGTCGGACCACGAGCGGATCCGTCGTCGGGCCGGGTCCCCCTGCGGTATGACGCCGATGGGGGAGAACCACGAGTCCGGCACCGTCGCGGCGGTCCGTACGGCGCCGGGCGCCTGGTGGCCCGCCGGTATCCTCGGCGGCATGGCTTGGAGCTTCGGTCGTCGTCGGCCCACCACGTACCTGCTGGGCGAGCCGGTGGACCCGTACCCCGCCCAGGCCCCGGAGGCCGCGCGCGGCCGCGTGCTGCGGATCACCGAGATCGGCGAGCCCGTGCTGCACTCCCCGGCCGGGCCGGTCGAGGAGTTCTCCACCCCGGAGCTCGCGCGCCTGATCGACGACATGTTCGCGACGATGGAGAACGCCGAGGGCGTGGGCCTCGCGGCCCCGCAGGTGGGCGTCGGCATCCGGCTGTTCGTCTACGACGTCACCGACGAGCGGGGCGACCGGCACGTGGGGCACGTCGTGAACCCGGTGCTCGAGACGGACCTCGACGCGGAGCCGGAGACCGAGGACGAGGGCTGCCTGTCCGTGCCCGGCGCGTACGAGCCGCTGGAGCGGCCGGGCGCCGCCACGGTCCGCGGCGTGGACCAGCACGGCGGCCCCGTGCAGCTGTCGGGCAGCGGGTTCCTGGCGCGCGCCTTCATCCACGAGGCGCAGCACCTGGACGGCACCCTCTACTGGGACCACCTGTCGCCCGACCTGCAGGCGGACGCCCTGCGCCAGCGCGACGAGGAGCGGCCGGACATCCTCGCCGGCCGCCACGAGCTCGCCGTCGAGCTGGGCAAGAGGCCCGCCGAGTACCCCGACCGGCCCGCGGGCGGCCGCTGAGACGACGCATCGAGCGTGCTGACCTGAGCCTCGTGCGGCGCTCTTGAGGAACAGGTCAGCACGCTCGATGCGTGCCCGGGTCGTCAGCCGAGCATCCCCGGTGCGGTGGAGAAGAACTCCTTGACGCCGTCGTCGACGCTCGTCGTGCCGAACCCGATGTCCTGCGCGATGCGCGTGAACTCGACCTCGACGGCGCCGGCGCCCTCGGGCGGGGGCGGGGGCGTGTCGCCCGCCACCTCGGCGAGCCGCTCCCAGTAGTCGAGGATCTGCTTGTCGAGCCCCTCCGGCTCGAGGGCGTCGAGCGCGGGCTGCGAGATCGGGGCGCCGCGGGACAGGGCGAACTCCTTGCTCACCTCGGGGTCGTTGGCGATGAAGTCGATGAACCTCGCCGCCTCCTCGGGGTGCTCCGTGGTCGCGGACATCGACAGCTCCAGCGACGGCTTGAGGTAGAGCCCGCGGTTCGCCGTGTCGTCGGCCGGGGGCAGCAGCATCGCGAACTCCCCGCCCGCGCTGCCCTCGGAGAACCGCACCAGGAAGTTGTAGAAGCTCAGCTCGCTCGCGGTGACCCCCGCCCCGAGCACGTCGGCGCCGTTCAGCTGCTCCGCCCGCTTCGGGTCGACGAACCCGCCGTCGGCGAACAGCGGCGTCGCGCGCTGCCACCACTCCGCCAGGTCCGCCTCGGTGAAGCCCAGGGCGCCGTCGGGCGTGTAGAGGGCCTTGCCGTGCTGGGCGAGCCAGATCTCGAACACCGAGAGGATCTGCACGTACTGCGTGGAGCCGTTCACCTCCGGGTCGTGGTCCGCGCCGGCCGCGCCGACCTGCGACAGGACGTCGTCGTACTGGTCCCAGGTGAGGTCGCCGGCGGGGACGTCGACGCCGAGGTCGTCGAACAGCCCCGTGCTGAAGAAGTTGGCGATGCCGCCGGTGCTCGTCGGGATGCCGACGAGCCTGCCGTCCACCTTCGCCGCCGGCATGACGTTCTCCGGGAACGTCGAGATGTCGATCGTGCCGTCCTCGGCGAAGTCGTCGAGCGCCGCGATCTGCCCGCTGCCGCCGTACTGGGACAGGTAGGACACGTCCATCTGGAACACGTCCGGGAGGCTGCCGCTCGCGGCCTCCGTGTTCCGGGACGTCCAGTAGTCGGCGAACGACGCGTACGACGACTGGATCGTGACGTGGGGGTTCTTCTCCTCGTACAGGTCGATCGCCTTCTCGTACCGCTCGGCGCGCGACGCGTCGCCCCACCACGCGAACGTGAGCGTGACGTCGTCGTCGCCCCCGGCGGAGCCGTCGCCACCGCTGCAGGCGCCGAGCGCCACCAGGGCGCCGACGGCGAGGAGCGCGACGCCCGGGCGGCGACGCAGGCGGCCGACGCGCGGCCGCGGCGCGCGCGGGCTGTCGGTACTCGTGGACATGAGGGCCTCCTTGCACACATGTGCCGTCGGACGACGGTCTGGACACCCGCGATGCTGGCAGGGGGGAGGTCGGGTCGAGCGGAACCGGACAAAAACGCGCTTCGGTGGACACCTGGGTCACGACCCGGGCGCTCTCCGGCCACCCGCGAAGGGTGCGAGCAGGGCGCGTCAGAGCGTGCGGACCCAGTCCGCGACGGCGGCCGCGACGTCGTCGTCCTTGCCGCGCACGTCGTGCGCGCCGGGGAGGGTGACGGTCGTGACGGGGCCGGGGATCGCCGCGGCGTGCTCGGCCAGCTCCGCGGGCGTGCCGAACGGGTCGCGGTCGCCGGACACGAACAGCACCGGCACGTGGAGCCCCGGGAAGTGCTCGACCCGCAGCCGCTCGGGCTTGCCCGGCGGGTGCAGGGGATAGCTCAGCAGCACGAGCCCGGCGGCGGGCAGACCCTCCGCCACCGCCATCGAGCACATCCGGCCGCCGTACGACCGGCCGCCCAGCAGCAGCGCGTCGGTGCCCGCGCCCAGCTCGGCGGCGAACCGCTCCGCCTCCGCACGCAGGTGCGCGACCGCGACCGGCGGGCGGTCCGGCATCCGCTTGCCCGCCAGCCGGTACGGGAAGTCGACCCGCTCGACCGGCAGCGGCGGATCGGCGTCCGCGAGCCGGCGCTCCACCGCGACCAGCGTGTGGTGGTCGCGGCTCGCGCCCGCGCCGGGGGTGAGCACCAGGCCTCGGGGCGTCGTCGTGGATGGCACGGGTCCAGTGTCGCAAGCCGCCGGTAGCGTCCGGGGGATGGGTGAGATCGAGCCGGGCGGCATCGAGCCGGGCAGCAGCGTGCGCGGCGAGGACTGGTACGGGCGGGACCTGTCCGGCCTGGTGCTCCAGGAGGTGGAGCTGGTCGAGGTGGACCTCACCGAGGTGACGGCCACCGGCGCGACGTTCGACCGGTGCACGTTCCGCGGGGTGCGGTTCAACGCCTCGGCGTGGACGGAGTGCGCGTTCACGGGGTGCACGTTCAGCCGCGCCAACCTGTTCGACGCGCGGTTCGAGCGCTGCAAGCTGGTGGGCTCCCGCTTCGACGACTGCCGCTTCGACCTGCTGCGCGCGGAGCGGGGGGACTGGTCCTTCGTGACGCTGCGGCGGGCGATGCTCGCGGGCGTGCACCTGGAGAACCTGCGGATGCGCGAGGCCGACCTCGACGGCGCGCGCCTGTCCGGGGCGACGGTGCTGGGCGTCGACCTGTCGGGCGCGGAGCTGACCGACGTCGACCTGAGCGGCGCCGTCCTGCGCGGCAGCGACCTGTCGGCGCTGGACCCGCGCGCGGCGCGGCTGGCGGGCGCCGTCGTCGACCCCGCCCAGGCGGTGGTGCTGGCCGAGGCGCTGGGGCTCGTCGTCACGCCCTGACCCGTCCTCGGCCGCGCCCGGGGCGTGGGCCTCGTCACATCGTCGCCGCCCCCGCCCAGGTCATGGCGCCGATCCTCCGGCAGGTGTCTCGGACGTCACCGCGACCGCCCGTTTACATCGTTTACATTCGCCTGTGGAGCAGCACCCGCTGAGCCGACGCCGGACCAGTGCAGGACACCGGAGGATGAGACACCCAATGACGGATCAGGTCACGGTCAACCCGATCGTGCTGCAGCGCGCCGACCCGTGCGTGCTCCGGCACCAGGGCACCTATTACTTCACCGGCTCCCACCCGCGGTACGACCGCATCGTGCTGCGCCGCGCCGAGCGGCTCGAGGACCTGCAGGCGGCCGACGAGGTCACCATCTGGGAGCGGCACGCCGAGGGTCCGCAGTCGCACCTGATCTGGGCGCCCGAGATCCACCGCGTCGACGGGAAGTGGTACGTCTACTACGCCGCCGCGCCGGACGAGTCCGTCACCGTGGACGTGCCGGGCACGGACGACACCTTCAACCACCGCGTCTTCGTCCTCGAGAACGCCGCCGACGACCCGTTCGACGGCGAGTGGGTGGAGCGCGGCCAGGTCGACACCGGCTGGGAGTCCTTCGCGCTGGACGCCACCAGCTTCGTGACGGGCGGCGCGCAGTACCTCGTGTGGGCGCAGCAGCACCCCGACGTCAAGGGGCACTCCAACCTCTACATCGCGCGCATGGCGAACCCGTGGACCCTCGCGACGCCCGCCGTCGAGCTCACGCACCCCGAGTTCGACTGGGAGACCCGGGGCTTCTGGGTCAACGAGGGCCCGTCCGTCCTCGTCCGCGGCGGCCGCGTCCTCCTCACCTACTCCGGCGCCGCCACGGGCATCGACTACGCGATGGGCCTGCTCACCGCCGACGCCGGCGCGGACCTCCTCGACCCCGCGTCGTGGGCCAAGAGCCCCGAGCCCGTCTTCGTCTCCGACCCCGCCGCCGGCCAGTACGGACCGGGCCACAACTCGTTCACGGAGACGCCCGACGGCGACGCCGTCCTCGTCTACCACGCGCGGACCTACACCGAGATCGTCGGCGACCCGCTGCGCGACCCCAACCGGCACGCCCGCGCGCAGGTGCTGCCCTTCGACGCCGACGGCCACCCCGTGTGGGGCACGCCCGTGGCCGACACCCGCCCGACCCCCACCTCCACCGAGGTCCTCCCCGCCGACGGAGCCTTCTGATGAGCACCACCACCGCGGCGCCCGAGACCGCCACCCCCCGGGCGAGGGAGTCGCTGAAGAAGATCGTGTTCTGGAACTACGGCGGTCTGTTCTTCTTCTACTTCGCGAGCTGGCAGCTCGTGTTCACGTTCCTCGCCCCGTGGCTCAACGATCAGCTCGGCATGACCGAGGGCAACATCGGCCTGCTCCAGTCGATGATGGCGCTCACCGCGCTGTGCCTGCAGCCCTTCTACGGGTACGTGCAGGACCGGCTCGGGTTCCGCAAGAACCTCTTCGCGTTCGTCGTGGTCATGGGCGCGCTCATGGGCCCGTTCTTCGCGTTCGTCCTGCCGCCGGTCGTGGCGTTCAACCAGGTGGTCGGCGCCGTCGTCGGCGGCATCTTCCTCTCGCTGGTGCTGAACTCCGGCGTCGGCGTGGTCGAGGCCTTCAACGAGCGCGCGTCGCGCGCCAACGGGTTCGAGTACGGGCACGTGCGGCTCTTCGGTTCCCTGGCCGGCGCGACGGCGTCCCTCGTCGGCGGCTTCATCTGGGCGGCGAACCCGGACAACATCTGGTGGGTCGGGACGTTCTCCGCGATCGTGCTCGGCGCGCTGCTCTTCGTCGCCCGCACGCCGACGACCGACGTGTCCGCGGCCGCGGAGCCGGACGGCGCGGACTCCCGACCCAAGGTCAGCAAGGACTCCCTCAAGCTTCTGCTGCGCAACCGGTCGTTCGTCGGCTTCATGGTGCTGATGTTCGGTACCGCGGCGCTCTATGACGTCTTCGACCAGCAGTACGCCATCTACTTCGGGCAGCACGTCACCGGCGGCATGGACCCGCAGGTGCTGTTCTCCCGCGTCGTGTTCGTGCAGATCCTGCTCGAGGCGGCCGTCATGGTGGCGATGCCGTTCGTCATCAACAAGATCGGCGCGAAGCGCGGGCTGCAGCTGTTCGCGCTCGTCCTCGTGGTCCGCGTGGTCGGCTCGGCCCTGTTCACCTCGACCGAGCTGCTCATCGTGTGGCGGCTGCTCGCCGCGCTCGAGATGCCCCTCATGCTTGTGTCGGTCATGAAGTACCTCACCCGGATGTTCGACGTCCGGATCTCCGCGACCGCGTACATGATCGGCTTCAACACGGCCAAGCAGGTCGGCGTCTTCATCTTCTCGTGGGTCTTCGGCCTGTCGTACGAGGCCGTCGGCTTCTCGACGTCGTACCTCATCATGAGCGGCGTCGTCGTGGTCGTGACCGTGATCGCCGGGTTCCTCATGCGGGACGACCGTCGCCACGTCCCGCCGAGCGGCGCTCCCCCCGTGCCGCAGGCCGTCACCGGCTGACACCCACCCTCGCCGAGCAGGCGCTTGCGCACGTTCTGGAGGCTCAGAACGTGCGCAAGCGCCTGCTCGGCATCTTGGGCGGCGGGCGCGCGGTGCGTGCCCGCCGGTGCCACAGTGGGCGCATGACCGCACCGCTCGTCGTCCGCGCGCTGGCGCTGGGTCTGGCCGCCGGGTCGCGCTCGACGCTCGGCGTCGCGGCCCCGCTGCTCGGCCCGGCCCCCGCCCACCGGCTCCCCACCCACGGCCTGCGCCGCCCCGCCGGCGTGCTGCGGCTGGTCGCCGGCCTCGCCGTCGCCGGGGAGCTCGTCGGGGACAAGCTCCCCACCGCGCCCAGCCGCCTCGACCCGCCCGGGCCCGACGTCCGCGCCGGGAGCGGCGCCGCCGGCGGGCTGCTGCTCGCCGTCCGGCACCACGCCACGGCGGCCTCCACCGTCGCGGCCGGGCTGGCCGGCGCCGTCGGGGGCGCGGTGGGCACCGGCGCCGGCGCCGCCTGGCGGGCCTCCGTCGCCCGGCGCGGCTGGCCCGACCTCCCGGCCGCGCTCGCCGAGGACGTCGTCGCCCTCACGCTGGCCGCCTGGGCCACCCGCGCCTGACCCGCGGACGAGCGCCGAGCAGGCGGTTGCGCACGTTCTGAGAGCTCAGGACGCGCGCAACCGCCTGTTCGGCACGACGGCGGCGGGTCGGGTCCGGAAGAGTGGGCGCCATGGAGCTGGCATGGACGCGGTAGGCGGGGTGGTCGGCGGGATCTTCGCGTTCGTGTCGACGGTGGCGATGCTCGTGCTGCTGGCCTGGACGGCGCGGCGCGTGATGGGGGCGCCCGTCGGGTGGATCCGCGCGACGCTCGTGTCGCTCGTCGCCATCACGGGCGCGTCGGCCGCCCTGACCGGAGGGCTGCGCGCCGCCGGGTGGTGGGACGACGACGGCGTGCTGGCGGTGGACCCGGGGGTCGCGTTCGTCGCGATCGCCGTCGTGTTCGCGTGGGCGTTCGTGCTGGGGCTGTGCGTGCTCCTCGTGCTGGAGCTGCTGGTGCCCACGGGCACGCTGCCCACGCCGTGGCGCGCGGTGCGGCGGCTGCGGCAGGGCCGCCGCGAGACGCGCCGGTACGCGCAGGTCGTGGCGATCGCCGTGCGGCACGGGCTCGGGGGAGCCTTCGGACGGGTGCGCGGGGCCGGCGTCGGGACGGCGTCGCGGTCGGACGTGCACCGGCTCGCCGTCGGGCTGCGGGACACGCTCACCGACGCGGGCGTCACCTTCGTGAAGTTCGGGCAGATGCTCTCCACCCGCCGCGACCTGCTGCCCGACGCGATCACCGAGACCCTCGCGACGCTGCAGAGCGACGTGCCGCCCGCCCCGTGGGAGCAGGTGGAGCCGCTGGTCGAGGCGGGACTCGGCCGGCCCGTGGCCGAGGTGTTCGCCGCGTTCGACCCGCGTCCGCTCGCGTCCGCGTCCGTGGGGCAGGTGCACGCGGCGCGGCTGCTCGACGGGCGCGAGGTCGTGGTCAAGGTGCAGCGCCCCGGCGCGCGCGAGCAGGTGGCCGTGGACCTCGCGATCCTGGGCCGCCTCGCCCGCCGCGTGGAGCGGGACACGGCGTGGGGTCGCGCGCTCGGCGTGGTCGCGCTGGCGGACGGGTTCGCCGCCTCGCTGCGCGAGGAGCTGGACTACGCGGTCGAGGCGGAGAACACGCGCGCCCTGCGCGCCGCGCTCGACGTGGTGACGCACGACGACGCGTCGTCGGGCCCGCTGGTCGTGGTGCCGCAGGTGGTGGACGGGCCGTCGGGGGACACGCTGCTCGTCCTGGAGCGGCTCGACGGCGTCCCCGTCGGCCGCGCCCAGGACCTCCTCGCCGCGCTCGACGACGCGACCCGCGCGGACCTGGCCGACCGGATGCTGCGCGCCGCGCTCGAGCAGCTCCTGGTGGCCGGCACCTTCCACGCCGACCTCCACCCCGGCAACGTGCTCGTCACGGCCGACGGCGGACTGGCGCTGCTCGACATGGGCTCGGTGGGCCGCCTCGGCGAGCCCGAGCGGATCGCCCTCGGCGCGCTGCTGCTGGCGATCGAGGGCGACGACGCCATCGCCGCGACCGACGCCCTGCTGGAGCTGCTCGACGCGCCCGCCGGGCTCGACGCGCGTCGGCTGGAGCGGGACGTGGGGCAGCTGGTGCTCCGGTTCCGCGCGGGGGCCGGCGCCGGGGCCGTCTTCGCCGCCCTCGTGCGCCTGGTGACGTCGGCGGGCATCGCGGTGCCGCCGCAGGTCGCGGCCGCGTTCCGCACCTTCGCCTCGCTGGAGGGCACCCTCGACCTGCTGTGCCCCGGCTACGACCTCGTGGCCGCGGCCCGCACCCAGGGGCGGCCGCTGCTGTCCCGCCTGGTGACGCCCGAGGCCGTCCGGCGCAAGGCCACCCAGCAGCTCCTCGGGTTCGCGCCCGAGCTGGAGCGCCTGCCCCGGCGGGTGACCGGCCTGCTCCGCGACCTCGAGGAGGGGCGCTTCACGGTCACCGTCCGCGCGTTCTCCGACCCCGCCGACCGCGCCTTCCTCTCCGGGCTCGTGCAGCAGGTGATCATGACGCTCGTCGCCGTGGGCGCGGTGGTCGGCGCCGTCGTGCTCCTCGTCGCCGACGGCGGCCCGATGCTCGCGCCCGAGCTGTCGTGGTTCACCGTGCTCGGCGCGGCCCTGGCGTTCGTCGGGACCGTGCTCGCGGTGCGGGTGCTGGTGTCAGCGTTCCGTGGGACGGCCCGCGACCGCTGGTGAGCGCCCGGCGGTGACGGAGCCGTCGGACCGGGGCATGATCGGGTCATGAGATACGCGGAGCACATCTCCGAGCTCGTCGGGCACACCCCGCTCGTCCGGCTGACCCGTGTCACGGAGGGCCTGAGCGCGACGATCCTCGCCAAGGTCGAGTACGTGAACCCCGGCGGCTCCGTCAAGGACCGCATCGCGCTGAAGATGATCGAGGCCGCGGAGGCCTCGGGCGCGCTGCGGCCGGGCGGCACGATCGTCGAGCCGACGTCGGGCAACACGGGCGTGGGCCTCGCCCTCGTCGCGCAGCTCAAGGGCTACGACTGCGTGTTCGTCTGCCCGGACAAGGTCAGCGAGGACAAGCGGGACGTGCTGCGCGCGTACGGCGCGCGCGTCGTCGTGACGCCCACCGCCGTGCCGCCCGACCACCCCGACTCCTACTACTCGGTCTCCGACCGGCTGGTCGCGGAGATCCCCGGCGCGTGGAAGCCCGACCAGTACGCCAACCCGAACGGGCCCCTGTCGCACTACGAGTCCACCGGCCCCGAGGTGTGGGCCGACACGGACGGCCGCGTGACGCACTTCGTCGCGGGCGTCGGCACCGGCGGCACGATCACGGGCACGGGCCGCTACCTCAAGGAGGTCTCGACGGACCGCGCGGCGGCCGACGGCGGCCGGGTGCGCGTGGTCGGAGCGGACCCCGCCGGCTCGGTCTACTCCGGCGGCGACGGCCGCCCGTACCTCGTCGAGGGCGTGGGGGAGGACTTCTGGCCCGCGGCCTACGACCCGCGGGTGCCGGACGAGGTCATCGCCGTGACCGACGCGGACTCGTTCGCCATGACCCGGCGGCTGGCCCGCGAGGAGGGCCTGCTGGTCGGCGGGTCGTGCGGGATGGCGGTCCAGGCGGCGCTGCGCCTCGCGCGTCGGCTCGAGGACGAGGACGCGGCCGCGGCGGCGCGCGCCGTGATCGTCGTGCTGCTGCCGGACGGGGGGCGCGGGTACCTCTCGAAGATCTTCTCCGACACGTGGATGCGCTCGTACGGCTTCCTGCCCGACGAGCAGGGCGTCACCGCGGGCGACATCCTGCGCGCGAAGGACGGGCGCCTGCCCGACCTCGTGCACACGCACCCGAGCGAGACGGTGCGCGACGCGATCGAGATCCTGCGCGAGTACGGCGTCTCGCAGATGCCGGTCGTCGGGGCCGAGCCGCCGGTGAAGATCGGCGAGGTCGCGGGCGCCGTGAGCGAGCGCGCGCTGCTCGACGCCGTGTTCGCCGGCCGCGCGGGCCTCGCGGACCGCGTCGACGCGCACATGCAGCCGCGCTTCCCGCTCATCGGCGCCGGCGAGGGGGTCGAGGCCGTGCGCGCCGCGCTGCACGACGACGACGCGCTGCTGGTCGTCGAGGACGGCGACCCGGTCGGCGTCCTCACGCGGCACGACCTCCTCGGGTTCGTCGCGGGCCGGTGACCACGCTCGTGCGTACGCTGGCCGGGTGACCACGACGAGCAGCGAGCACGGCGGCGAGCACCCCGACTGGACCGCGACGGGCTTCTCGACGCGCGCGATCCACGCCGGCCAGGACCCGGACCCGACCACGGGCGCCGTGGTGCCGCCGATCCACCAGGTCTCCACGTACAAGCAGGACGGCGTGGGCGGCCTGCGCGGCGGGTACGAGTACTCCCGGTCGGCCAACCCCACGCGGACCGCGCTCGAGGAGGCGCTCGCCGCGGCGGAGTCGGGCGGGCTCGACGCGCCCGCCCGCGGGTTCGCGTTCGCCTCGGGCCTGGCCGCCGAGGACACGCTCCTGCGCGCGGTGCTGCGCCCGGGCGACCACGTGGTCGTGCCCGACGACGCGTACGGCGGCACCTACCGGCTGATCGCCCGGGTCTTCGGCCCGTGGGGGATCGAGCACACGCCTGTCGACCTCACCGACGTCGCCGCCGTCCGCGCCGCGGTGCGGCCCGAGACCCGGGTGCTGTGGGTCGAGACGCCCACCAACCCGCTGCTCGGCGTCAGCGACCTCGCGGCGCTCGCCGGCGTCGCGCGGGAGGCGGGCGCGCTCCTCGTCGTCGACAACACGTTCGCCACCCCGTACCTGCAGCAGCCGCTCGCGCTCGGCGCCGACGTCGTCGTGCACTCGACGACCAAGTACATCGGCGGGCACAGCGACGTCGTCGGGGGGGCGCTCGTCGTCGGGGCGGGCGCGGTGCTGCCGGGCGGCCTCGAGTCGCCCGCGGGGGGCACGGACGTCGCCGGCGCCGTCGGCTTCCACCAGAACTCCTCGGGCGCCGTCGCGGGCCCGTTCGACGCCTGGCTCACGCTGCGCGGGCTCAAGACGCTCGCCGTGCGCATGGACCGCCACCAGGCGAACGCGGCCGCGGTCGCGGACTTCCTCGCCGGGCACCCCGCGGTGGCCGCGGTGATCTACCCGGGCCTCGCGTCCCACCCGGGGCACGAGGTCGCCGCCCGGCAGATGCGCGGCTTCGGCGGCATGGTCTCGTTCCGGGCGGGCAGCGAGGCGAGGGCGCTCGACGTGTGCGCGCGGACGCGGGTCTTCACGCTCGCCGAGTCGCTCGGCGGCGTGGAGTCCCTCGTCGAGCACCCCGGCCGGATGACGCACGGCTCGGTCGCCGGGACGTCGCTCGAGGTCCCGGACGACCTCGTGCGCCTCTCGGTCGGGATCGAGGACGTGGAGGACCTGGTCGCGGACCTCGACCAGGCGCTCGCCTGACGGCGGCGGGCGTCAGCCGCGCACCACGGTGACGGGGCAGGGGCCGAAGTCGAGCACCTGGCGGCTCACCGAGCCGAGCAGCAGGCGGTCGAAGCCGCCGAGGCCGCGCGCCCCGACGACCAGCCGCTCGGCGCCCTGCGCCGCGAGCACGAGCTGCTTGGCGGCCTGCCCGTGCACGATGCGCCGCACCAGGCGCTCGGGCGGCAGGGTCGCCCCGGCGGCGCGGACCGCCTCGGCGAGGGAGTCGGTGGCGAACTTCTCGTAGTCCTCGATGGGCGGCGCCCAGCCCCACGACCCGGGCAGCGGGGCCAGCGTGGTGATCTGCCAGGCGAAGATCGCCTCGACGGACGCGCCCGTGCGCCCTGCGACCTCGCACGCGTGCCGCAGCGCGGCCACGCTCGGGGCCGACGTGTCGACGCCCACGACGATGCGCGGCGACCCGCCGTCCGCGGCCGCGTCGTCCTCGGGCTCCCCGGCCGGGTCGCCGTGCCGCACCACGGTGACGGGCACGCGGGCGTGCTCGACGACCGTCGTGGACACCGAGCCCAGCACCGCGCGGCCCAGGCGGCCGCGCCGTCGCCGACCGAGGACCAGCATGTCGGCGTCGGCGCCGAGCTCGAGCAGCGCGTCGGCCGCGGGCCCCGGCCGGGCGACGACGGACCCGTCGACCTCCAGGCCCGTGCGGCCGCGGGCGGCGTCGAGCAGCCCCTGCGCCTCCTCGCGCGCCGGCGCGAGCGCCACCTCGTGCGCGGCGTCGTCGGCGCCCTTGCCCGCGCCCGCGGTGACCATGACCACCGTCAGGGGCACGGCGGCCGACGCGGCCTCGCCCATCGCCCAGTCCAGGGCCTCGTCCGACTCGGCCGACCCGTTCACCCCGACCACGATGCCGCGCATCGGTCACCCCGACTCTCTCGTCGCGTGGCGCCGCCCGTCGCGGACGACGCGCCCTCGTCTGCAGGATAGGGCGGGCCCCGCCGCACGTCAGGGCGGGGCGCCGGGACATCGATCACGCGCCCGCGTCGTGACGCCCGCCGGGCCGGCCGCCCGGGCCTGCAGGGGGCCGCCGTGAGGGCCGCCGCCGCAGGCCCGCGGGTCGGCCCGCGGTTCAGTCGTCCGCGGGCGGCGGCGCGTCCTGGTTGCCGCGGCCGCGGCCGGGCCCGCCCGTGAGCAGGTCGTCCACCGGCTGCGTCACGACCTGCACCTGGTCGACCAGGTCCGCCGGGCCGGTGACCACGAGGGCGCGGTCGGCCGCGGCCACGTACACGGCGGTGGTGTCGCGGGCGGTGACGCGCACGCACGGGGTGTCCTCGCCGTCGACGGCGAACGTGCCGGTGCCGAGGGGCGCCTCGTCGACCTCGGCGACCAGGGCGCGCATGGCGCTGCGGTAGTCCTGGAAGGAGTCGGCGAAGTCGGGCGTCCCGCCGACGGGGCCGCCCGCGGCGCCCGACGGGTCGGGTTCGACGGGTGCGGCGATGTCCGCGTGCAGCGGGGCCGCGAGGGCGCCGCTGCACGCCGCGCGCACGACGTCCTCGACGTCGTCCTCCGGCACCCGGGTACGGAGCGTCTCGACCTCGAGCGCCTCCCCGGTGAAGGACCGGTAGGCGCGCACGAACCGCTCGCACGTCGGGTCGTCGGAGTCCGCGTGCCCGGTGAGGGACTCGTCCTCCAGGTCGAGTCCCCAGGTGAGGGGGTCGCGGACCTCGGCCACGACCCCGGAGAACTGCGCCAGGCGGGCGTCGTCCCCGTTCCAGGCCCGCGGGCTCCCGCCCCCCGACGTCCCCGGCTGCTGCTCGATCTCGTCCATCGGTACCCCCTGGTTGGCGACGACCGCCTCTCCCCGAGCGTGGACCGCTCCCCCCGCGGCTGGCAACGTGGCACGCCGTCACGCCCCTGGCGAACATGGGCTTACCGAGGGGCTTCGGCGAGTTGGGAGCGCATAGAGTCGTAGCGGTCAGGCTGTAGCCGTCATTCCGACGGGGTGCAGGTAACGCCGCTCGTGAGGGAGCAGCACATGTTCGAGAGATTCACCGACCGAGCCCGTCGGGTGGTCGTCCTTGCTCAGGAAGAGGCAAGGATGCTCAACCACAACTACATCGGTACCGAGCACATCCTGCTCGGTCTCATCCACGAGGGTGAGGGCGTCGCCGCGAAGGCCCTGGAGTCGCTGGGGATCTCGCTCGACGGCGTCCGCACCCAGGTCACCGAGATCATCGGCGAGGGCCAGCAGGCCCCGAGCGGGCACATCCCGTTCACGCCGCGCGCCAAGAAGGTGCTGGAGCTGTCGCTCCGCGAGGCGCTGCAGCTCGGGCACAACTACATCGGCACCGAGCACATCCTGCTCGGCCTCATCCGCGAGGGCGAGGGTGTCGCCGCCCAGGTGCTCACCAAGATGGGCGCCGACCTGAACAAGGTGCGCCAGCAGGTCATCCAGCTGCTGAGCGGCTACCAGGGCAAGGAGCCCGTGGCCGCCGGCGGCCCGCAGGAGGGGCAGCCGTCCGGCTCCGCCGTCCTCGACCAGTTCGGCCGCAACCTCACCCAGGCCGCGCGCGAGGGCAAGCTCGACCCGGTCATCGGCCGCTCGACGGAGATCGAGCGCGTCATGCAGGTGCTGAGCCGCCGCACCAAGAACAACCCCGTGCTGATCGGCGAGCCGGGCGTCGGCAAGACGGCCGTCGTCGAGGGCCTCGCCCAGGACATCGTGCGCGGCGACGTGCCCGAGACGCTGAAGGACAAGCAGCTCTACACGCTGGACCTCGGCGCCCTGGTGGCGGGCTCCCGCTACCGCGGCGACTTCGAGGAGCGCCTCAAGAAGGTGCTCAAGGAGATCCGCACGCGCGGCGACATCATCCTGTTCATCGACGAGATCCACACCCTCGTCGGGGCGGGTGCCGCCGAGGGCGCGATCGACGCGGCGAGCATCCTCAAGCCGATGCTGGCCCGCGGCGAGCTGCAGACCATCGGCGCGACCACGCTCGACGAGTACCGCAAGTACGTCGAGAAGGACCCGGCCCTGGAGCGCCGCTTCCAGCCGATCCAGGTCAACGAGCCGTCGCTCGAGCACGCCATCGAGATCCTCAAGGGCCTGCGCGACCGCTACGAGGCGCACCACCGCGTGTCCATCACGGACTCCGCGCTGGTCTCCGCCGCGCAGCTCGCCGACCGGTACATCAACGACCGGTACCTGCCGGACAAGGCGATCGACCTGATCGACGAGGCGGGCGCGCGCCTGCGGATCCGCCGCATGACGGCGCCGCCGGAGCTCAAGGCCCTCGACGAGCAGATCGCCGAGGCGCGCCGCGACAAGGAGTCGGCGATCGACGAGCAGGACTTCGAGAAGGCCGCCGGGCTGCGGGACAAGGAGAAGCAGCTCACCGCCCAGCGCGCCGACAAGGAGAAGGCCTGGAAGTCGGGCGACCTCGACTCCGTCGCGGAGGTCGACGACGAGCTCATCGCCGAGGTGCTGGCG
Source organism: Isoptericola sp. NPDC057559 (assembly GCF_042801555.1). Classification (NCBI taxonomy): domain Bacteria; kingdom Bacillati; phylum Actinomycetota; class Actinomycetes; order Micrococcales; family Promicromonosporaceae; genus Isoptericola; species Isoptericola sp. NPDC057559. The sequence goes on from NZ_JBHVFQ010000002.1 coordinate 441,062, forward strand.
ATGTCGACCGGCATCCCGGTCGTCAAGCTCACCGAGGAGGAGTCCACCAAGCTCCTGCACATGGAGGACGAGCTGCACAAGCGCGTCATCGGCCAGGACACCGCCATCAAGGCGCTGTCCCAGGCGATCCGCCGCACGCGTGCCGGCCTCAAGGACCCGAAGCGTCCCGGTGGCTCGTTCATCTTCGCCGGCCCCACGGGCGTCGGTAAGACCGAGCTGGCCAAGGCGCTCGCCGAGTTCCTCTTCGGGGACGAGGACGCGCTGATCCAGCTCGACATGTCCGAGTTCTCGGAGAAGCACACCGTGTCGCGGCTGTTCGGCTCGCCCCCCGGGTACGTCGGCTACGACGAGGGTGGCCAGCTCACGGAGAAGGTGCGTCGCAAGCCGTTCTCGGTGGTCCTGTTCGACGAGGTCGAGAAGGCCCACGCGGACATCTTCAACTCGCTGCTGCAGGTCCTCGAGGACGGTCGCCTGACCGACTCGCAGGGCCGGGTGGTCGACTTCAAGAACACCGTGATCATCATGACCACGAACCTCGGCACGCGGGACATCGCCAAGGGCGTCCAGACCGGCTTCAACGCCGGCGGCGACCTGGTGACCTCCTACGAGCGCATGAAGGCGAAGGTCAACGAGGAGCTCAAGCAGCACTTCCGGCCGGAGTTCCTCAACCGCGTCGACGACGTGGTGGTGTTCCCGCAGCTCTCGCAGAACGAGATCATCGAGATCGTCGACCTGGAGATCGCCAAGCTCAACAAGCGGATGCGCGACCGGGACATGGGCATCGAGCTCACGCCCGCGGCGAAGCACCTGCTGGCGGAGAAGGGCTACGACCCGGTGCTCGGCGCCCGTCCGCTCAAGCGGGCGATCCAGCGGGAGATCGAGGACACCCTGTCCGAGAAGATCCTGTTCGGCGAGATCAAGTCGGGCGAGCTCGTGCTGGTCGACGGCGTGGGCGAGGGCATCCTCGGGGAGTTCACCTTCCGCGGGGTCCCGAAGAGCGAGCACGAGCGCGGGCCGGTCTCGGTCGGCGCGACGGCGGCGCTCGACGCCCCGGCCGGCGTGTCGGTGCACGACCTGCCCCCGACGGGCCAGATGCAGGCCGGCGCGGAGTGACGCGCTGACCCCCTGACCTGACGGTCGACGACGAGGGCCCCGGATCCACCAGGATCCGGGGCCCTCGTCGTGCGCGTGGCCGGTCAGTCCGCGGCCTGCCAGGGGCCGCTGCCGGAGCGGCCCGGCTCCTGGTCGCGCGTCCACCAGCGCGCGGTGTACGCCGCGCCGTCGTGGGTGACGACGTCGCCCTGGTGGAACACGCGGCTCGGCGTCCAGACGGTGCGGCCGGCGTCGTCGACGACGATCTCCTGCCACGAGCCGGTCGTGGTGCTGCCCGGCTCCTCGGCGCGCGTCCACCAGGACGCGCGCCACGTGGAGCCGCCGAACCCGACCTCGTCGCCCGCGCCGTACGCGCGGGACGCGTCCCAGGCCGGGGCGGGGAAGGCGACGCGCGGCCCGTCGAGGTCGACGGTGGTGACGGTCTCGCCGGACGTCGACGTCCACGTGGTGGTGGGCGTGAACCCGCCCGCCGCGAGGTCCTCGGCGGTGACCACGTGGTGCGCGGACGTGCAGGTGTAGCGGTCGTTGCCGCTGAGGCCGCGCCACCGGCAGTTCGGGGCCCCGTCGGCGGGGTCGAGCCCGGCGAGGTTGCCGGTCGGCACCACGGTGGTGGTCGCCCCGGACACGTTCCGGACGGTGTAGGTGAACCGGAGCGTGTCGCCCACGGCCCAGGTGTCCTGGGGGTTCGTCAGCGTGCCGCCGGTGACGTCGATCTCCCCGGGGGTGACGACCGGCGCCGACAGCACCCAGTCGAGGTCGAACGTGGCGAACCGGATCCCGTCCCCGGGCTCGTAGAGCAGCCCCACGGTGCCGTCGGGCAGGGTCGCGAGGGTCGAGTACGACATGCTGCCGGCCCGGAACGTGCGGGCCTCGGGCCAGGTCTCGCCGTCGTCGTGGCTGATGCGGACCGTGCCGTTGGAGCGCGAGCTCTGCGAGGCGGCGTTCGAGAACAGCAGCACCTTGGCCTTGTCGGAGCCCTGCGGGGCGTTCGGGTAGGCGCGGACGATCGAGGCGTTGTTGGCGGGGTCGGGCAGCTCGCGGTCGACGGTCACCTCGCCGTACGTGACGCCGCCGTCCGTGGAGTACGCGACCTTGCGGAAGCCGGAGCGGGCGGAGTCGCGCGAGTTGAGCATGACGCGGCCGTCGGACAGCTCGACGGTCTTGTTCTCGTCCATCCCCGTCCCCACGGGGGTGCCGACCTGCCAGGTGTCGCCGTGGTCGTCCGAGTAGACGGTCACCGCACGGAACTGGCCGGCGGCGTCGATGATCGTGTACTGCTGCAGCAGCCGCCCGGCGTGCTCGCCGTAGCGCAGCTGGATGCCCTGGCCCGACGCGGCGAAGCGGGAGCGCCAGCCGAGGTCGGCGGTGACGTCCGCGGTGATGGTGCGGTGGCTCCAGGTGTGCCCGTCGTCGGTGGAGGTCGAGACGTTCGCGTGCAGCACGCCGCGGTCGTCCGGGTCGGTGCCGGGGCGCGACCCGCCGAAGCCCTGGTCGTACGACTTCACGTGGAAGTTGAAGACGTCGCCGGTCTCGCGGTCGACGACGTAGCTCGGGTCGGAGAAGCCCTCGACCGGGGCCGACGTGCGGCCCGCGGCGACCACCTCCTGCTCGCCCCAGGTGGCGCCGCCGTCGGTGGAGCGCCGCTGGAGGATCGAGTTCGGACCGGGGGCGTCGATCGCCGTCGGGCGGCCGTCGTACGAGGCGAGGACGTCGCCGCCGGGGGTCACGGTCAGCGCGGGGATGCGGTAGTTGGGGAAGCCGCCCTCGCCGTTGGTGGCGAGCTGCTCCTCGCGGTAGCTGCCGGGGCCGCCCGTGGGGTCGGCGACGTCGTGGTCGGGGGCGAGGGTCGCGTGGTGTGCCGTGGCGGTGGTCGCGGGGACGACGGTGCCCCCGATCGCGAGGGCCAGCGTGGCGGCGACCGTGAGGGCGCCGGGTCTGCGGAGGTGTCCGAGCATGCCGTTCCTTCCGGTGGGGCCCGGGTGCGGGCCGCCGGACCGGTGCGAGCGGTCGCGTCGGCGGCACTGCCGGGCTAGAGAAGTGATGTCAGATGTCTGACGTCCTGAACGTAGCCGCAGGTCGCGACGGGGTCAAGGAGTCGCGCGGCCGCGGCGGCGGGGTGCGCCGCGGCCGGCCTCACGACGGAGGGGCGGCCGGACGACGGAGGGCCCGGCCGTGCGGCCGGGCCCTCCGGGTCACAGGCCCTGCCAGTCCGGCTTGGAGGCGAAGGTCTGGCGGTAGTAGTCGCCCAGCTGCAGCCGCGAGGCCGCCGCGTCGTCGACCAGCACCG
>NZ_JBHVFQ010000003.1:0-80411 GCF_042801555.1 Isoptericola sp. NPDC057559
GCTCGCGGCCGACGCGTCGCGCCGCGCCCTCGCGCGCCGGCTGCACGCGTCGTCGGGGGTGCGCACCCGCCACCTGGCGCTCCCGCTGCCCGCGTACGCCGGGCCGACGTCCTTCGCGCAGTCCAACGCGCACTTCGTCCGGGAGGGCACCGACCTGGCGGAGCAGGCCGCGCGCACGGCGCTCGCGGCCGCTGAGGTCGACCCGCAGGACGTCGACCTGCTGTTCTTCACCTCGGTGACTGGGATCGGCGCGCCGTCGATCGACGCGTCCCTCGTGGGCCGGCTCGGGCTGCGGCAGGACGTGCGCCGGGTGCCGTCGTTCGGGCTGGGGTGCTCGGGCGGCGCGGCGGGCCTCGGCCTGCTGCACGAGTACCTGCGCGGCCGTCCGCGGGGCAGGGCGCTCCTGGTCTCGGTGGAGCTGTGCTCGCTGACGTTCCAGCGGGACGACGCGTCGACCGCCAACCTCGTGTCGTCGGGCCTGTTCGGGGACGGGGCGAGCGCCGTCGTCCTCGGGGGCGAGGACGTCGCGGTCCCGGCCGGCCGGCCGGTCCCCGAGGTCGTGGCGACGCGGAGCCGGCTCTACCCGGGTACCGAGGACCAGCTCGGCTGGGACGTGCGGGACAGCGGGTTCGGCATCGTGCTCTCGGCGGAGCTGCCCCACCTGCTGCGCGCGCACCTCGCCGGCGACGTCAAGGACCTCCTCGCCGCGCACGACCTGGAGGTGACGGACGTCGGGACCTGGGTGGTGCACGCGGGCGGGCCGAAGATCGTCGACGCCGTCCGCGACGCGCTGGGCCTCGACGAGGCGGCGCTGGCCCGCACCCGCTCGACCCTCGAGGCGCAGGGCAACCTCTCGTCGTCGTCCGTGCTGCACGTGCTGGCCTCGACGCTCGACGACGGCGCGCCGCCGCCCGGGGGGTGGGCGGTGCTCATGGCGTTCGGACCCGGCGTGTCCGCCGAGCTCGTCCTCCTGCGCGGGCGGGAGGTCGCGTGAGCACGTCGGTGGCGCTGTACGTCGCGCTGGTGCTCGCGACCGGGGCCGAGCGGGTCGCCGAGCTCGTCGTCTCGGCCCGGCACGCCCGCTGGTCGTTCGCGCGCGGCGGGGTCGAGTCGGGGCGCGGCCACTTCCCGGCGATGGTGGCGCTCCACACCGGGCTGCTGCTCGCGTGCGTCGCCGAGGTGGTGCTGCTGGACCGGCCGTTCCTGCCGTGGCTGGGCTGGCCGATGCTGGCGCTGGTGCTCGCGAGCCAGGCGCTGCGCTGGTGGTGCATCGCGACGCTCGGGGAGCGCTGGAACACCCGCGTGATCGTGGTCCCGGGGCTGCCGCTCGTGTCCGGTGGCCCGTACCGGTGGTTCCGGCACCCGAACTACGTGGCGGTCGTCCTCGAGGGCGTCGCGCTGCCGCTGGTGCACACCGCCTGGCTGACCGCCGTCGTCTTCACCGTCCTGAACGCGTGGCTGCTGCTCGGGTTCCGCGTCCCCGCCGAGGAGCGCGCGCTGCGCCTGGCGGACGACGCGCGCGCCGGGTGAGCGCGCCGTGACCCCGGACGCCGACGTGGTCGTGGCCGGCGGCGGGCCGGTCGGGCTGGCGGCCGCCCTCGAGGCCCGCCGCGCGGGGCTCGACGTCGTGATCCTCGAGCCCCGGCCGGCCCCGGTCGACAAGGCGTGCGGCGAGGGGCTCATGCCGGGCACGCTCGCCGCGGTCCGCCGGCTCGGCGTCGACCCGCCCGGTCACGACCTGGGTGGCATCTCCTACCGGCAGGGCGACGTCGTCGCGGACCACCGGTTCGCCGCCGGCCCCGGACGCGGGGTGCGCCGGACGGTGCTGCACGCGACGCTGCACGAGGCGGCCCGGGACGCGGGGACGGTCGTGCTGGCGCGCCGGGTCACGACCGTCGAGCAGTCCGGGGGGCTGGTGACGGCGGGCGGCCTGCGGGCGCGGTGGCTGCTCGCCTGCGACGGGCTGCACTCCCGGGTGCGGCGGGAGACGGGTCTGGAGGTCGTCGCGCCGCGCGCGGTGCCGGGCCGGGGCCGGCGGGCGGCGGACCGGCGGCGCTTCGGCCTGCGGCGGCACTACCGGGTGGCGCCGTGGTCCGACCTGGTCGAGGTGCACTGGGGCCCGCGCGTCGAGGCGTACGTGACCCCCGTGGCCGCGGACCTCGTCGGCGTCGCGCTGCTGGGCCCGGCCGGCGTCGACTTCGACGCCGAGCTCGCCACGCTGCCGCGGCTCGCCGCACGGCTCGAGGGAGCGGCGGCCGGGCCGCTGCGCGGCGCCGGACCGTTGCGCGTGCGCTCCGCGGCCCGCACCGCGGGGCAGGTCCGGCTGGTGGGCGACGCCTCCGGGTACGTCGACGCGCTCACGGGGGAGGGGCTGCGCGTGGGGCTGGCGCAGGCGCGCGCGGCGGTCGAGCACCTCGACGACCCGGCCGCCTACGAGCGCCGCTGGGCGCGCGTCACCCGGGACTACCGCCTGCTGACCACCGGCCTCGTCGCCGCCGCGGGCTCGCCGCTCCGGAGCGCGGTCGTGCCCGCCGCCGCGCGGCTCCCGCGCGTGTACGGGACAGTGGTGGAGCGGCTGGCGCGCTGAGCGGACGGGTGCCCGGGGTATCAGGTGCGCGACGGGGCGCTCCCTGTGGACAGACGGGGACAAACCCCTGTCGCCTGTGGGTGGGGTCTGCCTATCCTGGGCCGGCGATCGCACGGGGGCGTCACCGCCTCGTGTCGGGTGTCTGCCCAGGTCATCGTCCTCCGGGGGAATCTTGAGCTTGCTGACGCGGCTGCGCGCCGACCGTCGTGCGTCCGTCTCCACCGCTGTCGTCGTCGCCGTCGCCGGCGGCGTCGTGACGGCTGCCGTGCTGTACGAGGGCCAGGCGACGGCGGACGTCGACCTCGACGACTCGGGCGTGTGGGTGACGAACCAGGCGTCGGGTCTGGTGGGTCGGTTCAACACCGAGGCCAAGGCGCTGGACGGCACGATGCTGGCGGGCAGCTCGGCGTTCGACGTGGACCAGCAGGCGAGCCAGGTGCTCGTGGACGACAAGGGCACCCACGCGGGGAGCGTCGTCGACGTCGCGCGCCTGAAGTTCGGCTCGACGACGAAGCTGCCGGGCGCCGCCGAGACCTCCATGGGCGGCGGGCGCGTCGCCGTCGTGGACGGCGAGTCCGGGTCCCTGTGGGTCACCACCGTGGACCGCTTCGCCGGCCTCGACACGCAGAAGGCGGACCCGACGGCGGAGCTCGACGGGGCGGCGTCCGTCGTCGTGTCCGAGGGGGGCACCGCGTACGCCGCCGTGCCGGCCCGGGACGTGCTGTGGACGGTGGCGCCGGGCAAGGACCCGGCCACGACGAAGCTCGGGATGCTGTCCGAGGGCGACGACGTCGAGCTGACCACGGTGGGCGACGACCTCGTGCTCCTCGACCGGACCACCGGCGAGCTGCGCCTGCCGGGCGGCGACGTCGTCGACGTCTCCGGCGCCCAGGACGCGCGCCTGCAGCAGCCCGGCCAGGGGTCCGGCTCGGTGGCGTACGCGACCGCGGACTCGCTGGTGGTGCAGCCGCTGGGTGGCGGCGCGGCCACGTCGCGGCAGGCGTCGGGCACCCCCGCCGCGCCGGTGCAGCTCGGCGGCTGCCTGTACGGCGCGTGGTCGGGCTCGGGGCAGATCGTGCGCGACTGCGAGGGCACGGACCGCGACCTCGACCAGGTGCTCGAGGGCATCGACCAGTCCACGGAGCTCGAGTACCGCGTGAACCGGAACAACGTGGTGCTGAACGACCTCACCGCGGGCACGCTGTGGATGGCGCTCGAGGACTACCAGAAGGTGGACGACTGGGACGTCCAGCTCCCCGAGCAGGCGGAGGGCTCCGACGAGGACGCGGAGGACGCGAAGCCGGAGCTGGTCGACAACACCGTGGTGGACCGGGAGAAGCAGGACCCGCCCGTGGCGAAGGACGACGACCTCGGGCTGCGGCCCGGGCGCACCACCGTGCTCGACGTGCTGTCGAACGACCTCGACCCGGACGGCGACGTCATCACGGCGTCGCTGGTGGGCGAGCAGCCGGGCGGGCTGCGCGTGGAGCGGGTCATGGGCGGCAAGGCGCTGCAGGCGGTGGTGCCCGCGGACGCGACCGGCTCGACGACGTTCACCTACGAGGCCGACGACGGCCGCGGCGGCACCGACCGGGCCACCGTGCGGCTGCGCGTGTCGCCGGAGGACGAGAACGCCGCGCCGGAGCAGGACGGCAGCCCGGTGCTGCGGGTGCAGCAGGGCAAGACGGCGACCATCAAGGTGCTGCCGTACTTCCGCGACCCGGACGGCGACGACGTGTACCTCGCCACCGCCCGTTCGACGGTGCAGGGCGACGAGGTGCGGGCCTACCCGGACGGCACGGTGGAGTTCCGCGACGGCGGCACGTCGACCGGGCGCAAGAAGGTCAGGCTGACCGTCGGCGACGGGCGGGGCGAGGTCGTCGAGGGCACGCTGGACGTCGACGTGCTCAGCGAGGGCAACGAGCCGCCGGTGGCCGTGGGCGACCACGTCGTCGCGACCGCCGGCCAGCCGGTGACGATCGAGCCGCTGACGAACGACACCGACCCCAACGGCGACGAGCTGCGCCTTTCCAAGGTCAGCCCGGCCGCCCCGGCGGAGATCACGCCGAACCACGACGCGGGCACGTTCACGTTCCTGGCGCAGGAGCCGAAGTCCTACGACGTGCTCTACCAGGTCAGCGACGGCCCGTCGTCGACCACCGGCGTGGTGCGCGTGGACGTGCAGGACCCGAAGGAGGCGAGCGGCGCGCCGATCGTCGTGAGCGACGCGGCGATGCTGCCCGCGGGCGGGTCCGCCCTCGTGGACGTCCTGGCGAACGACACCGACCCGACGGGCGGCGTCCTGGTGGTGCAGTCGGTGCGGGTGCCGGACGACGCGGGCGTGAGCGTCGCGGTCCTGTCCCACCAGATGCTCCGGATCACCGAGACCCGGCGCATCTCCGAGCCGGTCGTCCTGGAGTACACGGCGTCGAACGGCAACGACACGTCGACCGGGCAGGTGCGCGTGCTGCCGGTGCCGCCGCCGGACCGGCTGCAGCCGCCGAACGCGGCACCGGACGAGGTCACGGTGCGCGTGGGCGACTACGTGAACATCGACGTGCTGGCCAACGACTCCCACCCCGACGGCCTGGAGCTGACGCTCGGCGAGGAGCTGGAGCAGTCGGTGGACCCGGAGCAGGGCGACCTGTTCGTCTCCGAGGACCGGCTGCGGTTCCGCGCCGGCCCCGAGGCCGGCACCGCCTACGCGATCTACACGGTGCGCGACCCGAACGGGCAGGAGGACTCCGCCCAGGTCACGATCCACGTCCGCGGCGGCAAGGACAGCGCGGCGCCCGTGCCGCACGACGTCGACGCCCGCACGCTCGCGGGCGGGACGGTGCGGATCCCCGTCCCGCTGGACGGCATCGACCCCGACGGCGACTCCGTGCAGCTCACGGGCCTCGCGACGGGGCCCGCCCAGGGTCGTGCCGAGGTGGTCGACGGGTACGTCGACTACGAGGCGAGCGAGGACGCCCGCGGCCTCGACTCCTTCCGGTACACCGTCCAGGACGCCCGCGGCGAGGTGGCCACGGGCGTGGTCCGGGTCGGCATCGCGCAGCCGCCCGCGACGAACCAGCCGCCCGTCGCCGAGGACGACGAGATCACCGTGCGCCCCGACCGGCGCGTCGCGATCCCGGCGCTGGGGAACGACTCCGACCCCGACGGCGACCAGGTGGGCCTGGTCCCGGGGACGTTGGAGGGCGGCGACGACCTCAGGGCCAAGGTGTCGGAGGACCGGATCGTCGTGCAGACCCCGGGCGAGGAGGGGACCACGACCTTCTTCTACGCGATCGAGGACACGTACGCGGCGCGCGGCTCCGCCGCCGTGAGCGTGACCGTCGCGAAGGACGCGCCGCTGCAGCGGCCGGTCGCGCGCGACGACTCCGTGCCGGTGGCGGACCTGCTCGGCAAGACGACGGTGACCGTCCCGGTGCTGGACAACGACGAGGACCCGGACGGGTCCACCGACGACCTCGAGCTCGGGACCGACTCGTCCGCCGCGACGGTGACGCCCGACGGCGAGGTGCAGGTCGAGCTCGCCGAGCAGCGCCAGGTGATCACCTACACCGTGACGGACGTGGACGGGCAGAGCGCGAAGGCGTTCGTCGTCGTCCCCGGCCTCACCTCGGTGCAGCCGATCCTCAGGCCGGGGCAGGCGCCGCTCGAGGTGCCCTCGGGCGAGTCCCTGGACGTCGACATCGCCGACCACGTGCTGGTGGTCGAGGGCCGCAGCCCGCGCCTGACGACGGCGGACGAGGTGACCGGCCTCGAGGGCGAGGCCGAGGTGACCGGCACGACGACGCTGACGTACACGCCGCGGGAGGACTTCACCGGACCGGCGGGCGTGACCTTCGAGGTGACGGACGGCGACGGCCCCGACGACCCGGAGGGGCACACGGCGGTGCTGACGCTGCCGATCACCGTACTGCCGCCGGACAACCTGCCGCCCGAGCCGGGCTCCCCGTCCGGCCAGGTCGCGGCGGGGGAGGAGAACGTGGTCGACCTCGGCCGGTTCGCCAAGGACCCGGACGGCGACGACCTGCGGTTCGAGCTCGGCGCGCTGCCGAAGGGGCTGCGCGCGACGACGGCGGGCTCGCGGGTCACGCTCGAGGCGTCGCCCGACACCCCCAAGGGCACCACGCTGACGGTGCCGTTCACCGTGACCGACGACGAGCACCCGCCCGTGGACGGCGAGCTCGCCGTCGAGGTGGTGGCCTCGACCCGGCCGCTGGCGCGCGCTGTCGACGACACGGTCGACGACGCCCACCAGGGCCAGGCGGTCTCCGTGCCGGTGCTCGCCAACGACTCCAACCCGTTCTCCGACCGCGGCTCGCTCGAGCTCGTCGGCGACGCCGTCCTCGAGACCGGGCAGGGCGGCACCACCGTGGACGGCGACCAGGTGGTCGTCACCCCGCAGGCCGACTTCGTGGGCACGATGGTGGTGCGGTACACGGTGCAGGACGCCACCAAGGACCCCGACCGGCAGGTCGAGGGGCGCATCACGGTGAACGTCGTCGGCGCGCCCGAGGCCCCGGCGACGCCGGTCGTGGAGGAGGTGCGCTCGGAGACGGTCGTGCTGTCGTGGACCCCGCCGGGCAACAACGGCTCCGAGATCACCGGGTACACCGTGACGTCGAGCCGCGGCGACACGTTCGACTGCGCCACGACCACCTGCACGCTGGGCGGCCTGACCAACGACGTGACCTACACGTTCACGGTGGTCGCGACCAACGACGTCGGGCCCTCGAAGAAGTCGCCGCCGTCGGCGGAGGCGCGTCCGGACGAGAAGCCGGACCCGCCGGCCGCGCCCCAGCTGGAGTTCGGGGACGGCTCGCTGACGGTGACGTGGGACAACGCGACGTACTCCGACCGGTCGCAGATCTCGTCGGTGACCCTGGAGATCTCGCCGGCGCCCGCGAACGGCCAGACGCAGAAGGTGAGCGTCACCGGCGAGCGCATCGCGTGGGACCACCTGACGAACGGCACGGCGTACAAGGTGCGGATCCAGGCGGTGAACTCCGCGCCCGACCCGTCGGACTGGGGCGCGTGGTCCACCACGATGGTGCCGGCCGGCCCGCCGGACGCCCCCGCGGCGCCGTCGGCCTCGCGCGTCGACGACGCGCTGGGCGGCCAGGTGAAGGTCACCTGGGGCGCACCGGAGGACAACGGCGACGCCGTGAAGAAGTACTACCTCGACGTCTTCAAGAACGGCTCGAAGGTGGAGACCCGCACGGTCTCCGGCACCTCGCAGAGCCTCGAGGGGCTCGACCGGAAGGGGAGCTACGCCTTCGCGGTGACGGCCGAGAACAAGGCGGGCAAGGGCGGCACGAGCGGGAGGTCGAACGCGGTGACGCCGTTCGGCAAGCCCGGCGTGCCGGGCGCCGCGAGCGCGAAGGTCGGCACGGGGATGAGCGGCCAGGCCGCCGTCTCGTGGGGCGCCGCGAACGACAACGGCAACCCCGTCACGTACACGGTGGCGACCGACAAGGGCGGCAGCACGACGACCACCGGGACGTCGACGCGGTTCTCCGGGCTGTCGAACGGGACCGCCTACCGGTTCCACGTCCAGGCGTGCAACGCGGCGGGCTGCTCGGACTGGACGGCCTGGACCGGCGCGGTCACGCCGTTCGGCCCGGTGCCCGCGCCGTCGGTGAGCGCCACCGGCCAGAGCAACGGCGTGAAGTTCACGTGGGGCACCACCGAGAACGGCCGACCGGTCACCGTGAGCGTCACGGGGGCGTTCACCTCCTCCGCCGGGTCCGGCACGAAGACGGTCACGGCCGACCCGGGCCAGAACAAGCGGGTCTGCGTCACCGCGAAGGACAAGGAGGGGCAGTCGAACCAGACCTGCAAGGACGCCTCCGCCCTCCAGGCGGACGCCTGGGTGACCCGCGGGCCGAGCGCGAAGGGGCAGCCGGGCTGCACGGACGGCTCGTGCGCGTACTTCGTGGTGAACACGAAGAACTTCAAGCCCGGCACCCACCACGTGAACTGCTACGGCGACGACCGGGACGGGTGGAGCGACATCACCGAGTCCGGCGCGGGTTACGACATCAGCCTGCCCGAGTCGGGGAAGAAGCAGCTCCTGTGCTACTTCGGCTACCCGGGCAAGCAGGTGGCGGTGAAGATCGACGGCAAGGAGTACCGGCGCACCACCTGGTGACGGGCCCTCCCGGGGGTCCGCGGGCCCGGCCACGGGGACCTGCATGGGGACCTCTCCCCATGCCCGGGGACCGGGATTCCTTGCCTCGGGCGGGTGAATTCTGGCTATCCTGTCCGCGCGATCGCACCGCGCCGACGTCGGCCCGGGCGGGGGGAGTTCGACCCGGGTCGTCGGCCAACAGGGGAGTCATTCAGCGTGTTCACGCGTCTGCGCGGAAACCGTCGCGCGTCGGTCTCGACGGCAGTGGTCCTGGCAGTCTCCGCGGGCATGGTGACCGCGGCTGTCCTCTACGAGGGCCAGGCGACGGCGGACGTCGACCTCGACGACTCGGGCGTGTGGGTGACGAACCAGGCGTCGGGTCTGGTGGGTCGGTTCAACACCGAGGCCAAGGCGCTGGACGGCACGATGCTGGCGGGCAGCTCGGCGTTCGACGTGGACCAGCAGGCGAGCCAGGTGCTCGTGGACGACAAGGGCACCCACGCGGGGAGCGTCGTCGACGTCGCGCGCCTGAAGTTCGGCTCGACGACGAAGCTGCCGGGCGCCGCCGAGACCTCCATGGGCGGCGGGCGCGTCGCCGTCGTGGACGGCGAGTCCGGGTCCCTGTGGGTCACCACCGTGGACCGCTTCGCCGGCCTCGACACGCAGAAGGCGGACCCGACGGCGGAGCTCGACGGGGCGGCGTCCGTCGTCGTGTCCGAGGGGGGCACCGCGTACGCCGCCGTGCCGGCCCGGGACGTGCTGTGGACGGTGGCGCCGGGCAAGGACCCGGCCACGACGAAGCTCGGGATGCTGTCCGAGGGCGACGACGTCGAGCTGACCACGGTGGGCGACGACCTCGTGCTCCTCGACCGGACCACCGGCGAGCTGCGCCTGCCGGGCGGCGACGTCGTCGACGTCTCCGGCGCCCAGGACGCGCGCCTGCAGCAGCCCGGCCAGGGGTCCGGCTCGGTGGCGTACGCGACCGCGGACTCGCTGGTGGTGCAGCCGCTGGGTGGCGGCGCGGCCACGTCGCGGCAGGCGTCGGGCACCCCCGCCGCGCCGGTGCAGCTCGGCGGCTGCCTGTACGGCGCGTGGTCGGGCTCGGGGCAGATCGTGCGCGACTGCGAGGGCACGGACCGCGACCTCGACCAGGTGCTCGAGGGCATCGACCAGTCCACGGAGCTCGAGTACCGCGTGAACCGCGGCAACGTGGTGCTGAACGACCTCACGGCGGGCACGCTGTGGATGGCGCTGGACGAGTACGAGAAGGTCGACGACTGGGACATCAAGCTCCCGGAGCAGGCCGAGGGCTCCGACGAGGACGCGGAGGACGCCAAGCCCGAGCTGGTCGACACCACCGTCCTCGACCGGAAGAAGGAGGACCCGCCCGTCGCGAAGGACGACGACTTCGGCGTCCGCCAGGGCCGGGCGACGGTGCTCGACGTGCTCTCGAACGACCTCGACCCGGACGGCGACGTGATGACCGCGTCCCTCGTCGGCGACCAGCCGGACGGCGTGCGCGTGGAGCGGGTCATGGGCGGCAAGGCCCTGCAGGCGGTCGTGCCCGCCGACGCGACCGGCTCGGCCACGTTCACCTACGAGGCCGACGACGGCCGCGGCGGCACCGACCAGGCCACGGTCAAGCTCCGGGTGGTGCCCGAGGACGAGAACGCCGCGCCCGAGCAGGAGGGCAGCCCGGTGCTGCGGGTGCAGCAGGGCAAGAAGGCGTCGATGAAGGTGCTGCCGTACTTCCGCGACCCGGACGGCGACGACGTCATCCTCCTCACGGCCGCGCCGACGGTGCAGGGCGACGAGGTGCGGGCCTACCCGGACGGCACGGTCGAGTTCCGCGACGGCGGCACGTCCACGGGGCGCAAGAAGGTCAAGCTCACGGTCGGCGACGGCCGGGGCGAGGTCGTCGAGGGCGTGCTGAACGTCGACGTGCTCGGCGACGGCAACCAGCCGCCGGTCGCGGTCGGGGACCACGTGGTGGTCACGGCCGGCCAGCCGGTGACGGTGGAGCCGCTGAAGAACGACACCGACCCCAACGGCGACGAGCTGCGGCTGGCCAGCGTGGCCGACGCCGCGCCCGCCGAGATCACCCCGAACTACGACTCGGGCACGTTCACGTTCCTGGCCCAGGAGCCCAAGTCGTACGACGTGCTCTACCAGGTGAGCGACGGCCCGGAGGCCACGACGGGCGTCGTGCGGGTCGACGTGCAGGACCCGGACGCCGCGCAGGGCGCGCCCGTGGTGGTCGCGGACACCGCGCTGCTGCCGTCGGGCGGCTCGACCCTCGTGGACGTGCTGGCCAACGACACCGACCCGGCGGGCGGCGTGCTCGTGGTGCAGTCGGTGGACGTGCCGGACGACGCGGGGGTGAGCGTCGCGGTCCTGGGGCACCAGATGCTGCGCATCACCGAGACCCGGCGCATCTCCGAGACGGTCACGCTGCGCTACACCGTCTCCAACGGCACCGAGACCTCCACGGGCCAGGTGCGCGTGCTGCCCGTGCCGCCGCCGGACCGCCTGCAGCCGCCGAACGCCGCGCCGGACGAGGTCACCGTGCGCGCGGGCGACTACGTGAACGTCGACGTGCTGGCCAACGACTCCCACCCCGACGGCCTGGAGCTCACGCTGGCCGACGAGCTGGAGCAGTCGGTCGACCCGGCGCAGGGCGAGCTGTTCGTCTCCGAGAACCGCCTGCGCTTCCGCGCGGGGTCGAAGCCCGGCACGGCGTACGCCATCTACAAGGTGCGCGACCCGAACGGGCAGGAGGACTCCGCCCAGGTCACGATCCACATCCGCGGCGGCAAGGACAACGCCGCGCCGCTGCCCCGCGACGTGGACGCGCGGGCCCTGTCCGGGGGCACGGTCCGCATCCCGGTGCCGCTGGACGGCATCGACCCCGACGGCGACTCGGTGCAGCTCACGGGCCTGGCGACCGGCCCGGCCCAGGGCCGCGCCGACGTCGTCGACGGGTACGTCGACTACGCGGCCAGCAAGGACGCCCGCGGCCTCGACACGTTCCGCTACACCGTGCAGGACGCGCGGGGCGAGGTGGCCACGGGCGTGATCCGGGTCGGCATCGCGCAGCCGCCGGCCACCAACCAGCCGCCCGTGGCCCAGGACGACGAGGTCACCGTGCGCCCCGACCGCCGGGTCGCCGTCCCGGCGCTGGAGAACGACTCCGACCCCGACGGCGACCAGATCGGCCTCGTGCCGGGCGCCCTCGAGGGCGGCAAGGACCTCGGGGCCAAGGTGTCCGAGGACCGGATCGTCGTGCAGTCGCCGAGCGCCGAGGGCACGACCACCTTCTTCTACGCGATCGAGGACACGTACGCGGCGCGGGCCTCGGCGTCCGTCAGCGTGCAGGTCGCGAAGGACGCGCCCCTGCTCGCCCCGATCGCGCGCGACGACTCGGTGCCCGTGGCCGACATCCTCGGCCGCACGTCCGTGACGGTGCCGGTGCTCGACAACGACGAGGACCCGGACGGCGCGGCCGACGACCTCCAGGTCACGACCGACGCCACGGGGGTGACCGTGACGCCCGAGGGCGAGCTGGACGTCACCCTCACGGAGCGTCGCCAGGTGATCACCTACACCGTGACGGACGTGGACGGGCTCACGTCGAAGGCCTTCGCCGTCGTGCCGGGCCTCGCCGCGGCCGAGCCGATCCTCAAGCCGGGGCAGGCGCCGCTGGAGGTGCTCGCCGGCGAGTCGCTGAAGATCGACATCGCCGACCACGTCCTGGTGGTCGAGGGGCGCACGCCCCGCCTGACCACGGAGGACCAGGTCACCGCGCTGGAGGGCGGCGTCGAGGTGACCGGCAGGACCACCATGACGTACACGCCCCGGGACGACTACACGGGCCCGGCCGGCGTCACCTTCGAGGTCACCGACGGCACCGGCCCGGACGACCCGGACGGCCACTCGGCCGTGCTGACCCTGCCGATCACCGTGCTGCCCCCCGAGAACCTGCCGCCCGAGCCGGGCTCCCCGTCCGGCCAGGTCGCGGCGGGGGAGGAGAGCGCCGTCGACCTCGGCCGGTTCGCCAAGGACCCGGACGGCGACGACCTGCGCTTCCAGCTCGGCAGGCTGCCGGGCGGTCTCGGCGCCACCCTGAAGGGCGGCCGCGTGACGCTCGAGGCGTCGCCCGAGACCCCGAAGGGCACCACGCTCACCGTGCCGTTCACGGTGACCGACGACGAGCACCCGCCGGTGGACGGCAAGCTCACCGTCGAGGTCGTCGCGTCCACGCGCCCGCTCGCGCGCGCCGTCGACGACGTCGTCAAGGACGCGCACCAGGGCAAGCCGGTCTCCGTGCCGGTGCTGGCCAACGACACCAACCCGTTCGCCGACCGCGGGCCGCTCGAGCTCGTCGGGCAGCCGGTCGTCGAGACCGGCCGGGGCGACGCGACCTCGGACGGCAGCAAGGTCGTCGTCACGCCGAAGGAGGACTTCGTCGGGACGCTCGTGGTGCGCTACACGGTGCAGGACGCCACCAAGGACCCGGACCGCCAGGTCGAGGGCCGGGTGACCGTCAACGTCATCGGCGTGCCGGAGGCGCCGTCGAGGCCCGTGGTCGAGGAGGTGCGGTCCGAGACGGTCGTGCTGTCGTGGACGCCGCCGGCGAACAACGGCTCCGAGATCACCGGGTACACCGTGACCTCGAACCAGGGCGACACCTTCGAGTGCGCCACCACCACCTGCACCCTGACGCCGCTGACCAACAACGTCACCTACACGTTCACGGTCGTCGCGAACAACGAGGTCGGGGCGTCCGACCCGTCCCCGGCCTCCGAGGACGCCCGTCCGGACCAGAAGCCGGACCCGCCGGCCGCGCCCCAGCTGGAGTTCGGCGACGGCTCGCTCACCGTGACCTGGGCCAACGCCTCGTACTCCGACCGGTCGCCGATCACGTCGGTGAACCTGGAGATCTCGCCCGCGCCGGCGAACGGCGAGACGCAGAAGGTGGGCGTCACCGGGCAGCGCATCGTCTGGGAGGGGCTCACCAACGGCACCGCCTACAAGGTGCGGATCCAGGCCGTGAACGACGCGCCGGACCCGTCCGACTGGGGTACCTGGTCGACGTCGGAGATCCCCGCGGGCAAGCCCGACGCGCCCGCGGCGCCCACGGCCTCGCGGGTGAGCTCGGAGATCGCCCCGGACGGGGGTCAGGTCGACGTGTCGTGGGCCGCGCCGAACGACAACGGCGACGCCGTGAAGGCGTACACCGTGGACGTCCTCAAGGGCGGCTCCAAGGTCGACACGCGCACGGTGACGGGCGCGACGTCCACCACGTTCGAGGGCCTCGACACCAAGGGCTCGTACACGTTCGCCGTCACCGCGGAGAACAAGGCCGGCAAGGGCGGCACGAGCGGCGCCTCGAACGCGGTGACGCCGTACGGCAAGCCGCCCACGCCCGGCGCGCCCAGCGCGAGCGTCGGAAAGGGCATGAGCGGGCAGGCGAAGGTGTCGTGGGGCGCCTCCGACGACAACGGCGCCGCGGTCACCTACACGGTCGCCACGGACCAGGGCGGCAGCACCACGACCACCGGGACGTCCATGACGTACGGCGGGCTGTCGAACGGCACCGCGTACAAGTTCCGGGTCCAGGCCTGCAACGCCGGCGGCTGCTCGGCGTGGACGGCGTACTCGGGCGCGGTGACGCCGTTCGGCCCCGTCCCGACCCCGAACGTCTCCGCGACGGGCGGCGACCAGAAGGTGTCGTTCAGCTGGTCGACCAGCACCAACGGCCGGAACATCTCGGTGAAGGTCAGCGGCGCCCTGTCGAGCTCGGCGAAGTCCGGCAGCGACACCGTGAGCGCGGGGTACTCCGACACCAAGCAGATCTGCGTGACGGCGACCGACACGGAGGGCCAGTCGAACCAGAAGTGCGCGGCGGCCACGTCGGACGCTGCGCCGCAGCCGTCGCTGACGCTCCAGCGGGGTACCAGCGCCGACGGCGAGCGCGAGTACGGCGCGTGCGACGGGGCGGCATGCGCCTACCTGCGGATCACCGTCCGCGACGCCAAGCCGAACACCACCTTCACCTACGAGTGCATCGCGGACGGCCGGAAGTTCAACACCGCGGGCACGAACTGGATGAAGGCCCCCACGGAAAGGACGAGGACCGACGCCAACGGCAATGCCGGACCCCGCGACCTGTGGTGCTACTACGGCGGCGGCGGTGACAGCGTGAAGGTCACGACGAGCCTCGGCCTGACCAGCAACACGGTGATCTGGTGACGACGGCCGGTCGGTGACCGCATCGTGACGATTGCCCGGGAACGCCTCGGGCATGGGGACCTCTCCCCATGCCCGAGGGGCGGAATCGGTATCCCGGGCGGACGAAGACTGGCTATCCTGTGCGGGCGCTGGGTGCGGTCGACGAGGGGCGTCGGACGGTCGGCGCCCACACATCCGGGGGAACAGTGAGCGTGCTCTCGCGCCTGCGTGCCGACCGCCGTGCGTCGATCTCGACCACGGTGGTCCTCGCGCTCTCGGGCGGCGTCGTCGCCGCGGCCGTGCTGTACCAGGGCGAGGCGACGGCCGACGTCGACCTGGACGACTCGGGCGTCTGGGTCACCAACGAGTCCTCCGGCCTGGTGGGCCGGTTCAACACCGAGGCCCGCTCGCTCGACGGCACCATGCTCGCGGGCAGCTCGTCCTTCGACGTGGACCAGCAGGCGAGCCAGGTCCTGGTGAGCGACGACGGCTCCAGCACCGGCAACGTGGTGGACCCGGCCCGGCTGAAGTTCGCGTCCAGCACCGCGGTCCCCGCCGGGGCCGAGGCCTCGATGGGCGGCGGGCGCGTCGCCGTCGTCGACGACGAGTCCGGGTCCCTGTGGGTCACGAGCCTCGACCGGTTCGCCGCGCTCGACACGACGAAGGCGAAGCCCACCGCGGCGCTCGACGGGGCGGCGGACGTCGTCGTCTCCGAGTCCGGCATCGTCTACGCCGTCGTGCCCGCCCGCGACGTCCTGTGGACGCTGGAGCCGGGCGAGGCCCCCCGCACCTCCGGGCTGGACCTGACCTCCGAGGGCGACGACGTCGTCCTCACCACCGTGGGCGACGACCTCGTCGTGCTGGACCGCACCCGCGGGAAGCTCCGGCTGCCGGGCGGCGACGTCGTGGACGTGGCCGACGCGCAGGGCGCGCAGCTCCAGCTCCCGGGCGCGGAGGGCACCTCCGTCGCCTACGCGACGAGCGGCGCGCTCGTGGTGCAGCCGCTGGGCGGCGGCGCGTCGACGACGCGGAAGGCGTCCGGCACCCCGGCGCAGCCCGTCCAGCTCGGCGGCTGCCTGTACGGGGCCTGGTCCGGCACCGGGCAGATCGTGCGCGACTGCGAGGGCACCGACCTCGACGTCAGCAAGGTGCTCGAGGGCATCGACCAGGACACGCGGCTGGCCTACCGCGTCAACCGCGGCAACGTCGTGCTCAACGACCTCACCGCCGGCACCCTGTGGATGGCGCTCGACGAGTACGAGAAGGTCGACGACTGGGACGTCCAGCTCCCCGAGGAGGGCGACGGCGACGACCCGAACGCGGAGGACGACACCCCCGAGATGGTCGACCAGACCGTCGTCGACCGGGAGAAGCAGGACCCGCCCGTCGCGAAGGACGACAAGTTCGGCGTGCGGCCCGGCCGCGCCACCGTGCTCGACGTCCTGGCCAACGACCTCGACCCCGACGGCGACGTCATCACCGCCGCCCTGGCGGGCGACCAGCCCGACGGCATGACGCTGCAGGAGGTGCTCGGCGGCGCGGCGCTGCAGGCCGTCGTCCCCGAGGACGCGACCGGCTCCGTGACGTTCTCGTACGTGGTCTCGGACGGCCGCGGCGGGCACGACGAGGCGAGCGTCCACCTGAGCGTGGTGCCGTGGAGCGAGAACGAGGCGCCCGAGCAGACCGGCGAGCCGGTGCTCACCGTGCCGCAGGGCGGCAAGGGCGAGATCCGCGTGCTGTCGTACTTCCGCGACCCGGACGGCGACGACCTGCTGCTCGGCACGGCGGCGTCCGCGGTCAAGGGCGACGAGGTGCGCACGTCCCCGGACGGCACGGTCGAGTTCCGCGACGACGGCAAGACGACAGGGCGCAAGAAGGTCGCGCTGACGGTCAACGACGGCCGCGGCAAGAGCACCGAGGGCACGCTCTGGGTCGACGTCGTCGGCGCGACGCAGAAGCCGCCCGTCGCGGTGGGCGACCACGTGGTGGTGGCCGCGGGCCAGCCGGTGACGGTCGAGCCCCTGAAGAACGACTCCGACCCGAACGGGGACGAGCTCCGCCTGGCCAACGTCAGCGAGGCGTCGCCGGCCCGGATCACGCCGAACTACGACGCGGGCACGTTCACGTTCCTGGCGCAGGAGCCGAAGTCCTACGACGTGCTCTACCAGGTCACCGACGGCCCGAACGCCACCACGGGCGTGGTGCGCGTGGACGTGCTGGACCCGGACGAGGCCACCGGCGACCCGGTGGTCGTGGCGGACACCGCGCTCCTCCCGGCGGGCGGGTCGACGCTCGTGGACGTGCTGGCGAACGACAGCGACCCGGCGGGCGGCGTGCTCGTGGTGCAGTCGGTGGACGTGCCGGACGACGCGGGCGTCGCCGTGGCCGTGCTCGGGCACCAGATGCTGCGCGTCACCGAGAGCCGCCGGATCTCCGAGGCGGTCACCCTCACCTACACGGTCTCCAACGGCTCCGGCACGGCGACGGGCCAGGTCCGCGTGCTGCCGGTCCCGGCGCCGGCGCGGCTGCAGCCCCCGAGCGCGGCCGCGGACGAGGCGACGGTGCGCGTGGGCGACTACGTGAACATCGACGTCCTCGACAACGACACCCACCCGGACGGGCTGGAGCTCACCCTCGACGACGAGCTGGTGCAGACGGTCGAGCCCGAGCAGGGCGAGCTGTTCGTCTCCGAGGGGCGGCTGCGGTTCCGCGCCGGCCCGAAGGCGACCACCGCCTACGCCATCTACACGGTGACGGACGAGAACGGCCAGGAGGACTCCGCCCAGGTCACGATCCACGTCCGCGACGGCAAGGACAACCGGCCGCCGACGCCGCCGGACGTGCAGGCGCGGGTCGTGTCCGGGGGCACCGTGCGCGTGCAGGTGCCGCTGGACGGCGTCGACCCGGACGGCGACTCCGTGCAGCTCGTCAACCTCGTGAGGCCGCCGGTCAAGGGCATCGCGGAGATCGTCGACGGGCGCTACGTCGACTTCAGGGCGACGCGCGGCGTCGTCGGCCAGGACTCCCTCACGTACGCCGTCGTCGACGCGCGGGGCGAGACGGCGGAGGGCACGGTGCGGATCGGCATCGCCCCGCCGCCCACCACCAACCACCCCCCGCTCGCGGAGGATGACGTCGTCACGGCCCGGCCGGGGCGCAACGTCGCCGTCGCGCCGCTGCGCAACGACTCCGACCCGGACGGCGACCAGTTCGGCCTCGTGCCCGGCGCCCTGGAGGCGAAGGAGCCGCTGACGCCGAAGGTCGAGGGCGAGCGGATCGTCGTGCGCACCCCGGACGACGACGGCTCGTACGGCTTCTACTACGCGATCGAGGACTCGTGGGGCGCCCGCGCGATGGGCGCGGTGACGCTCGAGGTCGCCGAGGACGCGCCGCTGCTGCCGCCGGTCGCGCGCGACGACGTCGTGATGCCGGGCGCCGTCAAGGCCGACCAGTCGTCCGTCACGGTCGCGGTGCTCGACAACGACGAGGACCCGGACGGCGCGGCGAGCGACCTGGCCGTCTCGGTCGACGCCGACACGGCCACCGTCGGTGACGACGGCGTCCTCGAGGTGCGCCTCACCGCCGAGCGCCAGCTCCTGACGTACACCGTGACCGATCAGGACGGCCTGCAGGCCAAGGCGTTCGTCCAGGTGCCGGCGTCGAAGCAGCCGAGCGCGGACGCCGAGGACCCCGAGGGCCCCGCGCCGATGCTCAAGCCGAGCTTCTCGCCCCTGAAGGTGCGGTCGGGCGAGGCGCTCACCGTCGACCTCGCGGACGCCGTCGTCGTCGCCGAGGGCGGCAAGGTGGCGATCGCCGACGCCGGCAGCGCGAGCGCGGTGGCGGGCGCCGTGGTCGTCAAGGACAAGCAGCGGCTCGTCTACACCTCCGACGAGGACTACGTCGGGCCCGCCGCCGTCGGCGTGCTGGTCACCGACGGCCTGGGCGACGGGCCCGAGGACGACGCGCACACCGCGATGGTCCAGGTGCCGATCACCGTGCTGCCGCCGGAGAACCTGCCGCCCGAGCCCGGCGCGCCCTCGGGCAGCGTCGCGGCGGGCGAGGAGAGCACCGTCGACCTGGCGCGCTTCGCGACCGACCCCGACGGCGACCCGCTGACCTTCTCGCTCGGCTCCGCGCCGAAGGGCGTGAGCGCCGTCCTCACCGGGTCCGTCGTGACGCTCCAGG
Source organism: Isoptericola sp. NPDC057559 (assembly GCF_042801555.1). Classification (NCBI taxonomy): domain Bacteria; kingdom Bacillati; phylum Actinomycetota; class Actinomycetes; order Micrococcales; family Promicromonosporaceae; genus Isoptericola; species Isoptericola sp. NPDC057559. The sequence continues at coordinate 19,146 of NZ_JBHVFQ010000003.1, forward strand.
CGGCGCCCGAGACCACCAAGGGCACCAGCCACACGATCCCGTTCACCGTGTCCGACGGCGAGAACTCCCCCGTGAAGGGCTCGCTCACCGCGACGGTGGTCGCCTCCACGCGCCCGCTGGCGAAGGCGAACCCCGACACCGTCGACGGCGCGCACCAGGGCAAGGCGGTCGCCGTGCCCGTGCTGGCCAACGACATCGACCCGTTCGCGCCGAAGGGCCTCGGGCTCATCGGCAGCGGCGTGGAGACCGGCGACGGCGAGGCCGTCGTGGACGGCGACAAGGTGGTCGTGACGCCCGCGGGCGACTTCGTCGGCACCCTGGTCGCCTACTACCGCGTCGAGGACGCGACCCAGGACCCGGACCGGCTCGTCGAGGGCCGGATCACCCTGTCCGTGCTGGGCGTGCCCGAGGCGCCCGCGACGCCGGTCGTCGAGGAGGTGCGCTCCGAGACGGTCGTCCTGTCCTGGACGCCGCCGCTCAACAACGGCGCGGACATCACCGGCTACACCGTGACCTCGAACCGCGGTGACGCGTTCGACTGCGCCACGACCACGTGCACGCTCGACGGGCTGACCAACAACGTGAAGTACACCTTCACCGTCGTGGCCACCAACGAGGTGGGGGACTCCCCGGCGTCCCCGGCCTCCGCCGAGGCCCGGCCGGACGAGAAGCCGGACCCGCCGGCGGCGCCGTCGCTGGCGTTCGGCGACGGGTCGATCGACGTCACCTGGGTCAACGCGACCTACACCGACCGCTCGCCCATCAAGTGCGTCAACCTGCGGATCTCGCCCGCGCCCGCGAGCGGCGTCACCGAGGTCGCCTGCGTCACCGGGCAGAGCTACACGTGGGACGGGCTGAAGAACGGCACGGCGTACACCGTCGCGGTGCAGGCCGTGAACGAGGCGCCCGACCCGTCCGACTGGGGCGCGGCCTCCGCGGAGGAGATCCCCGCCGGCGTCCCGCTCGACCAGGCCGCCCCGACCGCGTCCCGCGTCTCCGACCCGCTGGGCGGCAAGATCGCCGTCAGCTGGTCGGCGCCGAACTCCAACGGCGACGCCGTGCGGACGTACCACGTCACCACCCTCAAGGGCGGCGCGGCGGTGAAGACCGAGTCGGTCTCCGGGACCTCGTACAGCGCGACCGGCCTGGACAACGAGGGCACGTACACGTTCACCGTGGTGCCCGAGAACAAGGCGGGCAAGGGCGCGTCCAGCCCGGCGTCCAACGCGGTGGTGCCCTTCGGCAAGCCGGAGGCACCCACCGGGGTCGCCGCGTCCGACGGCAAGGGCACGCCGGTCGTCTCGTGGAACGCCGCGGACGCCAACGGCTCGCCGGTGACGTCCTACACGGTCACGGCCTCGAACGGGCAGACCATGACGACGTCCGGCCGCAGCCTGTCGTTCACGTCCGGCCTGGCGAACGGCACGTCGTACACGTTCACGGTGACGGCGACCAACGCCGGCGGCACGTCGTCCGCCAGCGGGAGGTCGAACGCGGTGACGAGGTACAGCGCGCCGTCCGCGCCCAGCGTGAGCTGGACGAAGACGGCGGGCGACGACGGGTACTTCACCGTCAGCGGGCCGGGCAGCTGGAACGGCAAGACCGGCACGGTGAGCTGGACGCTCTCCGGCTCGCAGAGCGGCAGCGGCGACGGCACGGGCCGTGTCGACGTCGCGGGCGGCTGGTCGAAGAGCTACACCGTCTCCGTCAAGGCCTGCAACACCGCCGGCTGCACGTCGGGCAGCAGCGCGAGCGGCACCACCGACCCGCCGCCCCCGCCGCCGCAGGTGACGGTCAGCAAGGGCCCGATCTCGCACGTCGAAGGCTGCAACACCGACGCCTGCAACCGCTACCGCGTGAACGCCAACTCGACGTTCCCCACGGGCACGCACACGTTCGAGTGCTGGTCCAACGCCGACGGCCAGGACAGCAACATCGTCCGAGCGGGACGCTCCTACTCGGCGTACCTCGCGGCGAACGGCTCCGTCGACCTGCCGTGCGTGCTCGGCATCACCAACGGCGCCCAGGCCTGGGTGATGGTGGACGGCAGCTTCAGCATGTCCGTCCGCACGACCTGGTGGCACTAAACGTCCTCCACCCGCTCCCTACAGGCACTGACCCGACATCCGACGCACGACCCTGGAGAGATGAAGCGATGAGCACGATGACCCCCGAGCAGGCGACCTGGTTCGCCCAGACCTTCGACCGCCTCGTCGGGAACGTCGCGCAGGCCGTGCTGGGCAAGGAGGACCAGATCCGCCTGGCGCTCACGTGCATGCTGGCCGAGGGCCACCTGCTGCTGGAGGACGCGCCGGGCACGGGCAAGACGATGCTCGCCCGTTCGATGGCGGCGAGCGTGCAGGGCACGAACCACCGCATCCAGTTCACGCCGGACCTGCTGCCGTCCGACGTCACGGGCGTGACGATCTACGACCAGAAGTCGGGCACGTTCGAGTTCCACAAGGGCCCGATCTTCGCGAACATCGTGCTCGCGGACGAGATCAACCGTGCCTCGCCGAAGACGCAGTCCGCGCTCCTCGAGGTGATGGAGGAGGGGCAGGTCACCGTCGACGGCGTCACGCACGCCGCGGGCAGCCCCTTCATGGTGGTCGCGACGCAGAACCCCATCGAGCAGGCCGGCACCTACCGCCTGCCGGAGGCGCAGCTGGACCGCTTCCTCATGAAGACCTCGATCGGCTACCCGGACCTCGCGTCCACGGTGGAGATCCTCGCGGGCTCGGCCGTGCGCGACCGCAGCGCGGGCCTGCAGCCCGTCATCACCGGCCAGGCCGTGGTGGAGATGGCGAACCTCGCCGCCGCCACCCACGTGGACCCGGCCGTGCTCGAGTACGTCTCGCGCCTGGCGGAGGAGTCGCGCGCGGCGGCCGACGTGCACGTCGGCGTCTCCGTGCGCGGCGCGCTGGCGCTGGTGCGCTGCATGAAGGTGTGGGCGGCGGCGCACGGGCGCAACTACGTGCTGCCCGACGACGTGAAGGACCTGCTGCGGCCCGTGTGGGCGCACCGCCTGGTCCTCGACGCCGAGGCGGAGTTCGGCGGTGCCACCGCGGAGGGCACGATCGACCGCCTGCTCAGCGACGTGGCCGCCCCGCAGGAGCGCCGCTCGGCCTGACGGCGGGCCCCCGGCCTGACCGCGCACCCGGTCCGACAGCGAGGAACTAGGGGAGAACCCCATGACGACCACCACCGAACGGGAGACGGACGCGCCTGCCGCGCAGGACGCCCCCTCGACCCCGGAGCAGGACGCCTCGGCCGCCCCGAGGGCGCCCCGCCGCACGACGCGCCGCCTCCTGGCGGGCGCGCGCGGCGCGGGCGCCGGCGCCGCGGCCGCGGTCCGCTCCGTCGCCGGCCGCGCCTGGGCGCGCACCACGCCCGTCCTGGGCGTCGTGTCCGCGTTCGGGTGGGCCGTCCTCGTGCTCACCGCGGCGGCCTGGTGGGCCGGCGTGGTGCTGGGCTGGGAGGAGTGGGCCGTCGTCGCGGTGACCGTGACGGTGGCGCTGCTCGGCGCGGTCGTGTTCGTCCTCGGGCGCCTGCGCTACGACGTGACGCTCGACGTCGCGTCGCGCCGCGTGGTCGTGGGGGACCGGGCCGTCGGCCGCCTGCTGGTGCGCAACGGCTCGTCGCGCACGATGCTGCCCGCCGTCATGGAGCTCCAGGTGGGGCAGGGCATCGCCACGTTCCCCGTGCCGCGCCTGCGCCCGGACAGCGAGCACGAGGAGATCTTCGCCGTCCCGACGCACCGCCGCGCGGTGATCCCCCTGGGCCCGGTGCGCTCCGTGCGCGCCGACCCGCTCGGGCTGCTGCGCCGCGAGCTCACGTGGACGGAGCCGGAGGAGCTGTTCGTGCATCCCCGCACGCTGCCGCTGTCGGGGTCGTCCACGGGCCTGCTGCACGACCTGGAGGGCCGGGTCACCCCCGACATCTCCGACTCGGACGTGTCGTTCCACGCGCTGCGCGACTACGTGCCGGGCGACGACCGCCGGCACATCCACTGGAAGTCCACGGCCCGCACGGGCCAGCTCATGGTGCGGCAGTTCGAGGAGACGCGCCGCTCGCGCCTCGCGGTCATCCTCTCCACGCGCGAGGAGGACTACGCCGACCCCGAGGAGTTCGAGCTCGCGGTGTCGGTGTGCGGCTCGCTGGGACTGCAGGCCATCCGCGAGGACGGCGGCCTCACCGTGCTGGTCCAGCGAGGCCGGGTGCGGGGGGACCACCGCACGCGGCTGCTGGACGACCTGACCCGGCTGGAGCTCCAGCCCGCCCGCACCAGCCTCGCGGAGGTGGCGCGCGTCGCGTCCGCGACGGTGACCGACGCGTCCGTCGTCGCGGTGGTCGTGGGCAGCCGGGTGACCCCGACCGACCTGCGTGCCGCCGCCGTGCGCCTGCCCGTCGACGCCCGCCTCGTGGCGATGCAGTGCGTGCCGGGGGCGAAGGTGAGCAGGGGCCGGGTGGCCGACATGCAGGTGCTCACGCTCGGCGAGCTGCCGGACCTGCCGAACGCGCTGCGGAGGATGAATGACTGAGGGCTACGCCCCCGCCGAGGACCCGGACGACCGGACCTCGCACGCCGGGCCGACCGGTACCACCGGGAGCACGGGGCACACGGGCGGCACGTCGCGCACGGGCGGCACCTCGCGCACCTCGGTGCGCGCCGGGACCACCCGCGCCAAGGGACGCCGCGACGACCGCCGGCGGGCCGTGACGGCCGCGGGCGCGGTGGACGGCGTCGTGCTGCTCGCCCTGCTCGGCGTGGTCGCGGTGGGCTTCGCGCCGGCCTGGGGCACCACCGGGTACCTCCTGCCGGCGGTCGGCGGGGCGGTGCTCGGCCTGCTCGTCGCCTGGCTCGGCGCGTGGCTGCGCTGGTCGGTGCTGCTCACGAGCGCCGCGACCGTGCTCGCCTACTTCCTGTTCGGCGGCGTGCTCGCGCTGCCGGGCACCGCGATCGCGGGGGTCGTCCCGTCGCTGGACACGCTGCGGGAGCTCGCGGTCGGCGCGGTGCACGGTTGGAAGGCGTTCGTCACGACGGTGCCGCCGATCGCGTCGTTCCCCGACCTCGCGGTGGTGCCGTACCTGCTGCTGTACCTGGCGGCGGTGCTGGCGGGCACGATCGCGTGGCGCGCGCGCCGCGCCGCGTGGGCGCTGCTGCCCGTCGTGGTCGCGCTGGCCGGGGTGGGGCTGCTCGGCACGATCCTGCCGGCCTACCCGCTGGCCCAGGGCCTCGTCGTGGCCGTGGTCGGCCTGCTGTGGGCGTCGTGGCGCGCGGCGGAGAGCCGCATGGGCGCCAACCGCCTGCTGTCCGACGCGAGCCGCTCGGCCACCCGCCGGCTGCGGGCGCAGCGCGTGCGCGGCGGCGCGGTGCTGCTCGCGCTCGGCGGCGTGGCCGCCGTCCTGGTGGCGCCGCAGGTGGCCCAGGGCGAGCGCCTGGCGCTGCGCGAGATGATCACGCCGCCGCTCGACCTGCACCAGTACACGAGCCCGCTGGTCGGCTTCCGGCACTACACGAAGGACCTGGCGGAGACCGAGCTGTTCAGCGTCGACGGCCTGCCGGAGGGCGGCCGCGTGCGGCTCGCGACCCTCGACACCTACGCCGGCACCGTCTACGACGCGTCCAGCGGGCGTGCCACGGGCGTGTTCAACCGCGCGGGCGAGGTCGTGGACACGGTCGCGGCGGGCACGCGCACCCCGGTCGACGTCACGGTGCTGGGCTACTCGGGCGTGTGGGTGCCCGACGTCGGCCAGCTCGCCGGCATCCGGTTCACGGGCGACCGCGCCGCGGAGCTCGCGGCCGGCACCTACTACAACGCGACGTCGGGCACGGCGCTGACGACCGCGGGCCTGCGCCCCGGCGACGGCTACGAGATCGACTCCGTCGTGGCCGCGCCGCCGGACGAGAAGACGCTTGCCTCCACACCGATCGAGCAGGTCGCGCTCCCGAAGCCGCAGGACGTCGCCGACGCCGTGCCGGCGAAGTCGGCCCAGTTCGCGGCCGACGCGACGGACCCGTTCGAGCGGCTCACCAACATCCGCGACACCCTCAAGGCCACGGGCGTGTACTCCAGCGGCCTGGAGAACCAGCCGCCGTCGCGCCCCGGCCACTCGGCCGCGCGCATCGACGCCCTGCTGGCGCAGGACGAGATGGTGGGCGACGACGAGCAGTTCGCCACCGCGTTCGCCCTCATGGCGCAGCAGGCCGGCGTGCCGGCGCGCGTCGTCATGGGCTTCTACCCGGAGAAGGACACCGTCAAGGCGGGCGAGCCGTACGTCGTCACGGGCGAGGACGTGCACGCCTGGGTCGAGGTGCCGTTCGAGGGCTACGGCTGGGTCCCGTTCGACGTGATCCCCGACGAGGACAACAAGGTCGAGCCGCTGCCGCGCTCCAAGCAGGTGCCGAAGCCGCCGGTCCTCGAGACGCCCGAGTCGCCGGAGGAGCCGCCCCAGGCGGAGGCCGGCGACGTCGAGGAGGACGACCAGGACGACGACCAGTCGGCGATCGACTGGCGCCAGGTCATGATGATCGCGGTCACGGTCGGCGTGCCGCTCGCGATCCTCGCGCTGCCGCTGCTGCTGATCCTCGGCTTCAAGCGCCGCCGGCGCCGGGGCCGTCGCACGGCCCCCGTGGTCGCGGACCGGGTCAGCGGCGGCTGGCGCGAGGTCGTCGACGTCGCCACCGACCTCGGCGCGGGCGTGCCCCGCGCGGCCACCCGCCGCGAGGGCGCCCGCCTGCTGGCGGAGAAGCTGCCGGAGTCGACCTCGGGCACGGTGCTGCTCGCGCACCGCGCGGACGCCTCGGTCTTCGGGTCGGGCACGCCCACCGACGACGAGGTCACGCAGTACTGGGCCGACGTGGACCAGGCGGTGGGCGAGATGCGTGCCGGCGTGCCCTGGGGCCGCCGGGTCGCCGCGCGGCTGTCGCTGCGCTCGGTGCGCGGCGCGGACGCCCCGCCGCTGCCCGCCGTGCTGCGCGGGTGGGTCGCCGCGGTTCCCGGGGTGTTCGCCCAGGCAGGGCGGGCCGTCGTCCGCCCGGTGCATGACAGGATGGCGCGCGCGCGTCGCCGCAAGCAGCGCGCCCGGCGGCAGGAGGATCGATGACCACGACGTGCACCGCCTGCGGTGCCACCGAGCAGAGCGGCGCGTTCTGCTCCGTGTGCGGCACGCCCACGGTGGCGACCGCTTACCGCGCGCCCGCGGCCTCCGGCCCCCCGACGGGGAGCCTGGAGGTGACGACGGAGCCCGAGCTGCGCGAGCGCACGCGCCGGGCGCCCGCCGGCCTGGTGCAGGCCGCCGCCGGCGCGCCCGGGGTCGCACCGGGCCGGCCGGCGGAGCCGCCGCTGGCCGGTGTCGGCCGGCGCGCCGGGGCGTACCTGCTCGACCTGCTGACGCTCTCCGTGCTGTCGGGCATCGTCGCGACGGTCGTCGTCGTCGCCACCCGGCTGCCGGCGCGCGTCGCGGACCTCGCCGCGGCGACGACGACCATGGGGCAGGCGGCGGCCGCGCAGGAGCTGATGGGCGCGTACACGGTCGTCGCCCTCGTCTCCGGCCTCGTGGGCCTCGCCGGCTGGGTCGGCCTGGCGCTGTGGGACGGCCTCGCCGGCCGCACCGTCGGGAACAGCCTGCTCGGGATCCGCACGGTCTCCGCCGAGGGCGGCGGCCCGATCGGCGCGGGCCGCGGGCTGCTGCGCTGGCTCGTCCTGGCGCTGAGCGGCGTCGTGCCGCTCGTCGGGACCGTGCTGGTGCTGGTCTCGCCCACCTTCGACGCGTCGGGCCGCCGCCAGGGCTGGCAGGACAAGGCGGCCCGCAGCCTGGTGCGCGACGTCCGCAACGAGACCCCGCGCAGCTTCGCGCCCGCCTCGCCCGCGAGCCCCGGCGGCGCGCCCGCCCCGGCGGCCGGCGCGTCGCCCGACCCGTGGGCCTTCCCCGGCGGCGAGGGGCGCGAGCAGCTCCCCGCGGGCGGCGTGATCACCGGCGTGCCGGGGTCGGCCGCACCCGCCGGCACGGCCGGGGACGGGCTGTCCGGCATCGAGGCGCACACGGTGCACCGCGGCGCCCCCGGGACCCCCGCCGCCCCGGCGGGCCCGGTCCCGCCGGCGACGCCCGTGCAGGCGCCGGCCCAGCCGGCCGCGCCGCCCGCGCCGCTGCCCGCGCCCGTGCAGCCCGCCCCGGAGGCGGACGACCTCGAGGACCTCGAGGCGACGCGGTTCAGCGTGTCGTCGCGGCGCAGCGCCGGCGACGGCAGCGCCCCGCCGCGGATCGTCGTGGAGGTCGACCCGGACCGCCGCGTGCACGTCGCGACCCGCACGCTCGTCGGTCGGGCGCCGCAGCAGGACGGCGGGGCCCCGGCGACGCTGCTGCGCGTCGACGACGCGACGCGCTCGGTGTCCAAGACGCACCTCGAGCTCGTGCCGTCCGCCGGCGGGCTGCAGGTCACCGACCTCGGCAGCACCAACGGGAGCGCGGTCATCGACCCCGCCGGCGCGGTGCAGGAGCTCTCGGCCGGCCGGCCGGTCACGGTGGGCGCGGGCTGGGTCGTGCAGGCGGGCGCGCGGCGCCTGACCGTCGTCGGGCAGGACGCCGGCGCATGACCGTTCCCGTCAGCCTCGGGCTGCTGTGGGGTGCGGCGACGCACCAGGGCGCGCGCCGCAAGCTCAACGAGGACTCCTACCTCGCGGGGGGCTCCGTCTTCTTCGTCGCCGACGGCATGGGCGGGCACGACGCCGGGGAGGTGGCGAGCGCCGCCGCCGTCGAGGCGCTCACGCCGCTCGGCGACGCCGACGTCGTCGGGGTGGACGCCGTGCGGGGCCGTGTGCGCGCCGCGCACGACGCCGTGCGGGCGATCGAGACCGCGCCCGGCCGCGGCGCCGGCACGACGCTCGCCGGGGTGGTGCTCACCGAGCAGGGGGGCGAGCCGTACTGGCTGGTCGTCAACATGGGCGACTCCCGGACCTACCGCAGCGCGGACGGCGTGCTGGAGCAGGTGAGCGTGGACCACTCGGAGGTCCAGGAGCTCCTGGACGCCGGCCGGCTCACGCCCGAGCAGGCGCTGACGTACCCGCGCCGGCACGTCGTGACGCGCGCGCTCGGTGCGCCGGACGACCCGGAGCCGGACTTCTGGTTCCTGCCCGTGCACCCGGGGGACCGGATGCTCGTGTGCTCCGACGGGCTGACCGCGGAGCTGACCGACCGGCGGGTGGCCGAGGTGCTGCTCGTCGAGGCCGACCCGCAGGTGGCCGCCGAGCGGCTGGTCCGCGAGGCGCTCGTCGCGGGCGGCCGGGATAACATCACCGTCATCGTGGTGGACGCCACGGGGCTGACGGAGGCCCTGGAGAGCACGGCGCCGAGGGACGGGCGCGCGGGCCGCGATGACGACGAGGACACGGTGCCCCGGCGGTCGCCGTGGAAGGGGGCCATGACGTGACCGTGCGCTACGTGATCGGCCCGGCGTATGCCGTGGTCCGAGGTGGTGCCGTGGTGGTGCTGCCGGAGAAGGTGACGCCGGAGCTGGTCGACGAGCTGTGGACGAGGCTCGGGGACGGCGGCGGGGTGGTCCCGGTGCTGGAGGTGCTCACCGGGTCGTTCGGCGCGAGCCTCGCCTCGCTGCCGCCGTTCGCGATCGCCGTCGCCGACGGGCGGCGGGTGCAGGTCGCCAGCCGCGGCGCGACGTCCGTGACCATCGACCGTGCGGGCGGGCGCGAGCACGTCTCCGGCGAGGGGGTGACCACCTGGGCCGAGCGCACGTTCGACGAGGTGATCGACCTGTCCGTGCAGGTGGGCGTGGCCGAGCCCTCGCACCTGGTGGACGCCCGCGCGCTCCCGCTGGACGCGGGCGTGACCCTGGTGACGTCGGTCGGCGCGCGGCTGACGGGCGACGCCCTGCCGACGGCGCCGGTGCGGCACCCGGAGCGCGTGCGCGAGCCCTGGGAGGACGACGCGGCGGCCGAGGACGACGCGCCGCCGCCCCTCGTGCGCGGGGCGGCGGTGCCGACGCCCGCGCCGTCCGGCCCGGCGACGCCCGAGCCGGTCGAGCCGCCCGCGCCGTCGACGCCCCTGGTGCCGAGCCCGGTGCCGAGCCCGGTGCCGAGCCCGGTGCCGAGCCCGGTGTCGAGCCCGGTGTCACCCGCGCCGCCGACCCTCCCCGTCCTGGACGGCGTGCCGGTCGCCGAGGCGACCATCGCGCCGGAGGCCACGATGGTGCCGAGCCTGACGGTGGTGCCGGTCGGCGCCGACGACGCCGTGGACGGGCCCGCCGAGGACGCCGCGGACGCGGCCGGGGCGGCCGACCTCCCCGCTGCCGCGGGCGGCGCCGGCGACGAGCCGCCGCTGGAGGAGACCACCGGCTACGGGCACCTGTGGGGCTCGACGGTGCACTCGTCCGTCGAGGCCGCCGCCGTCCGCCCCCCGGGGGAGGACGAGGAGGAGGACGGCGAGCCCGAGGCCGCGCCGGCGTCCGAGGCGCCCGCCGCGATCGTCTCCGCCGTCCCCGCCCCGCAGGCTTCGGAGCCCGCCGCGGCGCCCGGCCCGTCGGGACCGGTCCCGGCCGCCCCTGCGCCGGCCACCCCCGTGCCGCCCGCCCCCGTGCCCGGCGCGCCGGCGGAGCCGGCGGCCGACGGCGTTGCCGACGAGATCGACGGCAGCACGGTGCTGTCCTCCGCCATCGCGGACCTGCGGTCCTCCGCGCCGGGGCCGCAGGCCGCCGCGCCGGCCACGGGCGTGCCCGGCGCGCCCGTCCCGCCCGGGCCGGCGTTCGCGTCCGCGCCCGCTCCCGGCCGGCCGATGATCCTCGCGCGGTCCTGCACCGCCGGTCACCCGAACCCGCCCCAGCGCGACGACTGCGCCACCTGCGGGCAGTCGCTCGTGGGCGAGGCGCGCCAGGTGCCGCGCCCGCCGCTCGGGACGATGGGCGTGTCCGGCGGCCCCCGGGTCACGCTCGACCGGCCGGTCGTCGTCGGGCGCAAGCCGCGCTCGCCGCGGGCCTCCGGCGACGACCTGCCGCGGCTGGTCACGGTGCCGAGCCCGCAGCAGGACATCTCCCGCTCCCACGTCGAGGTGCGCCTCGAGGGCTGGCACGTGCTGGTCAGCGACATGAGCACGACGAACGGCACCACGCTGCTGCGGTCGGGTCAGCCGCCGCTGCGGCTGCACCCGGGCGAGCCGGTCATGGTCGTCTCGCGCGACGTCGTCGACCTGGGTGACGACGTGACGCTGACCTTCGAAGGGATCCTCTGAGTGAGCCGCAAGCGTCCACCGTCACCGCCGCCGGAGATCGAGGGGTTCGAGTACGTCTCCCTCATCGGGTCGGGCGGCTTCTCGGACGTCTTCCTCTACCAGCAGCGCCGACCGCGTCGTCGGGTGGCCGTGAAGGTCCTGCTGCACGAGTGGACGAACGAGGGGCAGCGCGAGGCCTTCGAGGCCGAGGCCGACCTCATGGCCACGCTGTCCACCCACCCGTCCATCGTCACGATGTACGAGGCGGACGTCGCCTCCGACGGCCGTCCGTTCCTCGCGATGGAGTTCTGCTCCCGGCCGAACCTGGGCGCGCGCTACCGCAGCGAGCGGCTCAGCGTGCCCGACGTGCTGCGGATCGCCGTGCAGGTCGCGGGCGCCGTCGAGACGTCGCACCGCGCCGGCATCCTGCACCGTGACATCAAGCCGGCGAACATCCTCGTCACCGAGTACGGGCACCCCGCGCTGACCGACTTCGGCATCTCGTCCACGCTGGACGACGCCGGCCGCGCGGAGGGCATGTCCATCCCGTGGTCGCCGCCGGAGTCGTTCGCGGAGCCGCCGCGCACGGGCGTGGCCACCGACGTCTGGGGCCTCGCCGCGACCACGTACTCGCTGCTGGCCTCCCGCACGCCGTTCGAGGTGCCGGGCGGGTCGAACTCCAGCGCGGACCTGGTGGCGCGCATCGAGTCGGCGCCGCTGCAGCAGACGGGCCGCAACGACGTGCCCGCCTCGCTCGAGCGGGTGCTGAGCACGGCGATGGCGAAGAACCCCGAGGCGCGGTACCCGACGTCCCTCGCGTTCGCCCGCGCCCTCCAGGCCGTGCAGACCGAGCTGTCCTTCGCGGTCACGCCGATCGACCTCCTCGACGACCGCGGCCAGGTCCGCGACGACGACGGCGACGCCCCGGGCGACGAGGACGAGGTCGGCACCCGGCTCCGCGAGGTCGTGTCGGTCGACCCGCGCGGGCCCGCGGCGGCCGCCGCGCTCGCGGCGACCGGTACCGCCGCCCCGCCCCGACCCGCCTGGACGTCGTCCGTCCCGGCCCCGACGGCGTCGACGGTCACCGGCACGGCGCCCGCGCTGGCCGACGACCTCGGCGACACGGTGCACCGCTCGATGGCGCCCGCGGCGCCCGCCCGGGTCGACGCCCCGGCCGCCCCCGCCGAGGCGCCCGCGCCGCGCCGCAGCGGCGTGGTCGTCGGCCTGGTGGTGGGCCTGGCCGTCCTGGTGACCGCGCTGGTCGTGACGCTCGCCGTCGTGCTGTGGCCGGACGGGGAGTCGCCCGAGGACCCGGTGACGCCCGTCGCCACGGGACAGGGCGACGACCCGGCCCCGCCCGCGGACAACCTGGGCGGCCTCGTGCCGTCGGTCACCGAGCTCGAGGGCAAGGCGAAGGGCGACAAGGTCGTCTTCACCTGGACCAACCCGGACCCGCAGGACGGCGACGCGTACGGCTGGCGCGAGGCCAAGGCCCTGGGGGAGGCGCACTACCAGAAGGTGACCGAGCCGACCGTCACGGTGCCGAAGGAGAAGTCCGGCGAGACGTGCGTCGAGGTCGTCGTCGTGCGGAGCGGCGCGTTCTCGGTGCAGCCGCAGGGGGTGTGCGTGGGATGAGCGACCTGGCGGTGGAGTTCGCGGGCGAGTGGTTCCGGCCCGAGCCGGGCTCGGTGTTCGAGATCGGTCGCGAGGGCGACCTCGCGCTGGACGACAACCCGTACCTGCACCGGCGGTTCCTGCAGCTCACCCACGCGTCGGGGCTGTGGTGGCTGGGCAACGTCGGCAACCGGCTGTCCGCCACCGTGTGCGACGCGGCGGGCGGCGTGCAGTCCTGGCTCTCGCCGGGCACGTCGCTGCCGATCGTCTTCCCGAACACGTCGATCGTGTTCACGGCCGGGCCGACCACCTACGAGCTGCTCGCGGCGCTCAGCCCCGCGCCGTACGCGGAGATCCGGTCGGAGGAGCCCGAGGGCGGGGCGACGACGATCGGGATGATCCCGTTCACCGTCAGCCAGCGCCAGCTCGTGGTGGCCCTCTGCGAGCCGATGCTCAAGCGGGACGGCACGGGCCTGTCGGAGATCCCGTCCTCCGCCGAGGCGGCGGCGCGCCTCGGGTGGACGACGACGCGCTTCAACCGCAAGCTCGACAACGTGTGCGAGAAGCTCGACCGGGTGGGCGTGAAGGGCCTGCGCGGCGGGTCGGGCGGGCTCGCGACCAACCGCCGCGCGCGCCTGGTCGAGTACGCGGTGGCGTCCCGGCTGGTGACCTCCGACGACCTGCCGCTGCTCGACCTGCCGTCGGACGGCGACCCGAAGGACGCCGAGTGACCCGCCGCCAGCGCCCCGAGCCCTGGCAGCTCGTCGTGGTGACGGCGATCGGGGGCGCCGCCATCGCGTTCGTGATCGTGGTGGTGACCGGCGTGCTCGCCGACGGGGTGGGCACCGGCGATCCCCTCGACTTCTACCGCGCGATCGGCCGCGAGCTGACCGACCCCGCGACCTGGCGCGTCGTGGGCCTGAGCGCGGTCGTGGTCGCGGCCGTGACGGCCGTGGTCCTGGCGTTCACGCGCCGCGGCCGGGGCGGCTGACCCCGCGACGTCCCCCGCCGGCCGCTCGGCCGCCGGACAGAACCTGACCGAACGAACCGAGGAGAGCGATGCGCGTCAAGGTGACGCTCCGGCGCCCCGACACCACGCACGACGACGTCGTCGTCACCGCGGACGCGGGCGCGACGATCGGGGAGGTCGCCTCGACGATCGCCCGCGTCGACCCGTCCGGCACGGAGGAGACGGACCGCCGGCGGCGCACGCTGGAGGCCCGCCTGCCCGGGCAGGACCGGCCCGTGCGGCTGCCGGCCGACGCCGCGCTCGGCGAGGCGTGGATCGGCTCGGGCGCGGAGGTCGCGATCGTCGACCTCGACCGGCCGGGCTTCGACTACCAGCCCTCGCGCGACGTGCGCGCCACCCTGCGGTTCTCGGACGGCGGCGTCATCGACCTGCCTGAGGGCAGCTGGGTGCTGGGCCGCGCGCCGGGCTGCGACGTCGTGCTGAGCGACGCGCTCGTGTCGAAGCAGCACCTGCGCCTGGACGTCTCGGACGTCGTGGACGTGGTCGACCTGGGCTCGGCCAACGGCCTCCTGGTCGACGGCGCGCACGTGCAGCGCCTGCGCGTGGAGGGCAGCCAGCGCGTCACCGTGGGCGACACGGTGATGACGATCGAGCGCCGCAAGCCGCAGACGCTCCAGGGGGTGGCGCCGAAGGCCGGCCCCGTCCCGTTCACCCGCTCGCCGCGCGTCGAGGCGCGGTACAAGGGCGAGCAGTTCGACGCCCCCGAGGTGCCCGCGGAGACGGAGCCGCAGCCGTTCCCGCTGCTGGCGATGCTCGCCCCGGTCCTCATGGGCGGGTTCATGCTCGCGATGGGTCGCGGGATGATGTCGCTGGTCTTCATCGCGCTCTCGCCGATCATGCTGGTCGGCAACTACCTCACGCGGAACATGCAGACCAGGAAGCGCAAGGAGCGCGACATCGCGCGCTTCGAGGAGCGGCTCGACGCGCTGCGCGAGGCGCTGGGCGGCGAGGAGGAGACCGAGCGCTCGGTGCGCCTGCGCGAGGCCCCGGCCACGCCGCACGTGTTCGCGGAGGCGATGCGGCACGGCCCGATGCTGTGGACCCGCCGCCCGGAGCACTGGAGCTTCCTCAACGTGCGGTTCGGCATCGGCACGATGCCGTCGCGCAACACGGTGAAGGACTCCGCCAAGGGCTCGATGATCAAGGAGTACCAGGACCGCCTGGACGCCGTGGTCGAGCGGCACGAGAACGTGTCGGGCGTGCCCGTGGTGGAGAACCTGTACGACGCCGGCGCGCTCGGCTTCGCGGGCCCGCCCGCGGCGGTGGCCGGCAGCCTCAACGCGACGCTGCTGCAGCTCACCGGCCTGCACTCGCCGGCGGAGCTGGTCGTCACCGGCATGGTCAGCCCGGTGTGGACCAAGCACCTGCAGTGGCTGACCTGGATCCCGCACACGTCCTCCCCGCAGAGCCCGATCGAGGGGCACCACCTCGCCGACTCCGCGAGCGGCGCGGCGCGGCTGGTCGCGGAGCTCGAGGAGCTCGTCACCACCCGCCTGCGGGCGGCGCGCGGCGGCGCCCAGCGGCGTGGGGCGATCGACGAGGACGACGCCGCCCTCGAGCGGGGCTCCGACGTCGGCGGCAAGAAGGCCGAGGCGGGGACGAAGTCGCCCGTGCCCGCGGTCGTCGTCGTGATCTCGGACGACATCGACGTGGACCGCGCGCGCCTCGTGCAGCTCGCGGAGCAGGGCCCGGACGCGGGGGTCTACCCGCTGTGGATCTCCGCGGACACCGCGTACCTGCCGGCGGCGTGCCGCACGTTCGTGGACCTGGGGGAGCACGGCCCGCGCGTCGGCATGGTGCGCCTGGGCCGCTGGGTGGACGACGTCGAGCTCGAGGAGGTCGACGCGTCGACGGCGCTCGACTACGGCCGCCGGCTCGCCCCCGTGTTCGACGCCGGCGCGATCGTCGCCGACTCGTCCGACCTGCCCCGCTCGGTGACGATGCCCGCGCTGCTCGGGCACGACCTGTTCGAGGACCCGGGCGCCGTGCTGGAGCGCTGGCGGCAGAACCTGTCGGTCTACGACCGCACCCAGGCCGTGCCGCGCAAGCGGGCCGGCTCGCTGCGCGCCATCGTCGGCTCGGCGGGTCTGGACGCCCAGCACCTCGACCTGCGCTCCCAGGGCCCGCACGCCCTGGTGGGCGGCACGACGGGCGCCGGCAAGTCCGAGTTCCTGCAGGCGTGGGTGCTCGCGATGGCGGCGGAGTACAGCCCGGACCGGGTCACGTTCCTGTTCGTGGACTACAAGGGCGGGTCGGCGTTCGCCGACTGCGTCCAGCTGCCGCACTGCGTCGGCCTCGTGACGGACCTCAGCCAGCACCTGGTGCTGCGGGCGCTGACGTCGCTGCGCGCCGAGCTGCACCACCGCGAGCACCTCTTCAACCGCAAGAAGGTCAAGGACCTGCTCGAGCTGGAGAAGCGCGGCGACCCGGAGACGCCTCCCGCGCTCGTCATCGTCATCGACGAGTTCGCGGCGCTGGTGGGCGACGTGCCGGAGTTCGTCGACGGTGTCGTGGACGTCGCCCAGCGCGGCCGCTCGCTCGGCATCCACCTGATCCTGGCCACGCAGCGCCCCGCGGGCGTCATCAAGGACAACCTGCGCGCCAACACGAACCTGCGCGTCGCGCTCCGCATGGCGGACGAGTCCGACTCCAGCGACGTCGTCGACATCAAGGACGCGGCGCACATCGACCCGGCCATCCCCGGCCGCGGCGTGGTGAAGACGGGCCCGGGCCGCCTGCAGGCGTTCCAGTCCGGGTACGCGGGCGCGTGGAGCAGCCGGGCCCCGGAGCGGGCCGCGATCGAGGTCGCGGGCCTGCACTTCGGCCGCGAGGAGCGGTGGGAGGAGCCCGTCGACCCGTCGGCCGTCGTCGACGACGGGCTCGACCTCGGCCCCAACGACCAGCAGCGCCTGGTCGCGCGGGTCACCGAGGCGTTCGAGGCGGGCCGCCTGCCCGTGCCTCGTCGTCCCTGGCTGGACTCGATGGCCGACGCGTACGACCTCACGCGCCTGCACCAGCGCACGGACACCGAGCTGCTGCTGGGCGTGGCCGACATCCCCGAGCAGCAGGCGCAGCGGCCCGTGTACTTCGTGCCGGACGTCGACGGACACCTGGGCGTGTACGGCACGGGCGGCGCCGGCAAGAGCACGGCGCTGCGCACGCTCGCCGCGGCCGCGGGCATCACCCCGCGCGGCGGCCCCGTGCACGTGTACGGCCTGGACTTCGCGGCGGGCGCGCTGCGCATGCTGTCGTCGCTGCCGCACGTCGGGACGATCGCGCGCGGCGACGACGTCGAGCGCGTGGTCGGCCTGATGCGCATGCTGCGCGACGAGCTGCAGCGCCGCGGCGAGGCGTTCGCGGCGGTGTCGGCGTCGAGCGTCACCGAGTACCGGCAGCTGTCGGGGCGCGCGGACGTGCCGCGCATCCTGCTGCTGGTCGACGGGTTCCCGGGCTTCCGCGACGACTTCGAGGTGGGCGCCGGCCGCGCGGAGTGGTTCGACGTCTTCCGCGACATCCTCAACGACGGCCGCGCCCTCGGCATGCACGTCGTGTTCACGGCCGACCGCTCGGGCGCGGTCCCCACGTACGTGCGCTCGATGGTGCAGCGCAACCTGCTGCTGCGGATGACCGACGACGGGTACCTGGCGTTCAACGCCCCCCGCGACGTCATCACCTCGAGCTCGCCCAACGGCCGCGCGCTCGTCGACGGGCTCGAGGTCCAGGTCGCCGTCATCGGCGGCACGACGTCGGTGTCCGCTCAGGCGGCCGCGACGGAGAAGCTGGGCCAGTCGATGCTGGCGGCGGGCGTGCGCCCGGCGCCCGACGTCCGCGTGCTGCCCACCGAGTACGGGGCGGGCGAGCTGCCGCCGCGGGTGGACGGGCAGCCGGTGCTGGGCCTGGACGGCATCACCCTCGGGCCGGTGCCGTTCGAGCCCACGGGCACGATGGTCGTCGCCGGCCCGCCCGGGTCGGGGCGCAGCAACGCGCTCGTCGCGATCGCGCGGGCCGTGCTCCGGGCCAACCCGGACGCGCGGATGTACCTCTTCGCGCAGGGCCGGTCGGCGATCGCCGACAAGCTGCCGTGGACGGAGGTCGCCACCGGGGTGGAGAAGGTCAAGGCGCTCGCCACCGACCTGCTCGCCGCCGTCCAGGACGAGGACGTCGACCCCGGGATCGTCGTGCTGATCGAGGGCATCAACGAGTACCTGCAGTCCCCGGCGGACAAGCCGATCCAGGACCTCACCAAGGCGATCCGGGGCAGCGACCACCTGCTCGTCGCCGAGGCGGAGACGGCCGGCTGGTCCGCGACCTGGCCGCTGCTGGGCGAGGTGAAGAACGGCCGGCGCGGCCTCATCCTGCAGCCCGAGAACCTCGACGGCGACACCATCCTCAAGACGTCGCTGCCGCGCGCCGCCAAGGGGGAGTTCCCGGTGGGCCGGGGCGCGTGGATCGCCCGCGGCAAGCACACGCGGGTGCAGCTGCCGCTGGTCCTGGACGACTGAGGGGCGGCCGGGCGGGTCGATGGGGAGGTCTCCCCATCGACCCGTGCCGTCGCCCTCGGCTACGGTGCTGCCCGGCGGCCGGACGACGAGCTGCACAGGACGAGGGGGAGCTGTGGCCGGGTACGACCTGTCGATCGACATGGATCAGCTGAGGACGCTCAAGGACGACCTCAAGGCGATCTCGACGGAGCTGGAGAACGCCGACTCGAACGCGGAGGCCGCGGCCAAGGCGACGGGTCACGACGACCTGCGCGACCGCGTCAACGACTTCTCCGACAAGTGGGAGATCAAGCGCGGCGAGATGCTCGAGAACGTCAAGAAGCTGTCCGACATCATCGGGCAGATCGCCGACACCTTCACGGAGATCGACACCGAGCTGGCCAAGTCGCTCGAAGACGCGGCGAAGAAGTAGGGGGACCCAGGAACATGGCGGACACCCAGTGGCAGGAGCTGGACGGCGAGGCTGACGTCGTCCAGACCAAGGGCCGCAAGTACACCGACCTCGCCGAGGCGATCGGGCGGTCGGTCAGCACCCTCCAGCAGATCGTCGACGACACGAACACCACGGCGAAGTCGATGGAGGCCACGCGCAAGCTCGCCGGCGAGGTGCGCGAGGACATCGAGAAGGCCAAGGAGCGCTACTCGTACACGGGCGACGCGCTGACGACCTACGGGGCCGCCCTGCGCAGCGCGCAGAACGAGGCGGACCCGGCGGCGGCGCGGCTCCGGACCCTGCGCGACCAGCTCGTCGACGCGCAGTCCACGGCGCGGGGCGCGAACGACGGGGTCGACGACCTGCCCGACGACGCGACCGACGCCGAGAAGAGCGAGGCGAAGAACTCCGCGCGGACCGCGAACGGCGCCGTGCACGACCTGGAGGGCGACATCGCCGTCCAGGAGGGCTACTGGAACGACGGCCACGACGCCAAGAACCGGGCGGCGAGCACCGCGATCGGCAAGATCGAGGAGGTCGTGAGCGGCGACAAGGTCAACGGCCTCAAGGACAGCACCTGGGACAAGGTCAAGAACGTCGTCAAGGGCATCTACAAGGTCTTCAAGATCATCTGCGACATCGCGGGCATCCTGGCGATCTTCCTGTCCTGGGTCCCGATCCTGGGCCAGATCCTCCTGGTCCTCGCCGCGATCGGCTCGATCATCTCCATCATCGAGAACATCGTGAAGTTCGCGCGGGGGGACATCGGGTTCGGCGAGATGCTCCTCGGCGTCGGCCTCGGCGTGATGGGCCTCTTCGGCGGCAAGGCGATCGGGTCGTTCGCCAAGTACGCGAAGGCGCGCTCGGTGGTGCAGACCTCCGCCCGGATGAGCAGCCGGGCGTCGAAGCTGAAGTTCGGGAGCGCGCTGCTCAAGAGCTCGCGCAAGACCATGGCGATGACCAAGGGCCAGCGCGTGACCGAGGTCCTGAAGTCCCCGTTCGTGCGGTCCGCGGGCGACAAGGCCGTGGCCGGGATGGTCAAGAACGGGCTCTACAAGAACGCGTTCAAGTCGTGGCAGAAGTCGAACTTCCCGCTGCCCTACAAGGACGGCGCGGCGCGCTTCGCCATGGGCAACGACGACGTGATCGACATGGTCTCGCACTTCAACATGACCGGCCTGCGGATCGACGGGGTCACCAGCGCGACGCAGGCCGTCGCGACGGTCGGCGCCGTCTTCCACCAGACGGCGAGCCTGGCCAACAACTCGGCCCGGCTCGGCATGGCCATCGCCGGCGGCGACGGCTGGGGCTCGTACGGCGAGGGCAACTCGCTGGCCTCGAGCGGCGCGGGCGGCAGCTGGGGCAAGATCTCCGGCGGTGCCGGCAACGTGCACGGCGCCATGGACGGCTTCAACGACGTCTTCGGCAACAACGGCTACGTGGCGGGGTCCTGGTGACCCGGCGCATCGCGGGCTTCGAGCTGCGGCTGCCGGAGTCCTGGTACGCCGTCCCGACCGAGGCACCGGACCTGGTCGGGGACTGGGCGCGGTCGACGGCGGCGGGGATCGTCGCCGAGGCGGGCACCTCGGGGGGCCTCGACGTCCCCGCCGAGGAGCTCGCCACCAGCCTGGCCGCCGAGCTGGAGGACGTCGGGCGCGCGGTCGCGGACACGGGGATCCCCGGGCTCGTCACCGCGGCCCTCGTGCGGCGCCCGGAGCTCGGCGTCGTCGACGCGATGGTGACCGTGACGGCGCAGCCCGACCTCGCCCAGGAGGAGTTCGCGGCGCAGCTCGCGGCCGGCGTGGAGAGCTCGCAGGAGCACGACTACGCGTTCGCGAGCCGGTTCGACGGGACCAGCGACTCGGGCGCGGTCGAGGGGCTGCACGCGATGATCACCCACTTCGGGGAGCTCGGCGACGACGCCAGCGGCGTGCTCGAGGAGCGCGTCGTGCTCGGCGTCTTCCCGCCCGCCACCCCGGACATGGTCGAGGTGACCGCCGTCGCGCGTAGCGTGGGCACGTTCGACGACATGCCCCAGGAGATTCTCGACCTGCTCGTGGGGCTCACGGTGGAGACGGAGACGGCATGACGCAGGCGGCGGCACCCGAGCTGAAGGTGCTCGGGGGCGTGGTGCGGATCATCGTGCCCGGCACGTGGGTGAGCATCCCGCTGGAGTCACCGGAGAAGGCCACGGCGTTCATCAAGCGCCTCGTCCGTCGCCAGGTGGGCACCGCGGACCGGCTGGCGCGGATGCGGCGCCAGGCGCTGGACGAGCTGCTGGCGACGGCGCGCGACGCCGTGTCGATCGGCGTGCACACGTACCTGATGTCCCTCGAGCTCGCCCCGGGCGTGCCGTTCCCGGCCGCGATCCTCATGTTCGACGACGAGTGGCCCGCCGCGGCGGCCCCGCTGCTGGCCGACGGCGACTACGCCGGGGCGCTGCGCGCGGCCTACCCCGAGGGCGAGGTCGCCGTGCAGCGCAACGGCCGCCCGGCCGCCCGCGTCGTGGAGATGTCGCAGGGCCAGGCGGGCGAGGGGGACGACGCGGTCGACGTGCTGACCATGCGCCTCGAGTACCACATGCCCCACCCGAAGGACCCTGCACGGATGCTCTTCGTCCGCGTGAACGTCACGGACATCCCGTCGGCGGAGCCGTTCGCGGTGCTCTTCGACGAGATCGTCGACTCGATCGAGTTCATGGACGACGACGCCGCCGCGGCCGAGGGCGAGCAGCGGGCGGCGTCCGCCTGACCGTGAGGCCCGGGCGTCAGGCGCCCGGGTCGTCCTGCGCGGCGTTCCGGCGGGTGCGGCGCACGACGGCCAGCCCGGCCCAGACGCAGGCGGCGACCACGACCAGGGCGAAGGTGACCCAGCCGCCGATCGCGGCGAACGCGTCCGGTGCGGCGGCGCTGAGCACCACGGCGAGCACGCACGCCACCACGACCGCGCCCAGCGCGTAGGTGGCCGGCCGCATGGCCTGGTTCGCCGCGGCCTCGCGCTCCCTGTCCCTCTTGCTGCTCATGCGGGTCCGTCCCTGTCGTCGGTCTCGTCGGTCGGGTGGTGCGGGGGCTGCCACCCGCGCCGCGTCGCCGTCGTCCCGCACGCACCCCGGGGGGTCCGCGGCCTCGGCGGCGCGGTGCCGACGCTAGTGTGGCACCCCGGAGCCGGACCGACGTGGAGGAACCATGCCCGGAACGACGGCCGACGGCCGGGGAGCGCCGGCGGGCGACGGCGCACCGCCCCCGCGCTGGAGCGTGACCCTGCGCCCGCTGGGCTACCTGGTGGTCGGGGTCGTGTGGACGACGATCTGGCTGATCGCGGTGCTCCTCCTGGTGGGCTCGGTGCCGTACCTCGCCTTCGTCGACTCCGCGAGCCTCGTGGCCGGTGTCGAGGACCGGCTGTCGGACCCGCTGGGCGCGCTGGGCCTGCTGGTCGTCGCGCTGCCGGTCCTGGCGCTGGCGGTCGGCGCGGGCGGGTGGCACGTGCTGACCGCGTCCTGGCCGCTCGCCGTGCTGTCGTTCGTGTACGTGGGGCGCGGCCTCGACCGCCGCTACCGGGGCGAGAAGCTCTCGTACACCACCCACGGCGCCTGGGGGAGCACCTTCGGCCCGCCCACGCTCACGGGCGTCGCGCTGTCGCTGCAGCCCGTGCGCCCCAGCCCGTTCACCGACCGGGTGATGCGGTACTACGCCGCCGGATGGACGGTGGACGGCCGTACCGTCCTGGCGATGCTGCCCGCGGGCCTGGCGTGGCCCTTCGCCGTGGCGGCGCTCGTGCCGGGGGTGTCCGGGACGGTGCACCTGGTGGCGGCCGTCGTCGCCGTCGGGCTGCTCCTGACGTCCTTCGTGCTGGGGGTGCGGGCGTTCCGCCGTCGGTTCTCCGGTGCGGCCGACGCCGCGCCCGACGACCGGCCGCTGACGGCGCTGACCCCCGACGAGCGCCGTGCGCGGCTGGCGCACCTGGAGCGGCAGCGCCGGGCGCGCCTCGCGCGCGGCGGCCCCGGCGACGCCTGAGCGGGCCCGCGGGCCCACGGCGCATGGGGAGGCCTCCCCATCGACGCGTGCTCGGGGCTCCCGCTAGGGTCGTCACCGCACCACGGATCGGCCGCTAGGGGGCCGGCCGAACCACCGATGAGCTGAGGAGCTTCCCATGGCGAACATGAACGTCACCTACGACGAGCTGCGGTCGCAGGCGGGTCAGCTGCGCAACGGTCAGCAGCAGATGACCGACATCCTGCACAACCTGCAGTCCCAGGTGAACAACCTCGTGTCGTCGGGCTTCGTGACCGACCAGGCGTCGGGCGCGTTCCAGACGTCCTACGAGGAGTTCACGACCGGTACCACGCAGGCCATCGAGGGCCTCGAGGGCATGGCGTCGTTCCTGGAGCAGGCCGCGCAGACGCTGTCCGACGCGGACTCGCAGCTCGCGCAGGGCATCCGCGGCTGATTCCGGCCGAGGTCGAGGGGCGGTCCGGGTACTCCCGGGCCGCCCCTTCGTCGTCCGGGCGGTGGGGTGTACGCGACCGGGCGCCGGCCCCTCCCTACGGGGGACGACGCCGGGTGGCACCGCGTGCGCATGGGGAGCCCTCCCCATCGACGGCTGCTCGGGGCGCCCGCTAGGGTCGTCGACGGAACGACGGATCGGCCGCTAGGGGGCCGGCCGGGAACCGACGAGAACGAGGAGCTTTCTCATGGCGAACATGAACGTCACGTACGACGAGCTGCGGTCGCAGGCGGGTCAGCTGCGCAACGGTCAGCAGCAGATGACCGACATCCTGCACAACCTGCAGTCCCAGGTGAACAACCTCGTGTCGTCGGGCTTCGTGACCGACCAGGCGTCGGGCGCGTTCCAGACGTCCTACGAGGAGTTCACGACCGGTACCACGCAGGCCATCGAGGGCCTCGAGGGCATGGCGTCGTTCCTGGAGCAGGCCGCGCAGACGCTGTCCGACGCGGACTCGCAGCTCGCGCAGGGCATCCGCGGCTGATTCCGGCCGAGGTCGAGGGGCGGTCCGGACTCCGGGCCGCCCCTCGTCGTCTGCGGCGCCCGCCGCCGCACTCCCGCCTGCCGCGTCCCGTGGCGCGCGACCCCGAACCGTCCCGAGACGACGCCCTGGAGGCAGCATGGACTCCCGTACCCGACGCCGGTGGTTCGTCGCCGCGCTCGTGCTCTTCCTGGCGCTCTCGGTGGTGCGCATCGCGAGCACCGCCGCGCGCGACGGCGTCGACGGCGCCGTGATCTGGATCGCCCTCCTCGTGGTGGCGGTCGTCCTGGTGGTCGCCCTGGCGGTGGTCGTGCGCCGGGCCGGCGCCGTCCGGGACCACGTCACGCGGCTGCGGCCCGGCGCGGTCGTCGTGCCGGCGTTCACGACCGCGGACACGCTCGACGAGGCGCGCGCGGCCGGTGTCCGCACGAAGGGCATCTCGGGGATGGGGGGCAACCCCGTCGCCCTCGCCGTGGGGAACGGCGCCGTCGAGGTGTGGGTGGGCCGCGAGGAGGGACCCCGCTGGGTCGTGCGCCGGGTGCCGGCGGGTGTGGCGCAGGCGCGCGCCGTCTACGGCTCGCGCGAGTCCGGTGCGGTGCGGGTCGCGGACGGGACGGCTGCGGTCACCGTGGTGCCCGCGTACCGACCGCTGCGGGCGGCCGGCGGGGCGGGGCGCGAGGACCTGGAGCGCGCGGTGCGCGAGCTGACCACCGCCCCGTGACGGCCGGCGCGCCGTCGTGTGTCGGATGCCCCCGGCACCGGTGACCGCCAAGCGAGACGACCTGTTCACCGGATGAGACGGTTGTGGCACCCTGGGTAAGGCTGGACCCTGAAGGTGAGGTAAGCCTCACCAGTTCGCAGGAGAATCCTCCTAGAATCGAACGCCACGCATCACCGATCCGGAAGGCGTACCCCGCAGTGAGCAGCATCCGACCTCTGCGCGTCGCGATCGTCGGCGCAGGCCCCGCCGGCATCTACGCGGCGGACATCCTGTCGAAGACCGACCTCGACGTGAGCATCGACCTCTTCGAGCGCCTGCCCGCGCCGTTCGGCCTCGTGCGCTACGGCGTCGCCCCGGACCACCCGCGCATCAAGCAGATCATCACCGCGCTGCACCGCGTGCTGAGCCGCGGCGACGTCCGCCTGCTGGCCAACGTGGACTACGGCGTCGACCTCAAGCTCGACGACCTGCGCCAGTTCTACGACGCGGTGATCTTCTCGACGGGCGCGATCAAGGACCACGAGCTGCCGGTTCCCGGCATCGACCTCGACGGCTCCTACGGCGCGGCCGACTTCGTCTCCTGGTACGACGGGCACCCCGACGTGCCCCGCACCTGGCCGCTCGAGGCCCAGCAGGTGGCCGTCCTGGGCGCGGGCAACGTGGCGCTCGACGTGGCGCGCATCCTCGCCAAGCACGCGGACGACCTGCTGCCCACCGAGATCCCGGCCAACGTCTACGAGACCCTCAAGACCTCGCCGGTCACGGACGTGCACGTCTTCGCCCGCCGCGGCCCGGCCCAGGTGAAGTTCTCGCCGCTCGAGCTGCGCGAGCTCGGCCACGTGCCCGACGTCGACATCGTGGTCTACCCGGAGGACTACGACTTCGACGAGGGCTCGATGGCCGCCGTCGAGTCGTCCAACCAGACCAAGCAGGTCGTCAAGACCCTCACCGACTGGACCCTGGTCGACCCGGCCACGCAGAAGGCGTCCCGCCGGCTCCACCTGCACTTCCTGCACGCGCCGGCCGAGATCCTCGGCGAGGACGGGAAGGTCACCGCGCTGCGCACCGAGCGCACCGCCCTGCAGGGCGACGGCACCGTCAAGGGCACCGGCGAGCACCACGACTGGCCCGTGCAGGCCGTCTACCGCGCGGTGGGCTACTTCGGCTCCCCGCTGCCGGAGATCCCGTTCGACGAGCTCAAGGGCGTCATCTCCAACCGGGAGGGGCGCGTGGTCGACCTCGACGGCGAGCACCTGCCGGGCGTCTACGCGACGGGCTGGATCAAGCGCGGCCCGGTCGGCCTCATCGGGCACACCAAGTCGGACGCGTCCGAGACGATCCGCCACCTCGTGGAGGACGTGACGGGCGTGGGCGACGGCGGCGACGTCGCGACCGGCGACGTCGAGGGCGGGCGCACCGCGACCCAGGCGGACCCGCAGGCCGTGCTCGACTTCCTCGCCGACCGCGGCGTGGACGTCGTCGAGTGGGACGACTTCGTGCTCCTCGACGAGCACGAGAAGACCCTCGGCGAGCCCCACGGGCGCGAGCGGATCAAGGTCGTGCCGCGCGACGAGATGCTCGACATCGCCAAGGGGCGCGCCACGTCCTGACGGCGACCGGCAGGTCGACCGACAGTGCGACCGACCACACGACGGCCCGGGCGGGAACCGCCCGGGCCGTCGGCGCGTTCAACCCGTGGGATCCTGCCGGTGCGCGTGCACCGGGCAGGGCGCACGGAAGGAGACGGCAGGACACATGGGCCACCAGCACTTCAACGGTCTCAAGACGGCGGCGCTCTTCGGCGTCATGTGGGCCGTGGTCCTCGGTCTGTGGGCGATCTTCTTCCGCGGCAGCGCGGGGATGCTCGTCGTCTTCGTGGGGATCGGCCTGGTCACGACGTTCGTCGGCTACTGGAACTCGGACAAGATCGCGATCCGCGCGATGCACGCCTACCCGGTCACGGAGCTCGAGGCGCCCGAGATGTACCGCATCGTGCGGGAACTCTCGACGGAAGCCCGCCAGCCCATGCCGCGCCTCTTCATCTCGCCCACGCAGGCGCCGAACGCGTTCGCGACGGGGCGCAACCCCAAGAACGCGGCCGTCTGCTGCACCGAGGGCATCCTGCGCCTGCTCGACGAGCGCGAGCTGAGAGGAGTGCTCGGCCACGAGCTGATGCACGTCTACAACCGGGACATCCTCACGTCGTCGGTCGCGTCCGCCATGGCGGGAGTCATCACCTCGCTGGCGCAGTTCCTGCTGATCTTCGGCGGCGGCGACCGCCGCGAGGGCGGCAACCCGCTCGCCGCGCTGGCGATGGCGATCCTCGCGCCGTTCGCGGCGATGCTGATCCAGATGGCGATCTCCCGGACCCGCGAGTACGACGCGGACGAGGACGGCGCCAAGCTCACCGGCGACCCGATGGCGCTCGCCTCCGCGCTGCGCAAGCTGGAGTCGGGCACGGCCAAGGCCCCGCTGCCGCAGACCCGCGAGCTGCAGAACGTCTCCCACCTCATGCTCGCCAACCCGTTCCGCGGCGCGGGCATGGCGAAGATGTTCTCCACCCACCCGCCGATGGCGGACCGCATCGCCCGCCTCGAGAAGATGGCCGGCGGCACGGGCTTCGGGCCCGGGGGGATCACCCGCTACTGATCGCCTGGAACCGGCCTCGCGCGTGGTGCGTTCACCGCGCGAGCACCGCGAGGAGGAAGGCGGCCGCGCCGAGCGCCGCGACGATCGTGGGCCGGGACGGCCGCCGGCGCGTCGCCGTGTCGGCAGTCGCGGACGCCGCGCCCGCCGCCCGCGCGGCGAGGATCCGCTCGCGCGCGACGAGCGGGTCGGAAACCCCGGGCAGTAGTCGTTCGCCGTCGGGCGGTACGGCGAACATGAGCGCGTCCGGCTCCTCGACGCTCGACGCGCGGGTCCGGACCACCAGCGCCCCGGGGTCGGCGAGCACCGCGGCCACCCGTGACCACGGGTACCTCGCGTCGAGCACGGCACCGTGCTCCACGAGGCCACGCGGGGTCACGCGCAGGGCGGCGGTGGCCGACCAGGACCACGCGTGCAGCAGCCCGGCGACGAGCGCCGAGCCGACGAGCCCCGACCAGACCTCGGTCCCTGGCGCGAGCCACCAGCCCACGGTCGCCGCCGCGGGGACGGCGACCCACGGGCCCCACCGCCCGGTCCTCCGCACCACGGCCAGCACGGCTCCGTCGATGCGGCCTGCTCCTGCCGACGCGGGACGGCCGCCGCCGCGCCGGCCCCGGCGGGCCGGTGCCGGGCCGGTCTCCGTCACGTACCAGGCCCCGTCGGGCGCACGGAGGGCGAGGGGCGCGCGGTCGTCGTGGAGGCCCACGACGAGGACCTCGGTCCCGGCCCAGGTCGGCGGGAGGTGCGGACCGTCGGGGTCCGCCGGGCGTTCGTCGTCCTCCCAGCCGGTGCGGGCGATCGCGAGGAGCTCCTCGTCCGTGACCTCCTCCACCGGGCGCCCGTAGGGGCCGTCGTCGGCGTCGTCCCCGTCGTCCTCGGCAAGGGCGTCGGGCGCGTGGTCGCGGATCGGGGTGAGGCCCGCCAGCGGTCCGGTGCGCAGCACGGGGGAGCGCGGCGCCTCGACGGGTGCGAGCAGGACCTCGTCGTCGCGGTCCCAGCTCGCCCGCAGGCGGATCGCGGGTCCGCCGTGGGTCAGGAGCGCGGTGACGCGGCGTCGGCGGCCGGCCTCCCGCAGCAGCAGGAACGGGCCGCCGACGATCCCGATCCCCGAGACGAGGAGCAAGATCGACGAGTCGGCGGGGTCGTCCACCAGCTCCGCCCGGCCCGAGCCGTCATACCGGACGATCACCACGTCGCCGACCGCCGGTGAGGACTCGGGCGGCGACACGCTGAGGCGCAGCCCGTCGACGTCCACCACGACGTCGTACCCGTCGTCCGAGATTTCCACGACGGTGCCGTCTGCCGTGAGAGCGGTGGCCCGGAACTGTCGGTCTGCGGCCAGGTCATGGGCGAACAGGGCAGCCGCGCCGACGGCTGCGACGACCAGCAACACGCCCGCGACGGTCCATGGCCCACGCCATCGCTGGGCCATCCGACGACCCGTGGGAGCCAGCTCGGGGACCTGCACCGGCGCGGTGGACCACGCGCGTGCCGCCGCGGCCTGGTGGCGCCGCGGGGACGTCGCGAGCAACCCGATGCAGGCCAGCAGGACCGCGCCCGACAGACCGGCGACGAAGGCTCCCGAGCCGGGGGCCTCCCCGACCGACGGCGCGGCGAGGGCCGCCGCGCCCCACCACGCCCCCGCCGGCACGGAGAACCACAGGGCGACCAGGCTCCCGAGCAGCAGTCCGACGAGCAGCCCGGTGAGCCAGTAGTCGGGCGACTCGACCTCGGCCGCACTGAGGGGGATGTCGTCCTCCGGCGATAGCGCGACCGCCAGGGCGGCGGAACCGACGAGGACCACCGACCCCACGGCGGCGAGGGGCACCCGTCCCGGTCGGGGCCGCCATGCGGCGAGCGCGGCCGCGCCGGGTGCGGGCGACGCGCCCGGTGAGCTGTGCATGGCGGCGAGAGTAGTCGCTCGCCCGGACCGCTCCCCGGGGGATCACCCGTTCCGGGCACTCGCTCGGGCGGCGGGTCCCCGCCGGTTCTGCAAGGCTGACCTGCGATGACCCCAGCCCCGCTGGGCGGCGCCGAGGACGCGGCGACGCCCGGGCCGCCAGAGCCACGGCCGGCCCCCCACCCGGACGGCGGTCACGCGCGCCTGCGGCGCTGGCAGGCGGCCACCGAGTGGCCGCTCACGGCGGTCTCGCTGCTGTTCCTGGTCGCGTACGCGATCCCGATCGCCCGGCCGGACGTGTCGGCCGACGTGCGGGCGGTCTGCACGACCGTCCTCGCGCTGACCTGGTTGCTGTTCGTCGTGGACTACGTGGTGCGCGCCCGCCTGGCGCCCCGCACGTGGACGTACGTGCGGCGGCACCCGCTGGAGCTGGCGGTCGTGGTGCTCCCGGTGCTGCGGCCGCTCCTCCTGGTGTCCGTGGTGGTGCGCCTCAACCGCGCCAACGCCGTCCGCCTGCGGGGCCGGGTGGTGCGCTTCGCGGTCGCGGGGACGTTCCTGCTCGTGCTGGTCGGGGCGCTCCTGGTGACGCAGGCGGAGCGCGGCGCGCCCGGCGCGAGCATCGTGAACCTCGGCGACGGCTTCTGGTGGGCGATGGTCACCATCACCACCGTGGGCTACGGCGACATGGTCCCGGTGACCCCGTCCGGCAGGGTGGTCGCGGTCTGCCTCATGCTCGGCGGGGTGGCGCTGCTCGGCGTCGTGACGGCGACGCTGGCGTCGCTGCTGGTCGAGCGCGTCGCCCGCGGTCCCTCCGGCGACGCGGACGACGAGGGCGGCGCGGGCGTGGGCGTCGACGACGTGCCCCTGGGTCGGGTGGCCTCCCCGGAGCAGGTGGCCCTGCTCACCGCCGAGGTCCAGGCGCTGCGCGCCGAGATCGTGGCGGCACGGCGACAGGAGGAGCGGGACGAGCGGCGGGGGAGAGGTCAGCGGGGCGCCGCGCCCGGGGACGTGGACCCCTGAGCGTGGTGGGGTGCGGCCGGTGCGATCCCGGACGCGGCCCCGAGCGCTGCCTCCAGCGCGACCGCCACGCCGTCCTCGTCGTTGCCGGGCACGACGGCGTCCGCGCACGCGAGGACGTCCGGGTGGGCGTTGGCGACGGCGTGCCCGCGGCCCGCCCAGCGCAGCATCGGCAGGTCGTTGGGCATGTCGCCGAAGGCCCACACGTCGCGGGCGTCGACGCCCAGGCGCGCGCACCAGCGCGCCAGCGCGACGTCCTTCGTCACCCCGGGCGGCAGGAGCTCGGCGAGCCCGGCCGCGCCCGAGTAGTGCAGCTCGGCGCGGCCGCCGGCCACGGCCTGCACGTGCTCGAAGAAGGCCTCCTGCGCGGCGTCGTGGACGGCGCCGCGCTGCACCACGCCGAAACCCTGCGCCGTCGTGCCCGGGCGGACGGCGAGCAGCTTGGCGACGGGGTCGCCGGTCGCGCCCAGGGACCCCTCCACCGGGGCGGCGCGGAGGCTCCGGTCGAGGCCGGGCTCGCCGTCGGGGAACCAGGGGTCGAACGCGGGGCCGCGGACGGTCTCCACGGCGAGCCCGACGCCGGGGACGGCGTCGCGCAGCTCGGCGACGAGGTCGCGCACCACGCGGTCGTCGAACCCGCAGGTGTCGAGGGCGCGCCCGCTCGCCAGGTCCCACACCGCGGCGCCGCCGAGGCAGATCACGCGCCCGTGCCCGCCCACGAGGTCGCCCAGGGCGTGCAGCCAGCGCGGCGGCCGCGCCGTGACGAAGACGACCTCGGCGCCGCCGGCCTCCGCCGCGAGCAGGGCGCGCCGCGTCCGCTCGGAGACCGTGCCGTCCGAGCGCAGGAGCGTGCCGTCGAGGTCGGTCGCCACGACCCGCGGCAGCACCTGCGCGCCGGCCGCCGCCCCGGTCGTCACCGGTAGTTGACGAACTGGAGCGCGACGTCGAGGTCGGCGCCCTTGAGGAGGGCGATGACGGCCTGCAGGTCGTCGCGGGACTTGCTGGTCACGCGCACCTCGTCGCCGGTCACCTGCGTCTTGACGGCCTTCGGGCCCTCGTCGCGGATGATCTTGGTGATCTTCTTGGCGCTCTCGCCCGCGAGGCCCTCCTTGAGCGAGCCCGCGAGGCGGTACACCTTGCCGGACGCCTGCGGCTCCTTGTCGGCGGTGTCGAAGGCCTTGAGCGAGACGCCCCGCTTGATGAGCTTGGTCTGGAAGACGTCCAGGGCGGCGAGCACGCGCTCGCTGGAGTTCGCCTCGATGACGATGGTGTCCTGGCCGCTCCACTCGATGGACGCGCCCACGCCCTTGAAGTCGTACCGCTGCGAGATCTCCTTGACGGACTGGTTGAGCGCGTTGTCCACCTCCTGGCGGTCCACCTTGCTCACGATGTCGAACGACGAGTCGGCCATGACGGTCTCCTTCAGGTGGGGTCAGGGTTCGAGGACCACCGTAGTGCGTGCCTGCGCCGCGAGGCGGGAGACCCGGGCCTGCCGGCTGCCGTCGACGGTGAGGATCACCAGCGCCACCCACACCAGCGCGAACCCGGCCCAGCGGGTGGGCGGCATGTGCTCGCCGAAGACGAGGAGGCCGAGCAGGAACTGCAGCACCGGCGTGAGGTACTGCAGCATCCCGACCACCGAGAGCGGCAGCCTGCGGGCGGCGGCGGAGAAGAGCAGCAGGGGCAGGCCGGTGACGACGCCGCACGCCACGAGCAGCAGCGCGTGCCCGGCGCCCTCGGTGGCGAAGGTGCCGGCCCCGGTGGCGCCCAGCCAGCCGAGGTAGGCCAGGGCGAACGGCGTGGCGACCGCGGTCTCGGCGGCGAGGCCGGGCAGCGCACCGACGCCGCGGCCCACGCGGTTCTTCACGAGCGAGTAGAGCCCGAACGCCCCCGCCAGCACCAGGGCGATCCAGGGCAGCCCGCCCACCCCGGTGGAGATGACCACCACGGCCGCCGCGCCGAACCCCAGGGCCACCCACTGGGCGACGCGCAGCCGCTCGCGCAGGACGAGCACCCCGAGCAGCACGGTGAGCAGCGGGTTGATGAAGTAGCCGAGCGCGGCGTCGAGCACGTGGTCGGTGAGCACCGCGTACACGTACGTCGTCCAGTTGACGACGATGAGCACCGAGGCGACGGCGAGCGCGCCCATGGTGCGGCCGCTGCGCAGGACGGCGACGAACGACCCGAACGTCCGGGTCACCAGGAGCAGCGCCACGCAGAACACGAGGCTCCACACCACGCGGTGCGCGATGATCTCGACCGGGCCGGCCGGCTCCAGGAGCGGGAAGAAGAGGGGCATCGCGCCCCAGAGCACGAACGCCGAGAGCCCGAGGGGCAGTCCCCACCGGTCGGGGGAGGAGGGGGTCGTCACCGGCTCACCGTAGCCGGGCGGCGACCGGGTGACGCGGGCCACCGGCGGACGATTTCCGCCTGGGCCGCCCGGGGCGTTATGGTTCTACCCGCGAGCTCGTCCGCGAGCCCGCACGGCAGGTTGCCCGAGCGGCCAAAGGGATCTGACTGTAAATCAGACGGCTCAGCCTTCGGGGGTTCGAATCCCTCACCTGCCACCGCGACGGTCGGGGCGCCACCTCTGGGTGGTGCCCCGTCCGACGTCCGGAGAAGGTCCTCGCGACCCCGGTGCACGGTGTGATCGAGCGGGCATCCCGCGGATTTCATCAGGTGCCGCGAGCCGTGTAGAGTCTTCTCCGCTGCCCCGATAGCTCAGTCGGCAGAGCGTCTCCATGGTAAGGAGAAGGTCAAGGGTTCGATTCCCTTTCGGGGCTCTGTGGTGTGACGCGGGACCGTCGTCCGTCTATGCGGGCGACGGGTCCGCGTTCCGTCACGTGCGGCGGGGTAGCTCAGCTGGTCAGAGCGCACGACTCATAATCGTGAGGTCGCGGGTTCGAGCCCCGCCCTCGCTACCGCCACTCCTAACGGTTCGACGGCCGGCGTCGGACCGGCCTGTTCCTTGACGCACGTTGCGCCTTCCGGGGGCGCGAGAGGTGACACACCATGGCTGCTAAGAGCGCGGACGTCCGCCCGAAGATCACGCTGGCCTGCGTGGACTGCAAGGAGCGGAACTACATCACGAAGAAGAACCGTCGCAACGACCCCGACCGTCTCGAGCTGGCGAAGTTCTGCCCGCGCTGCGGCAAGCACACCTCGCACCGCGAGACCCGCTGACGCCTCGGTCGACACGACACCTCACCGACGTGGCGAACCCCGACTTCGCCGGCCGCGAGTACCCGGCCGGCGCCCCCTACAGCGTGGGGCGCGAGAAGCTTCGTGAGTTCGCGTGCGCCGTCGGTGCCCTGGACCCCGCGCACCACGACCTCGTGGCGGCGCGGGGTCTCGGCTATCCGGACCTCGTCGCGCCCCCCACGTTCGCCGTCGTCGTCGCCCAGCGGGCGGAGTCGCAGTACGTGCAGGACCCGGACGCCGACATCGACTTCTCGCGCGTGGTGCACGCCGACGAGAAGTTCGTGCACCATCGGCCGATCGTCGCCGGCGACGAGCTGGTCACCGTGCTGCACGTCGACTCCGTGACCCAGCGGGCCGGCATCGCGATGGTCACCACCCGCTGCGAGATCTTCGCGCAGGCCGACGACGGCACGCGCGAGCCCGTCTCCACGGTCTCCTCCAGCCTCGTGATCCGCGGGGAGGACTCCTGATGGCCCGCCCCGTCCTCGCCGAGCTGTCCGTCGGCGACGTCGTCGCCACCGCCGCGATCGAGCTGGACCGGGCCCGCCTCGTCCGGTACGCCGGCGCCAGCGGCGACTTCAACCCGATCCACTGGGACGAGTCCTTCGCGACCGGCGTCGGCCTCCCGGGCGTCATCGCCCACGGGATGCTCACCATGGGCTCCGTCGTCGGCGTGGTCACCGCGTGGGCGGGGGACCCGGGCGCCGTCGTGGCGTACCAGACGCGCTTCACCAAGCCGGTCCCGGTGCCCGCGAGCGGCGTCGCCGTCGTCGAGGTCTCCGCGGTCGTCGGGGCGATCGACGCCGAGGCCGGCACCGTCCGCGTCGACCTCACGGTGACCCACGAGGGCGCCAAGGTGCTCGGCCGGTCGCAGGCGACCGTCCGCCTCTCCTGACGCCCCTCTCCTCGCCACCCGCACCGCCCGTCGCGCGGGCCGGGACCGGTCGCGCGTCCGCAGGACGAGATTTTTTACGCCTAGCACTTCTCATGAAACGTGATTTCACGGTTCGATGACGTGGTGCGCCCCGAGCGCACTCCGTCCTCGAGAGGAGCACTCCCCGTGAGATCCGTACGACGACGCACCACCGGGCTGGCGGCCGCCGGCCTGCTCGTTCCCCTGATCACCATCCCCGCGGTCGCCGCGGGGGCCGGTCCCTCCACCGCCCCGCCCTCCGACGTGAGCTGCGACGCCGTCGTCGCGGCGCCGGACCGGGAGTCGGCGTTCGCGGCCGCGAGCGACGCCACCGGGGTCCCGGCCGACCTGCTCAAGGCCGTCTCCTACATGGAGTCCCGCTGGGACCAGCACGCCGGCGCGCCCAGCGCGGACGGCGGCTACGGCCTGTTCAACCTGCTCGACCACGCCGCCGAGGCGCCCGACGGGGCCGGCAAGGACGCCACGCCCCGCACCGCCGTCAGCGAGCTCGACCGTGCCGCCGCCCTGACCGGGCTGTCGGTCGCGGAGCTGAAGTCGGACGCCGGCGCCAACACCTGCGGCGCCGCCGCTCTCCTGTCCTCCTACCAGGCGTCGGCCGGGCAGGGCACCGGCGGCTCCCTCGCCACGTGGGAGACCGCGGTCGCGCGGATGGGCGACGCCACGACGTTCGCCGACCGGGTGTACGCCACGCTCCGCACGGGCGAGTCCCGCACCACCGACGACGGCGGGCGCGTCACCCTCGCGGCCCAGCCGGCCGCCGTCCTGCCCCGGGCGGCCGCGACGACGGCGAGCGACCCCGCCGCCGACTGCCCGGCCGACCTCGGCTGCGACTGGATCCCCGCGCCGTACGAGAAGGGCAGCGCCGACCTTCCCGACGACACGGGGAACTATGGCAACCACGACCAGGCCGACCGCACCGGCGCGGGCGGGCCGTCGATCGACTACATCGTCATCCACGACACCGAGGGCGGGTACGCCGGGACGCTCAACATGGTCCAGGACCCGAACTACCTCGCGTGGAACTACACGGTGCGCTCGTCCGACGGGCACACGGCCAACCACCTGCAGCCCGACGACGTCGGCTGGCACGCGGGCAACTGGTACATGAACATGCACTCGATCGGCATCGAGCACGAGGGCTGGGCCGGCACGTCGGGCTGGTTCACCGAGGCGATGTACCAGTCGTCGGCGGAGCTCGTGCGCTACCTCGGCGAGAAGTACGACGTGCCGCTCGACCGCGCCCACGTCATCGGGCACGACCAGATCCCGGGCATCCTGCCCGGGTCCACCAAGAGCGTGCACTGGGACCCGGGCCCCTACTGGGACTGGGAGCACTACTTCGAGCTGCTAGGCGCGCCGATCGGCGGCGGCCTGACGCCGACGACGGACGTCGCGCCCGGCGACGTCGTCGAGGTGGTCGCCGGCTACGACGACAACGCCAACCCGGTCACCGGCTGCCAGCAGGCGTCGCCGGGCTCGGGCGACTGCGTGGCGGGCGCGGGCACCAACTTCGCCGTCGCGTACCAGCAGCCCTCGCTCGACGCGCCGTACGCCCGCGACCCGGGCTGGAAGCCGAACGGCGCGGACGGCACGACGTACGCCAGCGACATCAGCGCGCGCGTGACCTCGGGCCACAAGCTCGTCGTCGCGCAGGTGCGGGGTGAGTGGCTCGGCGTGTGGTGGGCCGGCTCGCTGGTGTGGCTCCACAACCCGGCCGACCGGCCGGTGGTGGTCCCCGGCACCGGCAGGACCGTGACGGTGAGCGGCGCCAAGGCGGCCGCGATCTACGGCCGCGCGTACCCCGAGGCGGCCGCGTACGCGCCCTACCCGGGCATCGCGACGCAGGCCGTCACGCCGATCGAGTACACGATCGGGACCGGTCAGAGCTACGTGGTCTCCGACGACACCGTGACGACCGACTACTACAACGCCAAGTCGTTCGACGGCTCGATCCCCGACGACCGCACCGACGTGCGCGGCACCGACACCTACTACCAGCTCTGGTACGCCCACCGGCAGGTGTTCACCCGCGCCGCCGACGTCGTCCTCCACGACCCCGTGGTGACCGACGTCGAGGGCCCGTCCGTCGCGGGCAGGCCCGAGATCGGGAAGGTGCTGACCGCCGACACCGGCGAGTACCTGCCCGGTGCGGAGCGCCTCCGCGTCGAGGTGCAGTGGCTGCGCGACGGCGAGCCCGTGCGCGGCGCGGACGGCAGGCGCTACCACCTCACCGGCAGGGACCGCGGCGCGGACATGTCGGTCCGCGTGACCGTCTCGGCCCCGGGGTACACGTCGGCGACGTTCACCTCCGACGCCGTCGGCCCGGTGCGCCCGCACTGACGCCCGACACAGAGGAGGACCCCCGGGCTCACCGGAGCCCGGGGGTCCTCGTGCGTCAGGTCACCAGTTGGCGGTGGCGCCCGCGACGTTGCGGGGCAGCTTCACGTCGTGCGGGTGGATGACGTACGCGATGCCGTCGGTGGAGGTCTGCCACACGCGCTCGAAGTTCTCGCGGGTGTAGACGTTCCGCACGTCGGCGTCGGTCGCCTTGTTGGGGTCGTTGATGACCGGGTCGCCGTCGGCGGTGAAGCCCACGATGGTCACCAGGTGGCCGTCGGTGCCGTAGCCCGCCTCGGGCATCTCCTCCTTCGCGAAGTTGATCGAGACGACCAGCGGGATGCCCGCGGCGATGAACCGCTCCGCCTCCGCGAGCGAGCGGAGCCGGGTCACGAACGTCTCCAGGCCGTACTCGTGCGCGTACGCCGTGTTGAACGGCCAGTTGCCCGCGCCCTCGTACGTGTAGTCCCACGCGTTGATGGCGGCGTGCGCCACCTGCGGGTCGCCGTTCGGGGCGACTATCCCCTCGAGCCGGTCGGCGGGCACCCGGTACTTCTTGCC
Source organism: Isoptericola sp. NPDC057559 (assembly GCF_042801555.1). Classification (NCBI taxonomy): domain Bacteria; kingdom Bacillati; phylum Actinomycetota; class Actinomycetes; order Micrococcales; family Promicromonosporaceae; genus Isoptericola; species Isoptericola sp. NPDC057559. The sequence continues at coordinate 56,243 of NZ_JBHVFQ010000003.1, forward strand.
GTACGAGTACTGGATCATCGTGGTCGACGTCGGCGAGCACCACACCTGGCCGCCGCCCCCGAACTCGGGGTACTCGCCGATGTGGATCAGCTGCGAGTAGCCGGGCACGTCGAGCTCGACCGCGCGGCCGAGCGTGAAGTCGCTGGTGCCGGTGTACGCGGAGTCGGGCAGGTACTCGTTGGTCATCGTCGTCACGCCCGACAGCCGCGGGGTCGCCGTCGACCCCGCCGGCCGGTAGAGCGTGACGCGGGTCTGGAAGGCCTCGGGCTCGTGGCCGGTGCGCGCGATGAACGTGTCGGTGGACAGCGCGGCGTCGGCGTCGTTCTGTCCTTTCAGTGACGTGCGGTGGATGTCGCCGACGGAGCCGTCCGTGGGCGCGAAATCGGCGCCGGACGCCCAGCGGCCCATGACGAACCACTTGGTCCAGGCGCCGTCGGCCTTGCGGCCGCGGAACTCGACCTCGACCCACGTGCCGGTCGGGGTCGTGGCGTTCCAGGAGGTCAGGGACTCGTCGACGGCGTACCCGGTCTCGACGACCGGCGACGTCCACGTCCCCGTCTCGTAGTCCACCGCGCTGCCGTCGCCGAACGGGTCGGTGTACGCCGTGGTCGGGCCACCGGCATCCCGCACGCCCAGCGTGCCGTGCGCTCCGGGGCGCAGGTTCTCCCACTCGCCCTGCCGCAGGTCGGCGATGCCCTGCCAGTGGGTGGTGGTGATCTTGTGCCCCGATGCCGCGGGGTCGTCGGGCGGCGCGGCGCCGGCGGCCCCCGCGGTCGGTGCGATCACCGCCCCCGCTGCCAGTGCCGCCGTCGTCGCTCTCATCCAGCTCCTCCGCACCATGCCTGTCACGGGTCCCTCCCCAGGGACAGGGGCGTGGGACGGTCCCCATCGCCCGTTGGCAAAGACTTTCCCAGAAACTGTGGCGTGTGTCACGACCTTGCGCGTGGCCGCGGCCGCGGGGGAGGGGCGCTAGGCGGCCAGCTCGACCGGCACGTCCTCGTCGTGCCGCACCGCGAGCGACGTCACCGCCCGGGTGAGGCACACGTACAGGCGGCGCAGGCCGGACTCGCGGTCGACCTCCCCGGCCACGACCCCGGCCGGGTCGTCGAGGACGACGTGGTCGAACTCCAGGCCCTTGGCCAGGGAGGCCGGGACCAGGTCGAGCCGCGCGTCGAACTCGGTGGCCTGGTCGTCGGCGTCGTCGGCGTCGTCGGCGTCGTCTGCGGCATCGGCGGCGGCGGCACTCGCTGCCCCGTCCTCCTCGCCGACGACGGCGAACTCCAGCCCGGCGGCCACGAGCCGGCGGCGGGCGGCGTCCAGGCCGGCGTCGGGCACGATCAGCCCCACCGATCCGTCGCGCGCGAGCGCGGCCCGCACCAGCTCCTCCGCCGGCGCCGTGGTGAGCACGAGCTCGCCGCGGGCCCGCCGCACGGCCACGGGCGGGGCGAGCTCGGGCGCGATCGTCGGGAGGAGGCGCGCCGCGTACTCGATGACGTCACCGGGCACGCGGAAGCCCGCGGTGAGCTGCTCGACGTGCCCGTCGGGCTTGCCCAGGTGGTGGAGCGCGTCCGCCCAGGAGCGCACGGCCCACGGCGTGGTCGCCTGGGCGAGGTCGCCGAGGACCGTGAGCGACCCCGTGCGGGCCCGGCGGCCGAGGACGCGCAGCATCATGGGCGACAGGTCCTGGGCCTCGTCGACGACGACGTGCGCCACCGAGGGGACCCGCTCCAGCAGGTCGGCGAGCTCGTCGAGCAGCACGAGGTCGGCGAGCGTCCACCGGGCCGCCCCCGCGCTCCGCGGCGGCGCCTCCCAGGAGAGGGTCTCTCGCTCGGCCGGGGTGAGGACGTCGGCGGACATCTCCGCGAGGAACGCCGGGTCGGCCAGCAGGCGGTGGAGCAGCCGGGCGGGCGCGAGGGCCGGCCACAGCGTCGCGGCGTAGTCCTTGACCGGCTTGGTGCGCGCCAGGACGTCCCACGCCCTCTCGTCGAGCGCGTCGCCGGCCGCCTCGATCTGCTGCAGGATCCGGTGCGCCAGCGCGTACCGGAGCTGCTCGCGCCCCGCGTCGTAGCGCAGGTCGCGGCCCACCACGTGCGCGACGGCGTCCCGCGCCTCGTGGGCCGGCACGCGCCAGCGACGGGAGCCGCGCGGCAGGACCAGCGCCTCCGCCGGCTCGCCCAGGTGCGACCAGACGGCGCGGCGCAGCACCTGCGCCATGCGGGCGTCGCCCTTGAGGCGGGCGACCTCGGCCGGCTCCGTGCCCCGCAGGCGGCCGTGCGCGGCGACCACCTCCTCGACCGTCGTCTGCGTGGCGTCGACCTCGCCGAGCGCGGGCAGCACGTCCCGGATGTAGCGCAGGAAGCTCGAGTTCGGCCCGACGACGGTCATGCCCCGCCGGGTGACCTGCTCCCGGTGCGCGTACAGCAGGTAGGCCGCGCGGTGCAGGCCCACGGCCGTCTTCCCCGTGCCGGGCGCCCCCTGCACGACGACCGTGCGGTCGAGGCCGCTGCGGACGATGACGTCCTGCTCGGGCTGGATCGTCGCCACGATGTCCCGCATCGGCCCGGTGCGCGGGCGCTCGATCTCCTGCTCCAGGATCTCCGAGTGCTCGACCTCGGTCGCGGCCGCGCCGGAGAGCACCTCGTCCTCGAAACCGGTGAGGACGCCCCGCGCGAAGCCGTACCGGCGCCGGGTCGTCACCCCCATCGGGTCGTCCCGGGTGGCGCGGTAGAACGCCGAGCTCACCGGGGCGCGCCAGTCCACGACCAGCGGGTCGCCGGCGGTGTCGGACACGTGCCGCCGCCCGACGTGGAAGACCTCGCCGCCGGACGGCTCGTCGCGGTCCAGCCGGCCGAAGAAGAGCGGCACGTGGGGGTCGTCCGCGAGCTGCGCCAGGCGTCGGGCCAGCGTGAGCTCCAGCGCCTCGGCGCTGATCCGGTCCCCGGCGTGGGCGGTCAGCCCCGCCGTGCGCTCGCGCATCCGGGCGAGCTCCTCGCGCGCCCGTTCCAGGTGTGCCCGTTCCCGGTCGAGCTCGGCATGGGTCACAGCGGGCACGGCTGACCTCCAGGACAACGGGCGGGTGGGAGCCGCAGGACATTACCCGGTCGCGGTGGTGGGGGCAACGTGCTCGGCGGCGGTCGATCGCGCCTTCACCGCCGGCGGCGGGGCGCCGATGTGATCTGCGTCCCAGCGGTTGGCATCCGGCCGAGGCGAACCTAAGTTAGGCCAGGCTGACCTCACTTCGACCACCCCGAGGAGACCCGTGACGAAGTCCTCCGCCCTGCTGGGAGCCGCGACCGCGGCCGAGTACGCGGGCGCGCTGCACGCCGTCGTGGACGACGTGGCCGCCCGCGTCGCCGCCGCCGAGCAGCCGTTCTGCGGCGCGAGCCGGCGCGAGCTGCAGGCGCTCGTCGACGACGTCGACCTCGACGGCCCGCCGGTCGGGACGCCCGACGCGCTGCGCGAGACCGCCGAGCTCTACGCCTCCCACGCCGTCTGGTTCCACCACCCCGGCTACGCCGCGCATCTCAACTGCCCGGTGGCGCTCCCGGCGGTCGGCGCCGAGGCGATGCTCGCCGCGATCAACACGTCGGTCGACACGTACGACCAGTCGACCGTGGCGACGCTCATGGAGCAGCGGCTCGTCGCCTGGACCGCCGCGCGCGTCGGGTTCGAGGCCGGCGACGGGGTCTTCACCTCCGGCGGCACGCAGTCCAACCTGCAGGCCCTGCACCTGGCCCGCGAGCGCGCCCTGACCGACGCGGCGGGCGCCCGGCTCGGCGGTGCCGCGCGGCGCGAGCGGCTCGGCCGCCTGCGCGTGCTCGCCACGGCGTCGGGCCACTTCAGCGTCGCGCGCTCCGCCCTGCTGCTCGGCCTGGACGACGACGCGGTGGTCGCGGTCCCGACGGACGCCGCCGGCCGGATGGACCCGGGCGCGCTCGCCCGCGCGCTGGTCGACGTCGAGCGGGCCGGCGACGTCGTCATGGCCGTCGTCGTGACGGCCGGCACCACCGACCGCGGCTGCGTCGACCCGCTGGTGCCGGTCGCGGACCTGTGCGACGCCGTCGGGGCCTGGCTGCACGTGGACGCCGCGTACGGCGGCGGGCTGCTGCTGTCGCCGCGCCGCCGCCACCTGCTGGACGGCGTCGAGCGGGCCCGCAGCGTCACGGTGGACTTCCACAAGACGTTCTTCCAGCCGGTGTCGTCCAGCGCGCTCCTGGTGCGCGACCCCGCCGACCTGGCCCGCGCGACGTGGCACGCCGACTACCTCAACCCGGCCGAGGAGTCGGGCGAGCCCAACCCCGACCTCAACCTCGTGGACAAGTCGCTGCAGACCACGCGCCGGTTCGACGCCCTCAAGCTGTGGGCCACGCTGCGCGCCGTCGGGGCGGACGGCGTCGGCGCGATGGTCGACGCCGTGTGCGACCTCGCGGCGGCCGTGCACGCCGACCTCGCGGGCGACCCCGAGCTGCGCCTCCTCGCCCCGACCGACCTGTCGACCGTGCTGTTCCGGTTCCAGCCGGACGGCGTCGACGACGCCCGGGCCGACGCCCTCGTGCCCCGCGTGCGTCGCGTGCTCTTCGACTCCGGCCGCGCCATGGTGGCCAAGACGGTGATCGACGGGCGCCCGTGCCTCAAGCTCACCCTGCTCAACCCGGACGCGACGCTCGACGACGTCCGCGACGTGCTCGACCTGGTGCGCTCCACCGCGCACGGCCTGCTCGCCGGCCAGGAGCTGCTCGAGCTCGACTCCCCGCCCTGCCGCGCGGTGCACCCGCGGCTGGAGCGCACCGTCACGACCGACGCCGCCCTCGAGGGAGCAGCCCGATGACCCGCACCTACGACCTCCTCGGCATCGGCATCGGGCCGTTCAACCTCGGCCTCGCGGCGCTCGCCGACCCGCTGGACGACGTCGACGCCGTCTTCCTCGACCAGCGCGACGCCTTCAGCTGGCACCCGGGCATGATGCTCGAGGGCGCCACCATCCAGGTGCCGTTCCTGGCCGACCTGGTGACGATGGCGGACCCGACGTCGCCCTGGTCGTTCCTCGCGTTCCTCAAGGCGACGGGCCGGCTCTACCCCTTCTACATCCGCGAGTCCTTCTACCCGCTGCGCGCCGAGTACGACCAGTACTGCCGGTGGGTGGCCGACCGGCTCACCACGCTGCGCTGGGGGCGCGAGGTGATCGGCGTGGACCGCGACGACGAGACCGGCGACCTCGTCGTCACCGCCCGCCTCGCCGCCGGCCCGGGCCAGGCGCCCCGCACCGAGACGTACCGGGCGCGCCACGTCGTCCTCGGGGTGGGCACGACGCCGCAGCTGCCCGGGCCGCTCGCCGGCCTGGCCGCGGAGTCGGCCCGGCACCCGGGCGCCGGGCCCGTGGTGCACAGCGCCGACTACCTGCCGCACCGCGACGCCCTCGCCGCGAGTGGCGCCGTGACCGTCGTCGGCTCGGGGCAGTCGGCCGCCGAGGTGTACCGCGACCTGCTCGAGGACGCGTCCCCGCAGGCCCACCGCGTGGACTGGGTGACGCGCTCGACCCGGTTCTTCCCGATGGAGTACACCAAGCTCACCCTCGAGATGACGTCGCCCGAGTACACCGACCACTATCGGGCGCTGCCCACCGAGCTGCGGGAGATCCTCGGCCGCGAGCAGCGCGCGCTCTACAAGGGCATCAGCGGCGACCTCGTCGACGAGATCTACGACACCCTCTACCGCAAGTCCGCCCTGGGCCGGGAGCTGCCGACCACGCTCCTGTCCGACACGGAGGTGGTCGAGGCGCGGTACGACGCCGAGGGCGCGGGCGGCGCCGGGGAGTACGTGCTGACCCTGCGGCACGGGCAGCTCGGCACGACGGCGGAGCACCGCACCCGCGCGGTCGTGGCCGCCACCGGCTACGGCTCGGGGGTGCCGGGCTTCGTCGCGCCGGGGCTGGTGGACCTCGACGAGCTCGGCCGCGTCGACGTCGCGCGCGACTACACCGCCGGTGCCGGCGGGCGCCTGCACGTGGGCGGCACCGAGGCGCACACCCACGGCGTGACCGCCCCCGACCTGGGCTTCGCGCCGTGGCGCAACTCCGTCATCCTCGCGCAGGTCACCGGTCGTGAGCCGTACCCGGTCGAGAGCCGCATCGCCTTCCAGACCTTCGGCCTGCCCGGGGGCGTCGACGCCGCGCCCGCGCCGTCGTCGGCCGCGGTGGGGGAGGTGGCGCGATGACCGTCGCGACCGAGCCCCGCACCGCCCGCGCGTCCGCGGACGCCGTCGCGCTCGAGCCCGTGGACCCGGCGCGCGACGCCACGACCCTGCGCGCCTGGCTCGCCCATCCCGCGTCGGCGTTCTGGCGCATGGGGCACCTGACCGAGGGCGAGGTGCGGGCCTACCTCGAGGCCGTCGTCGCCGACCCGGACCAGGACGGCTGGCTCGGACGCGTGGAGGGCCGGCCCGCCTTCTACACGGAGACGTACGACCCGGCCCGCGTGCTCCTCGCCGGCGTGCACGACGCCGTCCCCGGCGACCTCGGCATGCACCTGCTCGTCGCGCCGCCCCCGGCCGACCCCGCCGACCGCGTCCCGGGCCTCACCGACGCCGTGATGGCCGCCGTCGTGCGGTTCTGCCTCGCGCCCGAGGGCCGCGGCGCGGCGCGCGTCGTCGTCGAGCCCGACGTGACGAACCGCGCGATCGCCGCGAAGAACGCCGCCGCGGGCTTCCGCGTGCTGCGGGAGGTCGACGTCAGCGAGGGCGACGGACCTGGCGGGCACGTCAAGCGGGCGGCCCTGAGCGTCTGCACCCGCGCGGACTTCGCGGCGTCGCCGCTGGGTGGCCCGAGCGGCGTCGACCTCGCCCCGCACCTGCGCCCGGGCCTCGCGGCGCAGGCGCACCGGCACCTCGCCGCGAAGGCGCTCGCCGAGCTCGCGCACGAGCGGCTCTTCCGCCCCGAGCCGGACACCGACGGTCGTGAGCGGTACGTGCTCGCGCTCGACGGCGTGACCTACCGGTTCACGGCGCGCACGTTCGCCCTGGAGCACTGGGTGGTGGACCCGTCCTCGATCACTCGGACGGCCGGGCCGCCGGACGCCGAGGGCGTGGAGCTGCCCGTGGACGCGCTGGAGCTCGTCGCCGAGCTGCAGCCGCTGCTGCAGATCCCCGACGACCTGGTCGCGACCTACCTCGAGGAGCTGTCCTCGACCCTCGCCGCGGCCTGCGCCAAGCGCGACCGCGAGCTGAGCGGCGCGTCCCCGCAGGTCCCCGAGCTGCTGGCGGCGCTCGCCCCGGACACCGCGGACCCCGCGGGCGGCCTCGACGGGGCGGACGACGACCGACGCCGCGCCGACGCGTTCCAGGCCACCGAGGCGGCGATGACCGAGGGCCACCCGGGCTTCCTCGCGAACAACGGCCGCATCGGGTTCTCGCTGGACGACTATCTCGCGTACGCGCCGGAGCGGGGCGAGCGGATGCGCCTGGTCTGGCTGGCGGCGCGGCGCGAGCACTCCCACCTGGCGCTCGGGGACGGCCTCACCGAGGCCGGCCTGTACGGCGACGAGCTCACCGGTGCCGAGCGCGCCGCCTTCGCCGGCCGCCTCGCCGCGCGCGGCCTCGACCCGGCCGAGTACCTCTACCTGCCCGTGCACCCGTGGCAGTGGCAGCACCGCGTACCGGTCACGTTCGCGGCCGACGTCGCGCGGGGCGACCTCGTGCCGCTGGGGCCCGGCGCCGACGAGTACCAGCCGCAGCAGTCCATCCGCACGATGTTCAACCGGACGCGACCGGAGCGGCACTACGTGAAGGTGGCGCTCGCGATCCAGAACATGGGCTTCCTGCGCGGGCTCTCCCCGGCCTACATGCGCGCCACCCCCGACATCAACGACTGGGTGGCCGGCGTCGTCGAGGGGGACGCGACCCTCCGGGCGAGCGGCTTCGGCGTGCTGCGGGAGCGCGCGTCGGTCGGCTACACGGGCGACGTCTACCACCGCACCGCCCGGCCCAGCGCGCACCGCAAGATGCTCGCCGCGCTCTGGCGGGAGTCGCCGGTGCCCCGCACGGCGCCGGGGGAGCGGCTGGCCACCATGGCGAGCCTGCTGCACCGCGACGCCTCGGGCCGCGCGCTCGCGACCACCCTCGTGCGCGCGTCCGGGATCGCGCCCGAGGCCTGGCTGCGCGCCTACCTCGACGCCTACCTGTACCCGCTGGTGCACTGCCTGCGCGCCCACGACCTCGCCTTCATGCCCCACGGCGAGAACCTCGTGCTGGTGCTGCGCGACGGCGTGGTGCGGCGGGTCTTCATGAAGGACATCGGCGAGGAGGTGGCCGTCCTCGGGCACGGCGCCCTCCCGCCCGGCGTCGAGCGCGTGCGCGCCGCCGTGGACGCCGACGAGAAGGCGCTCGCGGTCTTCACCGACGTCTTCGACGGGGTGCTGCGCCACCTGGCCGGCATCCTCGCCGTCGACGGCGTGCTGCCCGAGGACCGGTTCTGGGCCGTCGTGGCGGACGTCGTGGACCGGCACGGGGCCGAGCACCCGGACCTCGCCGGGCGCGTCGACCTGCGCGTGCCGCGCTTCGCGCACTCGTGCCTCAACCGGCTGCAGCTGCGCAACACGCTGCAGATGGTCGACCTCACCGACCAGTCCGCCTCCTTGCTGTACGCAGGGACGATGGCCAACCCCGTCGCCCGCCCGGGCACCCCGTGAGCCGACCCTTCGAGCTCTTCCGCGACGACCTGGGCGTGCCGCACGTGCGCGCGGGCTCCGAGGCGGACCTCGCGTACGGGCAGGGGTACGTCACCGCCCTGGACCGCGGGTGGCAGCTCGAGGTGGACCGCTGGTACGGCGAGGGGCGGCTGGCCGCCCGCGTCGGCCCGGCGGGCCTGGAGTGGGACCGGTTCGCCGTCCGCGTGCGCCTGGCCGACACCACCCGGCGGGTGTGGGCGGCGCTCGCGGCCCCCGAGCGGGACTGGCTCGCCGCCTACGCCGACGGGGTGCGCGACGGCCTGGACGCCGGCGGCCGGGACGCGCCCGAGCGGGCGGAGCTGGCCCGGGCGCTCGGCGGCGCCCCGCTGCCCGCCGACGAGCCGTGGCACCCGTGGACCCCGGTCGGCACGTTCCTGGTGCACCACGTCCTGTTCAGCGGCTTCCCGCACCTGCTGTGGCGCGAGCACGTGGCCCGCACGCTCGGCCCCACGCTCGGCGCGGCGGCCCTCTCCTGGTGGGGCGGGGACGACGGCGGGAGCGGGGGCCCGTCGTCCGGCTCCAACGCGTGGGCGCTGCACGGGTCGCGCACGGCGTCCGGCGCGCCGCTGCTCGCCGGCGACCCGCACCGGTTCCTCGAGCTGCCGGGCGTGTACCAGCAGGTCAGGCTCGCGCGGCCGGGGCACGACGTCGTCGGCCTGGCGTTCCCGGGAGTGCCCGGCGTGTTGCACCTCGGGCAGGCCGAGACGCCCACCGGGTCGGTGGCGTGGGGCATCACCAACGCGATGGCGCACCACGTCGACCTCGTCGCGGAGGCGTCGCACGGCGACGACGTCGGCGCGACTGAGGTCGTCGCGTCGGGCGCCGAGACCGTCCCCGTGCGCGGCGGCGAGGCCGTCGAGGTGCCGTGGGCGGAGACCCCCCGCGGCCCGCTCGTGACCGACCGCCACAGCCTCCGGTGGCCCGTCCGCGTCACGGCCGACGCCGGGGTGGCCGCCTGGCGGGCGCTCCAGGGCGCGCGGACGGCGCGCGAGGTCGCGGCCGCCTTCGCCGGCTGGGTGGACCCGGTGAACCGGGTGCTCGCCGCCGACTCGTCGGGGGAGGTGCTGCGCCTGACCGCCGGCCGCGTCCCGGTCGTGCCGCCCGCGGAGCGCGTGCTGCCCCGGGTCGTCGAGGACGTGGCGCGGTCGGGGCAGGCGGGTCGGCGGGCCGGGCCGGAGTGGCTCGGCCTGCCCGCGCCCACCGCCGTCGTCGACGTCGCGGTGGACGCCAACGACCGGTCCGGCCGGCCCGGCCACGACCTCGGCCTCGTGTACGCCCCGCACCGGGCGGCCCGGGTGCGTGCCCTGCTCGCCGCACCGCCGCCGGGCGGGGAGACGGCGCGGTCGCAGGAGCGGGTGCTCGCCGACAGCCGTGACGGCGGGGCGCCCGGGCTGGTCGCGTGGCTGGAGCGGGCGGAACCCGGGTCGGAGAACGCCCGGCGGCGCGCGGGGCGCCTGCTGGACTGGGCGGCGGCGGGGGCCCGGACGGACGCCGACGACGCGGACGCCGCCCTCTTCGCCCGCTGGCGGGACGCCCTGGTGCGCCGCGTCGCCGCCGACCCGGCGCTGGCCCCGTTGCACGCGCCGCACGGCCTGCCGGCGGTGTTCGCGCCGTGGCTCGACGTCGTCGCGCGCGTGGGCGACGCCCTGCCCGCCGTGCTCGTGTCCGGCGTCGTCGGCTCCCGGGCCGCCGCCGCGGCGGCCCTGGCGGACCTCGACGCGCTCGACGGGCCCGCCGACGGGGACGACGCCGAGACCTGGGGCGACCTGCACCGCCTGGCCCCGCTGCACGCGCTGGACCTGGTGCCCGGCGCGACGGCGCCGGTCGTGCCCCGCGCGCCCCTGGGCGGGACCGGTGACGCCGTGCGCTGCACCGGCGGGGTCCCCGGGGTCACGACCGCCGCCTTCCGCGGCTCCGTGGCGCGCTGGGTGTGGGACCTCGGCGACCGGCGCCGCAGCCGCTGGGGCGTGCCCTTCGGCGCGTCCGGCGACCCGCGCTCGCCGCACTTCGCCGACCAGCACCCGGCGTGGGCCGCCGCCCGCACCACCGTGGTCGAGACCGACTGGGCGCGGCTGCGCCCGGTACCCCTGCCCACCGGCCGGCCCCTGGCCGACGACGACCGACGGAGCTCCCGATGACCGACGACCCCCGACTGCTGACCGGACGCCGCGGCGAGGAGGTGTGGCGGGCCGGCGCGCCGGGCGCGGGCACGGTGACCGCGCACGTCCTCGACCCGGTCGCGGACCTCGACGTGCTGCACGCGTGGGTGAACCGCCCGTACGCGGGCTTCTGGGGGCTCGGCGGCCTGAGCCGCGACGACCTGAGCGCCACGTACGCGTTCGTCGACTCCCTGCCCACGCACCACGCGTACCTGGTGCGGTGGGACGGCGAGCCGGTGGTGCTCGTGCAGCTCTACCACCCGGAGGACGACCCGGTCGCGACCGCCTACGACGTGCTGCCCGGCGACGTCGGGATGCACTTCTTCAAGGGGAGCGACGGCCCGGCGGCGCGGTACGGGGTCGCCCCGTGGGACGTCATCGGGCCCGCGGTGCTCGGCCTCGCGCTGGCCCTGCCGGGCGCCCGCCGGCTCGTGGTGGAGCCGGACGCGCGCAACGAGCGCGCCCTGGCCCGCATGGTGGCCTTCGGCTTCGAGCCCGCCGGCACGGTGCGCTTCGAGTCGCCGCAGGGCCCGAAGGAGGCGGCTCTGGCGTTCCTCGGTCGCGAGCGCGGCGACGCGATCCTGGCGGCCGCGCTCGCGGCGGGTGCGGGGGCCACGGGCTGAGCGGGGGCCGGGGCCGGGACGGGCCGGCTACGCCTGCGCGTCGGCCGGCCGCACGGCCGCCGGCACGGGGCCGGTGGTGGTGCCCGGCACGAGCTCGACGGGCAGCGTGGTGCAGGTCGGCTCCTCGCCGGCGAGCACGCCCAGCACCGCCCGGCCGAGGGCCGCGCCCTTGGCCTGCAGGGGCTGGTGCACGCTGGTGAGCACGTCGGGGGAGAGCCACGGCAGGTCGATCCCGTCGAAGCCCGCGATCGACACGTCGTCGGGCACGCGCAGGCCGAGCTCGCGCGCGGCGATGACGGCGCCCGCGGCGAGCAGGTCGGAGTGCGCGACGATCGCCGTCGGGCGCTCGGTCTCCGGCACCCAGGCGCCGAGGATCTCCGTGGCCGCATCGCGGCCGTGCTCGACGAGGGACGCCGGCGTCTCCCACGAGATGACCGGCTCCACCTCGTCGCGCACGCCGTCGAGGCGGTGCCTCGTGGAGGTGCGGTCCGCCTGAGCGAGGCGGGCCGCGTCGATCGGGCCGGACCGCTCGACCGCGTCGAGGGGAAGCGTGATCTCCGCGATGCGGGTGTGGCCCAGCTCCTTGAGGTGGCGCACGGCCAGCGCGGTGCCGGCCCGGTCGTCGAGCGCGACGAGCGGCGCGCCCTCCACGCGGCCGCCCTCGCCGACGACGACGGGCACGTCGCGGCGCCGCAGCGCGGCGAGGGTCGCGTCGTCCCTGAGCACGCCCCACACGAGCACGGCGACGTCCATCGCGGCCGACTCGAGCAGCGGGTCCACGGCGGGCACGGGGGCGGCCGGGGTGGTCCCGTCGTCGGCGCGTGCGGGCGCCGCCGCTCCGCGGACGCCGGGGATGAGCAGCACGCCGAGCCCCTCGGTGCCGAGCACGTCGACGAGGCCGTCGAGCACCTTGACCGCCACGGGGTCGCGGAACGCGCGCCCGGGCTGGTCGCCGATGACGACGCCCACGATCCCTGACCGCCCCGACCGGAGCTGGCGGCCCAGCGGGTTGGGGCCGTGGTAGCCGAGCTCGGCGGCGGCGGCGAGCACCTTGTCGCGGGTCTCGGCGGTGATCGGGCCGGCGCCGGAGAACGCCAGCGAGGCAGTGGAGACCGAGACGCCCGCGAGCTCGGCCACCCGGGCCAGCGTCGGTCGGGCGGCGGTGCTGCGTCCCATGAGGCTCCTTCGGGCGGTGTCGGGGCGCCAGCCTACCGGGGGATTCCGGGGTTCGAATCGATTTGACCAGCGCGGCGGATTCCGGAAACGTCAGACCGTGACCTCCGCTCGCCCTGCCGCACCCCGGCACGCCGTCCGCGCCGCCTGGGCCGTCTTCGCCGTCTTCGTCGTCGCCGGGATCGGGATGGCCACATGGGCCTCCCGCATCCCCGCCGTCCGCGACGGCCTCGGCTTCCAGGCGGACGAGATGGGGCTGCTGCTGCTCACCGGCGCCATCGGCTCGCTGATCGCCCTGCCGCTCTCCGGCATGATCGCGTCGCGCATCGGCGCGGGGCGCACCTGCGTGTCGTTCGCGGCGCTCGCGGCCGCCGGCTTCACCGTCGCGACCCTCGCGGTCGAGGGCGGCAGCCCGCTGTGGGTCCGCGTCGGGCTGTTCCTCGGCGGCATGGGCGTGGGCATCTGGGACGCCGCGATGAACCTCGAGGGTGCCGTCGTCGAGCGGCGGCTCGGCCGGTCCGTCATGCCGCGCTTCCACGCGGGCTTCTCCCTCGGCACCGTCGCGGGCGCCGGCCTCGGCGCGCTCGCCGCGCACGGCGGCGTGTCCCTGCCGCTGCACGTCATCACGGTGATGGTCGTCGACCTGGTCGTGGTCGTCGTGTGCGTACGGTTCTTCGAGCCGACGACGGCGCACGCCGAGGCCCCCGCCGCGGGTGCGGCGACCGACACCCAGGCGGACCCGGCCACGGCTGTCGACGCCGGCGGCGGCCACTCGCTGCGCGACACCCTGGCGACCTGGCGCGAGCCGCGCACCCTGCTCGTCGGGCTCGTCGTGCTCGCCGCGGCGCTCACCGAGGGCGCCGCGAACGACTGGGTCAGCCTCGCCGTCGTCGACGGCTTCGACGCGCCGCAGTCCACCGGCGCGATCGGCCTGGCCGTCTTCCTGTGCGCGATGACGCTCGCCCGGCTCGCCGGCACGTCGCTCATCGACCGGTACGGCCGCGTCACCATGCTGCGGATCTGCGGCTCCGCCGCCCTGGTCGGCGTGGTGGCCTTCGCGCTCGTCCCGTCGCTGTGGGTGGCGCTGGTCGGGGTGGCGATCTGGGGCGCGGGGGCCTCCCTCGGGTTCCCGCTCGGCATGTCGGCGGCGTCCGACGACCCGCGGCGGGCCGCGCTGCGCGTGTCCGTCGTCTCGACCATCGGCTACTCGGCGTTCTTCGTCGGGCCGGCCCTCATCGGCTTCCTCGCCGAGCACGTCGGGTACCGCGACGCGCTGCTCGTCCTGGCGGTCCCCGTGGCCCTCGGGCTGCTCGTGGCCGGAGCCGCACGGCCGCTGCCGGCCGCCGCCGACCCGGCGCGTACGCTGGACGCGTGAGCCTTTCCGCCGTGCCCGCCTCGCCTGCCACCGAGCCGCCCGCGACCGCCGCGGACCGCTCCACCTCGACCCCCACGCTCTCCGAGCTGACGACGCTGCGCGTCGGCGGGCCCGTCGACGCGTACGTGGAGGCCGAGTCGGAGGCGGAGCTGATCGACGCGGTGCGCGCGGCGGACGACGCCGACCAGCCGCTGCTGGTGATCGGCGGCGGCTCGAACCTGCTGGTCGCGGACGAGGGGTTCGCGGGCGTCGTCGTGCGCGACGTGCGCCAGGGCCTCGACGCGGACCTGGCCGACTCGTGCGGCACCGACGGCGCGTGCGGCGGCGCGAGCCTGCGCCTGCCCGCGGGGCAGGACTGGGACGCGTTCGTCGCCGAGGCCGTGGCGAACGAGTGGGTGGGCGTCGAGGCGCTGTCGGGCATCCCCGGCACCGTCGGCGCCGCCCCGGTGCAGAACATCGGCGCGTACGGGCAGGACGTGTCCGGCGTCGTGGCGTCCGTGCGGACCTGGGACCGCGCCACCGGCCAGAGGAAGACCTTCCCGCTCGCGTCCCTCGGCTTCGGCTACCGCACGTCGCTCCTGAAGCGCACGATGCGGTCCGGTGGCGGCGAGGGCGCGCCCTGGTACCCGACGCCCCGGTACGTGGTGCTCGAGGTGAACCTGCAGATGCGGCTCGGCAGCCTGTCCGCGCCCGTCGGCTACCGCGAGCTGGCCCGCCGCCTCGGCGTCGAGGTGGGCGAGCGCGCCCCGTCGGCCGAGGTGCGGCAGGCGGTGCTGGAGCTGCGCGGCGGCAAGGGGATGCTGCTCGACGGCGTGGGCGGCGCCCCGGAGCCCGACCACGACCGCTGGTCCGCGGGGTCGTTCTTCACCAACCCCGTGCTGCCGGCGGACGCCGCGGACGAGCTGCCCGAGGACGCCCCGCGCTTCTCCGTGCGCTCCGCGACGCCCGAGTCGACCGTGAGCCCGAGCCTCGGCGCCGTCGACACCACGCTCGTGAAGACCAGCGCGGCGTGGCTCATCGAGCACGCCGGGTTCACCAAGGGCTTCGGCCTCGCCGGCGAGCACAGCCCCGCGCGCCTGTCGACGCGCCACACGCTCGCCCTGACCAACCGCGGGGGCGCGACGGCGGCCGACCTCGTGGCGCTCGCGCGGACCGTGCGCGACGGCGTGCGCGACACCTTCGGCGTCGAGCTCGAGCCCGAGCCCGTCCTGGTCGGCACCGCCCTCTAGGCCCGGTGGTAGGCCCGGTGGTAGGCCCGGTGGGCGGTCAGTAGAGGACGACGGGCGTGCCCTTGGGCATGCCCCACGAGTCCCACAGCCAGTTGATCGCGGCGTTGGACACACGCACGCACCCGTGCGACGCGGGGAAGGGCGGGATCGACGGCGAGCCGTGCACCGCGTACCCGCCGGAGAAGTACTTGGGCCGGTACATCGAGCCGAGCTCGAGCGTGGACTCGTGCATCCCGTTGCGCTCCATGTACACCGCGAACGAGCCGCGCGGCGTCGACGCGTGGTACGTCCGGCCCTTGGCCTCGTAGGTGTCGCCGTTGCCCGACGACGCGTTGAAGATCCGCGTGACCTTGCCGTTCTCCACGGTCATGAGGAGCTGGCGGTCCAGGTCGATCTCGACCGCCTTGCCCGACGACGAGTGCGCGCTGGGCCGGACGCCGTCGTCGAGCGCGGCCTGCGTCTTCGGCCCGACGACCCCGTCGCGGTACTGGCCCGCCGCCTTCTGCAGCGCCCAGACCGCCTGCTGCGTGGCCGGGCCGTACGTGCCGTCCGCGTCCTGGAGGAAGTAGCCCAGCTCCTGCAGCCGCTCCTGCAGGGCGGTGACCTTCGCCCCCGAGTCGCCGTAGGAGATCAGCTTGTCGCGCGCCTCGGCGGCCTTCTTGGCGGCGGCCTCGTCCGCGGCCTTCTGCTCCTCCGCCTCCTTGGCGGCGGCCTCCTCGGCCGCCTTCTTCTCCGCGGCCTTCTTCGCCTTCTCGGCCGCCTTCTTCTCGGCTTCCTTCTTCTCCGCCGCCTTCTTGGCGGCGTCGTCGGCAGCCTTCTGGTCCGCCGCGTCCTGCTCGGCCTGCTGCTGCGCCGCGTCGTCGGACGCCGAGCCCTGGACGCCGTCGTCCGGGGTGGAGCCGTCCGCGGGGGCCGAGGAGGTCGCCGTCGGGGCGGTCCCCGGTTCGGCCTGCCCGCCGTCTCCCGACAAGGGGGCGCAGCCCCCGAGCACGAGGGCGAGCACCACCGGCACGCCGAGGAGCGACGCCGCGCGGCGTCGCCGGGTCGTGGGAACCGTACGCATCGTGTCCCTTCCGCGCCGGTGTGGCGGCGTACCGGGTGCGCCGCGGGGTACCACCGTGCCCCGCGACCGCCCCGACCGCGACCGCAGCACTCCGGTCGTGTCGTGATCGTGACCTGTGACAGGTCGGTCACCTGCCACGACGCTCGGGGCGGCGAAAAGGTTGTGCCGAGGGTCGGCTCTCGAGCACGCGACCGCTCGCGTCACCGGGGCGGACGGCGCGAGCGGTCGCGTGCTCGACGGTGGTCCGGGTCAGCGGCGGTCCTCCTTGAGGACGGCCAGGCGCTGCCGGTACTCGGCCTCGTCGATCTCGCCGCGGGCGTACCGCTCGCCCAGGACGTCGACCCCGCCGGCGCCGCCGCGGGCCCACGGCGGGCCGTAGCGCCGCGCACGGCGGGCGATGAGGAACACGACGGAGGCGAACAGCAGGAACCACAGGATCGGGAAGACGATCCACCAGCCCGGCCCCCCGCCGGCGGCGTACGGGTGCGCGACGACGGCCGCGGGGACGGCGATCGCGGTGGCAGTGGTGAGCATCGTGGACTCCTCGTGACGGTGGGTCCGCCCTGTGCGGGCCCTCGAACACCACCGTCGCCCGGGGGGACGGGCCGCGTCGTCAGCCGGGCGTACCGACCCGGGTGGTCCCCGGGTGCCGCCCCGCCGGGCTCAGCCGGACCAGCCCGGCCGCACGACGCCGCCCTCGTACGCCGCCACGACGAGCTGCGCGCGGTCGCGGGCGCCCAGCTTCGCCATCACCCGCGAGACGTGCGTCTTGACGGTGGACTCCGACAGGTAGAGCGTGCGCGCGATCTCGTCGTTGGACAGCCCGCCGGCCACCTCGACGAGCACCTCGCGCTCGCGGGCGGTGAGGTCGCCGAGGCCGGGCGGGGGCGGTACGTCGCGGGTCGCGTCGGCCACGCGGGCCAGCAGGCGCCGGGTGACGCCGGGGGACAGGAGGGCGTCGCCCGCGGCGGCCACGCGCACGGCCCGCACCAGGTCCGCCGGCTCGGTGTCCTTGACGAGGAAGCCGCTCGCGCCGCCGCGGACGGCCTCGGCCACGTACTCGTCCAGCTCGAACGTGGTCACGACCACCACGTGCACGCCGCCCGTGCCCGGGTCGGCCACGATGCGGCGCGTGGCCTCCAGCCCGTCGGCGCCGGGCATCCGCACGTCCATGAGGACGACGTCCGGCAGCAGCTCCAGGGTGAGGCGCACCGCCTCGTCGCCGGTGGCGGCCTCGCCCACCACCGTCATGTCGTCCTCGGCGTCGAGCAGGGCGCGGAAGCCGCCGCGCACGAGCGCCTGGTCGTCGGCGAGCAGCACGCGGATCATGCGTCCTCCGTGGGGTTCTCGGGCAGCGGGATGGCGGCGTCGACGAGGAAGCCGGCGCCGACGGTCGCGGGCCGGGGCCCCGCGCGCAGGGTGCCGCCGGCGCCCTCGACCCGCTCGCGCATGCCGCGCAGCCCGTAGCCGTCGGGGCGCGGCCCCGATGGCGCGGCCGGGCCGCCGTCGTCCGACACCACGACCCGCAGGGTGCGCTCCGCGCGCTCGCCGCGGACGTCGACCCGCGCGACGACCGACCGGGCCCCCGGGGCGTGCCGGCCGACGTTCGTCAGGGCCTCCTGCACCACCCGGTACGCGACGCCGGCGAGGTGCGCCGGCACGGCGCCGTCGGCCAGGAGGCCCGGCTCGACGTCGAAGCGGACGTCGACGCCGCGGGCGCGCAGCGGCTCGGCCAGCCGGGGCAGGGCGGCGAGGTCCCAGGTAGGTGTACGGGGCTCGGGCGCGGCGTCGTCCTCGCCGCGCACGACGCCGAGCACGGCGCGCACCTCGTCGAGGGCGTCGCGGCTCGTGGCCTTGATCGACGCGAGCGCCGAGCGGGCCTGCTCGACGTCGCGGTCCAGCAGGTGCAGGCCCACGCCTGCCTGCACGTTGATCGCGGACAGGGAGTGGGCGAGGACGTCGTGCAGCTCGCGCGCGATCCGCAGCCGCTCGGTCGCGACGGCGGTGCGCTCCCGGTCGGCGCGGGCGGCGCGCAGCGCGGTGGCGCGGGCGAGCCGTTCGCGGACGCCGGTGGCGATCAGCAGCGCGACGGCGGTCCACGCCGCCCCGCCGAGGAGGGCGGCCGACCGGGGCGCGTCGTCGCGCAGGGCGGCGGCGCCCACGACGGTGCCCCACATCAGCAGCGCCCCCGACCAGGCGATCGCCCGCGCCCGGGCCGCGGGGCCGGTGAGCAGCACCATGACGAGCACGCCGACCGTGCCGCCGAACACCGGGCCCCACGCGTACCCCAGCACCAGGTACGCCCCGAGGGCGCCCACGGCCAGCAGCACGGCGAGCGCGGGGCGGCGGGGCAGGGTCAGCAGCACGAGGGGCCCGACGAGCGCGAGGGCCAGGCCCAGCGCGTCGACGCCGCGGGCGTCCGGCTGCCAGTGCGACGCACCCAGGGTCCCGACGGTCACGACGACGGCGAGCGCCAGCGCCAGGAACAGCCGGGGGCGCCAACGGTCGAGGGGGCCGCGCTCCATGCCGGGCACGCTACGCCGCGGCGGGGGGCGGCGCGTCCGACCGGGGTGCCGTGCGACGTCGTCCCCGGGGACCACGCCGCGTCGTCCTGGTGGTCGTGCTGGTGGTCGACGAGGCGGCCGCCGTCGCGCCGGCGGGTCGGTCGCGGGCGAGCAGGACGGCGCCCAGCACGAGGCCGATGCCGACCGCGGCCGCCGGCGTCACGTGCTCGCCGAGCACCGCGACGGCGAGCACCGTCGCCCCGACGGGCTCCAGCAGCGACAGCAGCGCCGCCGACGTCGCGCTGACCCCGCGCTGCAGGCCGGCGTAGAACGCGAGGTACCCGACCGCCGTCTGCACCAGCGCGAGGAACGCGAGCGTGACCCACGCGGTGGCGTCGAGCGAGCCGAGGGCGAGTCCCGCGGGGGCCGCGGGCACGAGCGACGCGAGCCCCGCCAGGGTGAATGCGGTGGCGACCAGGGGAGCGGGGGCGAGCCCGGGCAGGACGCGGCGGTTGACGACGGTCGTCGCGCCGAACGCGACCGCCGCGACCAGCGCGAGCGCGACGCCCCACACGGGATCGCCGCCGGCGTCGGCGGGCCGGCGCACGTCGCCGACGAGCGTGAGGCCGGCGACCGACGCCGCGAGCGCCACCAGCACCGGGAGGCGGGGGAGGCGCCGGGCCCGCAGGGTGCCGTGGGCGGCCACGACCAGCGGCGCGCCGCCGAGCGCGACCACGGTCGCGACGGCGACGCCGACCTGGACCACGGACTGGAAGTACGCCGCGCCGAAGACGGCGGTGAGGGCGGCGGTGAGCAGCACGTGCCGCGCGGAGGCGGCCGTCCGCGGGATGGCGCGCAGCTGCCCGGTGACGGCGGTGACGCCGAGCACGGCCAGCCCGCCCAGCAGGAGCCGCAGGGCCGACACCGCCGTCGGGGACATCGCGCTGTGGGCCGTGATCGTGGCGGCCGCGACGCCCCCGGTGCCCCAGAGGAGCGCGCCGGTCGCGACGAGGACGGCACCCCCGCCGAGGGCGGGCGCGGGACGGGCCTCGGCACCGGGTCTCGTCGTCGTCACCGGCCCATCGTCGGACGAGGGGATGCTTCAGATCAATCGAAGTTCTCCGCACTCGGGCTTAAGGTATTTCGATGCACCTCGACCCGCGCCGGCTGGCGATCCTCCTGGCCGTCCACCGCCACGGTGGCATCGTCGCCGCCGGCGAGGCGCTGGGGGTGTCCCCGTCGGCGGTCTCGCAGCAGGTCGCGCGTCTCGAGGCGGAGTCGGGGCAGCGACTCGTGGACCGGCAGCCGGCCGGCGCCGTGCTCACCCCGGCGGGCCGGCTGGTCGTCGAGGCCGCGGAACGCATCGAGGCCGAGCTCACCGACACGCGGCGGGCCCTCGCGGAGCTCGCGGGCGAGCCCAGCGGCACGGTCGCCGTCGGCGCCTCGCCGACGCTGATCAGCGGCCTGCTGGCGCCCCTCGCCGGGCGACTCGCCCGCACCTCGCCCGGGCTCGACGTCCACCTGCTGCAGGCGGAGGGCGAGGCGGCGCAGCGGGAGCTGCGCCGCGGCGGGCTCGACCTGATCCTCACCGAGACCGAGAGCGACATCGGGCGGTCCACGCCCGCCGGAGCGCGCGACGTCCCCGTGCTCGACGAGCCGTGGCTCGTGGTGCTCCCGTCGCACCACCCGGTCCCCGAGAGCCTGACCGACCTGCGGCACGCGACGTGGCTCGGCGCGGAGGCCGGCCACGCCGCCGACCGGGTCGTGCAGCGTGCCCACGCCGCGTCGGGGGCCACGGCCCCGCTCACGCACCGGTACGACGACTACACGGTGGCGCTCTCCCTCGTCGCGGCGGACCTCGGCGTCGCGGTCGTCCCGGCGCTCGCGGTGCCGGGCCTCCTGCCGGGCACGGTGCGGGTCGTCGCCCTGCCGGGGCTGGGGACGCGGCAGATCGTGGCCCGGCACCGGACGACCGGCGGCGCGCCGGGGCCCGCGACGCTCGCGGTGCTCGACCACCTGCTCGCCGCTGCCGCCGGCTGACCCGCGCGCTGTCGGCGCCCGCCGCTACGGTCGCGACATGACCGGCGACGCCGCCGCGCCGGTGGTGCGGCTGACCCGAGACCAGGCCCGGCGCATCGCCGTGCGGGCGCAGCTGCTCGACGCGCGCCGCCCGGACGACCTCGTGGCGACGGTCGAGCACCTCCTGGTGCTGCCCGTGGACCCCACCGCCGCCGTGGCGCCGGCGGTGGACCTCGTGCCCTGGTCCCGCCTCGGCCGCGCGACCTGGCCGGGCGCGGTGGAGGACGCGCTGGCCGACCGCATGCTGTTCCGCCTCGGGGGCACGGTGCGCTCCATGGAGGACCTGCCGCTGTACCTCGAGCAGATGTCCCGGTGGCCGTTCGGGGACTGGCGCGCGAGCTGGTTCCACGACAACGCACCGTTCCTCGACGACGTCCTCGCGCTGCTCCAGGACGCCGGCCCGCTCACCGCGCGCGACGTGCCGGACACCAGCGTGCGGCCGTGGCGCTCCAGCGGCTGGACGGGGCACCGCAACGTCACGCAGATGCTGGAGTTCGCGTGCCTGCACGGCGACGTCGCGATCGCCGGGCGGCGCGGGCGCGACCGGCTGTGGGACCTGGCCGAGCGGGTCTACCCCGACGTGCCTCCGCTGCCGCGGGCGGAGGCGGCGCGCGAGCGCGTCGCCCGGCTGGTGCGGGCGCGCGGGATCGTGCGCCCCCGCGTCCCGGGGCTGCCCGGGGACGAGGACTACCTCGACCTCGCCGGGACGCCCGTCACCGTGGAGGGCACCGAGCGGACCTGGCTCGCCGACCCGGAGGCGCTCGCGGCGGTCGACGAGCCGTTCGAGGGCCGCACCGCGGTGCTCTCGCCGTTCGACGCCCTCGTGCACGACCGCGCCCGGCTGCTCGAGATCTTCGACTTCGACTACGTCCTCGAGATGTACAAGCCGCGGGCGCAGCGGCGCTGGGGCTACTTCGCGCTCCCGGTGCTGCACGGGGACCGGTTCGTCGGCAAGGTCGACGCCACCGCCGACCGGAAGGCGGGCGTGCTGCGCGTGGACGCCGTCCACGAGGACCTGCCCTTCGAGCCGGACGTCGCCCAGGCCGTGCGGGGCGAGCTGGCGGACCTCGCCGGCTGGCTCGGGCTGGACGACGTGTCGCTGTAGTCCGGCCCGCCGCGGCCGGCTCCCCGCGGGCAGATGAGAGGCGTCTCATCCGCGTCTCACCCCGCGCTCGCCCCGGGACGGTCGGATGGCGGGGTGCCGACCTCCCCGCCGCTCGCCGCGCCGCCGACCAGAGCGCCCGCCACCGCGCCCGCCACCGTGCCCGCCACCGCGCCCGACGACCACCGCGCGTGGCTCGACCTGCTCGCCGGCGACGGCGCGGCCGGAGTGCTGGGCGCGGCGCTCGCGGCCGACGGGTCCGAGCTCGAGTCCTGGTCGGTGCGGCAGGTGCACGCCCGCCCGGGCGCCGAGGTGACGGTCGCCTACGAGGTCGTGGCCCGTCGCGCCGGTGCCGGCGGCACGCTCCGCGCGCGGGAGCACCTGTGCGCGTCGAGCGCGCCGGGGTCCGTGTTCCGTCGGGCTCGCGGCGCGGTCCGGGACGGGGACCCGCTCGGGCCGGGCGTCGTGCGGCTGGACGACGGCGGGCGGAGCCTGCACGTGTGGCGGCACCCGCACGACCCGGCGCTGCCCGGCCTGGCGGCGGGCAGCACCCCCGCGGGGGTGCGGGAACGGCTGCGGGCGGCGGGTGTGGACGCCGAGGTGCTCGCCCTGGAGACCGTCACGTACCGCCCGCTGCGCCGCGCGGTGCTCCGGGCGCGCACCACCGCCGGCACCGTGTACGTCAAGGTGGTGCGGCCCTCCCGCGCCGACGCCCTGGTGCGGCGGCACGTGCTCCTCGCCGGCGCGGACGGGGTCGTCGCCCCGCGGGTGCTCGGCGGGCCCGAGGCGCCGGGGGACGGCGTCGTGCTGCTGACGGAGGTGCCGGGCGCGTCGGTCGCCGACCTCCTCGCGCGGACCCCGGCGGCCGGCCGGGCCGACTGCCTCGACCCGGCGGAGGTCCTGCGCGTCGCGCGCGGGCTCCCCGCCGCCGGCGTGTCCCTGCCGCCACGCGCGCCGTGGGCGGACCGGCTCGACCACTACCTGGGCGCGCTGGCGGCGCTGCACGGGGCCGACCCCGGGCGCCTCGCGCGCCTGGGCGCCCGGATCGGCGCCGTCGTCGACGCCCGCGACCCCGGCCCCGTCGTCACGACGCACGGCGACCTCCACGCGGCGAACCTCCTGCTCGACCCGGCGTCGTCGGCCCCTGGCGCGGGGCGACCGGCGCGCGTCCGCGGCCTGCTCGACGCCGACACGCTCGGCCCGGGACACCTCGTCGACGACCTGGCGTGCGCCGTCGCGCACCTGGCCGTGCTGCCCGCGCTCGCGCCCGCCGCGTACGCCGGCACGGAGGGCCTGGTCGTGCGCTGCCTCGACGTCTTCGGTGGCGCGGCGGACCCGGCGCTCCTGCGCGCGCGGGCCGCCGCCGTCGTGGTCTCGCTGGCCGCGGGGGCCGACACGGCGGCGCGCGCCGCCGCCTTCCTCGCGGTGGCCGAGCGCCTCGCGGCGGACGCGGCGGCTTTCTGAGAGACCTCTCACCTGCGGCTCCCCGGCGTCTCACGGGGGCCGCGAAGGCTGGGAACCAGGCGGGCAGGACGCCCGGCCATCACGGGGGCACGACGCCGCCGACGACACGAAGGAGCAGCACCATGAAGGCACGCAGCGCATGGATCGTCACCGGGGCGCTCGGCGCGGTCGGCCTGGGCGCCGTCGCCGCCGCGGCGCACGGCACCGTCGACGACGCGCCGTCCGACGACGCCACCACCGCCACGGTGCGCGTCGCCGACGACCACGGGGGCGCGACGCCCGACCCGACGTCGAGCGCGAACGCGGCCACCCCGCCCGTCGAGTCGGCGGACCCGTCGCCGTCTGCGGTGCAGAACGCGTCGACCGTCACCACCGTGACCGCGCAGTCCGCGACGACGGCGCCGACGGCACAGTCCGCGAAGTCCGCGCCGTCTGCGCCGTCTGCGAAGTCGGCCCCGACGCCGCAGTCGCCCGCCAGCCCGAACACGCCGGCCAGCCCGGTCAGCCCGGTCACCCCGCAGTCGGCCCAGAGCGCCCCGACGGCCCCGTCCGCCGACTGACACCGTCCGCACTCGCCGAACAGGCGGTGGTGCACGTTCTGAGCGTTCAGAACGGGCCCACCCCCCGGTGGGGCCACGGGGCCGGGCCCCCCGGGCCCCCAAGCCCCCACCGGGTGAG